>JAZPZL010000123.1:0-9987 GCA_045544655.1 Eubacteriales bacterium
AGGGAGAAAGCACCCTGCAAAACGGCGGAAGCTTTGAAAACACTGAGGAAACCAATATAGACGGCGCCGTATTTTCCAAGGAAGATTTGACCTTTAACGGCGGCGGAAAGCTTACCGTTTTGTCAAGCGCAGGCCACGGCATCGTCTGCAAGGACGACCTTGTGTTTACAGGCGGAACTTATACCGTAAACTCCGCATTCCACGGGATAGATGCCAACGATAGCGTGCGGATCTCCGGATCAACGCGGTTTACCGTTGATGCGGGAAAAGACGGGATCCACTCTGAAAACTCCGATGATGCCTCCCTCGGCTTTGTTTTTATCGGGGGCGGTACGATGAATATTGAAGCTGAGGGGGATGGCATCTCTGCCGGCGCTTACGTGCAGATTGAAAACGGCACCTTTGATCTTCTTACGGGAGGAGGCAGTAAAAACGGATCTAACGCATCCTCCGAAAACTACGGGGGCTTTAAGGGAGGCGGTCGCGGTGGGATGCGGCCCGGCAGCTTGCAAACCTCAATCAAAACCACTGAAGAAAGCAGTACGAGTATGAAGGGGATCAAGGCTGCCAACAGTCTTTTGATCAGCGGCGGTTCCTTTCAGATCGATTCTGCCGATGACTCCGTTCATTCGGACGTATCCGTTCTCATAAACGGCGGAGCGTTTGAGATTGCATCCGGTGACGATGCCATCCACGCTGAAGAAACCCTTGCGGTAACGGCAGGTACGTTCAAAATTACCGAAAGCTATGAGGGCTTGGAAGCGCTCAGCATTGACGTTAAGGGGGGAGAGTTTGAGATCGTTGCAAGTGATGACGGGCTTAATGCTGCCGGCGGAACAGATTCCAGCGGGATGATCGGTGGCAGAGATGGAATGTTCGGCGGCGGTCGCGGAGGAATGGGAGGCGGAATGTCCGCAGGCAACGGCAGTATTGTGATCTCCGGCGGAAAGCTTTACGTGAAAGCATCCGGTGACGGAATTGATGCAAACGGTTCGCTTGCAATAACCGGCGGATACACTGTTGTAACGGGTCCTACACGAGGCGATACCGCTACCCTTGATTACGACAGAAGCGCAACGATTACGGGTGGCACGTTTATCGGAACGGGGGCTTCCGGTATGGCACAATCCTTCAGTGATTCCGAGCAAGGCGTTGTTGCGGTCAGCGTTGGAAACCAAGGCGCAGGGACAAAGATCCTGCTAAAAGACAAAAGCGGCAAGGCAATTATCGAGTATGCTCCGGAATTGTCTTTTGAAGTCGTGATCCTCAGCAGTCCGGATATAGTCTCCGGCGAGACCTACACGATCACGGTAGGCTCTGAATCGGAAGAATTCACGGCAAAGTAATATACCGATAACGGCAAAGATTTTTCTTTGCCGTTATTTTTTTGAAGCCCTTTTTTCTTCTTTGAGAGGATATCCGCCGGAAATATAAAAAGGAAGCCGATTTCGGCTTCCTTTTGAAGTTTATACTCTGCGGATCTTCTTGGTGGTGGTCTTTTCAAATTCCGTATCGCGGATCTTGATCTTGGTGACCTGCTTGTACATGGGAAGAGCGGCTGTCTGGATGCGGATATCGGTGAGAAGCTGTGCTTCGTCAGGCTCCTTCTCCATCTCCTTGACCTTATCCTTGTTCAGGAATACCTCTGCCAGAAGAACGGTCTTGTCGTTGTCGTCCTTTACGCCCTTGACGATGACCTCAGCCACGTAGGGGATGAGCATAACGTAATTTTCAATTTCTTCGGGGTAAACGTTCTTACCGTTGTCCAGAACGATCAGGTTCTTGCAACGACCGGTGATGGAGAGATAGCCTCTCTCGTCGATCTTACCCAGGTCACCGGTGTGGAACCAGCCGTCCACCATAACGCGGCGGGTCTCTTCCTCGTTCTTGTAGTAGCCGAGCATAACGGTCTTACCCTTAACGCAGATCTCACCCGTTCCGTCCTCAGCGGGATTGTCGATTCTGACCTCCAGACAGGGGAGGGGCATACCTACGGTTTCGGGATCGGCATATTTGTTGTTGCGGTTTACGCTGACCAGAGGAGAGCATTCGGTAATGCCGTAGCCCTGGCAAACGGTGATGCCTACGGTCTCAAAGAAGTTGATGACCTCGCTTCTCAGGGGAGCGGCGCCAACTACCATCAAGCGGAGATTTCCGCCGAACACCTCGTGAAGCTCCTTGAACAGCTTTCTTCTCACGTCGATGCCCAGTTTCAGGAGAAGGTTGGAGATCTTGGCACCCTTCCGGAAGGTCTCCCACTTTCCCTTTTCTTCCATATTGGCGCGGATCTTCTTGTAGAACATTTCCAGGAAGGCGGGTACCAGGTAGATGAAGTCAGGCTGATAGGTCTTCAGATTCTTCAGAATGGCTGCCAGAGAATCGTTGATGCAGGTCACTGCGTGACGGTGCAGATAAACCAGAATGCCGACTACTGCTTCGTAGGTGTGGTGATAGGGGAGCACGGAGAGACCTACGGTGAGAATATCTGCCACCTGCAGTCCGTGATAAACCTCGCAAACCAGGTTCTTCTCGGAGAGCATAACGCCCTTTGCAATGCCGGTGGTACCGGAGGTGTAGACCAAAAGCTTGAGAGCCTCGGGATCGGAGGAGGTCATATTGGAGGTGTACTCGGTGTAGCCCTCTGCCAGAAGCGCTCTGCCCTTTTCCATCAGCTTTTTGAAGGAAAGGAATTCGCCCTCGTCCTCTTCGCGGTCAAAGCCGATGAAATACTGAACGGAGGGAAGCTCTGCCCGCTTCTCCTGAAACAGCTTCTCAAAACGCTTGGAATAAAAGAGTACCTTTGCGTCACCGTTGGTCAATACGTAAAACATATCCTCGGGGGGCAGTTCCTTGTCTACGGGCAGGTATACGCCGCGGGAGCAAAGAACGGACAGGTAAACGTTGATCCAGTTGTAGCTGTTTTCCGCAACGATGGAGATATGCTCCTTGTCAACGCCCAGATCGGACAAAGCGGAACCCAATGCTCTTACGTCTTCGCCGAAGGTCTTGTAGGTGACGTCAACGATCTCCTGCTTTGCGTTTCTGTAGCGGTAAGCGATCTTCTCGGGGCATTCCGTTTCTGCCTGGGTGAGAATGTCTACGATTCTTTCGATTTTTGATACCTCGTTGAGAGGGGTTGCCTTGAATTTTGCCATAACGGCTCCTTTCATTTCATCTAGTTTTCGATACTATATTATCAGTTATTGCGACCGATGTCAAGATATTTTTTAGAAAAACTTTTCGTTTTCGAATCTTGACTACTCCAAGATGATATGATATAATGCATTATAACACAGAAGAAAAAACAATGCAAGGAGAAAGATCGTGACGAAAGAAAAAAAGCGAAATTTTTCTTGTCCTGCCTGGACGGATTTTCCCGATATTGAGCTATATATGGATCAGGTCATCAGCGTTCTGGAGCGCTATCTTGCTCCCTTTTTTCCCGAGGAGGAAAAGTGCATCACCTCTACGATGATCAACAATTACGTAAAGCAGCGTCTGCTTCCTCCCCCCGAGAACAAGCGCTACGGGAAAAAGCATTTGTCGTATCTGTTTATGATCTCGATCCTGAAGCGCTTTATGCAGCTTTCCGATATCAGTACCCTTTTGGATCATTTGGTGCAGGAATTGGGTGAAGAAGCCTCTTTCAATTTCTTTTCACGGGAATTGAATCTGTCCCTTGACCGTCTGTTTGCGGAGACCGAGCGTCCCACCCTTGCCGAAAAGGGAAAGTGCGCCCGTGTGGTCCGTACCTGCTGTGACGCTTTTTCCGCTATTTTGTATGCAAAGAGCACCTTCGTTTCCGCAGCCTTTGCACCCAAGGAGCCGATGGAAGAAAAGGCGAAGGAAAAGAAGGAAAAGACCAAGGACAAAGAGAAAAAGAAAGAGAAAAAAGAAGAAAAGAAGGAAGCTTAAAAAGAAGGGATGCCCTCCGCGAGGGCATCCCTTTTTCTATGAAAAAAACTCTATTCTACCAGATCCTTGACGCTGTTCAGAATATACTTGGGTCGATAGGGGAAACGGTCGATGTCCTCCATTGAGGTGACACCGGAAAGCACCAGCACCGTATCCACGTTGGATTCGATGCCCGCGATGATATCCGTATCCATACGGTCACCGATGAAGGCGATGTCCGCACTGTGGCAATCCAGCTTTTTCAAGCCGTGGCGCAGCATCAGGGGGTTGGGCTTTCCTACGAAATACGCCTTTCTCCCCGTGGCGATCTCAATGGGGGCGATGAGAGAGCCGGTAGCGGGCATAATTCCCCGCTCGGTGGGACCGGTGATATCCGGATTGGTTCCGATGAGCTTTGCGCCCTTGAGAACCAGGTCAATGGCCTTCTCGATCTTCTCAAAGTTGTAGGAGCGAGTCTCGCCTACCACTACGTAATCGGGATTGACGTCGTTCATATAGATCTTGCGGTCGTAGAGTGCCTTGGTCAACGCCGCTTCGCCGATGACGTAAGCGGTGCTGTCCGGCTTTTGACTGCTTAAAAATTCCGCAGTTGCCATCGCGCTGGTGTAAAAATGGTCGGGGGAAATATCCAGTCCCATTCTCCCCAGCTTCATACTCAATTCGTGGGGCGTGCGCTCGGCACTGTTGGTCAGGAATACGAATTTTTTTCCGGAGTCGATCATCCAATTCAAAAACTCGGGGACTCCGTCCAGAATGCGGCTTCCGTGGTAGATCACGCCGTCCATATCACAGATAAAGCCGATTTTATTTTTAATTTGATCCATCATTGTCACCGATTTCAGTCGTTGTAGATGCGTTCGATCTTTTCAAAGCCGTCTTCCATCAAGCGGTCGATCTGGAATTTGGCGTTCTTCTTCAGAGGAAGCACGGTAACGGTCTTTCCTTCGGCGCGCAGGTCAGCGGCTTTCAGGAAGATCTCCTGCAGCTTTTCTTCGCTCATACCGCCCGCAACCAAAAAGGCGATCTTTCCGCCGTCCGTTTCTTCCTTCACGGGGTGGTCACGGAGGATGGTGATGATGCGCTCAAAGCCGATGGAGAAGCCGCAAGCGGGAACGGACTGACCGGAGAATTTGCCGATCATTTCGTCGTATCTGCCGCCGCCTGCAATGGAGAAGTTGTATTCATCCAGCTTGACCTCGAAAATGGTGCCGGTATAGTAGCCCATACCGCGTACCAGGGTGGGATCGAACTTCAGCTTTGCCGTGCCGTCCAGAGTCTTGGAGACGCAGGCGAGAATGGTATCCAGCCCTTCGGGAACCTTTTTGTCCAAAAATTCCTCGGAAAGGAAGGAGCAGAATTCACAAACGGAAACGCCGGAGTCGTTTTCAAAAATGGCGGTGTAGGCGTCTACAGCCTTTTCCTCCAGCCCCTCTGCGAGAAGCTCAGCCTTTACGCCCTCGGTGCCGATCTTATCCAGCTTGTCCAGGATGATGAAGACGTTTTCCAGCTTTTCCTCGGGGAAGCCCACGGAAAGCGCCATAGCGCGCAGGATCCGTCTGTCGTTGACGTGAATGGTAAAGCCGCCGATGCCGGTACCTGCCAGAAGCTTTGCCAGCATATTGCCGGTCGCACCGATCAGCTCAATCTCCGCCAGAATGGAAGCGTCTCCCAGAATATCAATATCACACTGGGTGAACTGGCGGAATCTGCCCTTCTGAGGCTGGTCGGCACGCCATACGTTACCGATCTGCAGTGCCTTGAAGGGAGAGGGGAGGGTTGCAGAGTTTGCCGCGTAGAAGCGGGAGAGGGGCAGGGTCAGGTCGTAGCGCATACCGCTGTCGGCAAGCTCGTCACCCTTTTCCAGCGCGCGGGAAAGCGCGGCACCGCGCTTGAGTACCTTAAAGATCAGCTTTTCGTTTTCACCGCCCTGTTTGCCCGTCAGATTCTCAATATGCTCCATACAAGGAGTTTCGATCTCACGGAAGCCGAAGGCAGCGTAGGTTTCCCGAATCATGGAAAGCGCCTTTTGACGGAGCTCCATATCACGGGGCAGAAAATCGTTCATTCCCTTTACGGGGGTTTTTACAAATCCCATAATGTTCCTCCAAAATTAGATTACAGACCGACCGTCGATACCAGGGAAAAGACGATGGGCAAGGTCAGAATAGACATCACAAAGGATACGAAGCAAAGCTTTGCATTTTCCGAAGCATCGTGACCGAAGCTTTCGGGATACACCACGGTATTCAGTCCCACGGGCAGAGCGATCGCCGCGATGGGGAGGATCAAAAAGATGCCGTCCAGCTTGAGAAGGTGTACCACAAAAAACAGGGGAACTCCAAACAGCATGGGGATGCCTACCAGACGGATCAGGCTGTAAACGTAGGGACGAATTCCGGAGAGCAGCTTCTTTGCGCTCAGAGACCCCAAAACGATTCCTGCGGAAAGCATGGAGGCGGGGCTCATACAAGCGCCCAGTCCCGAGAGGGTATCTGTGATAAAGCCTCCGAGGGGGATCCCGGACAGACCGAGGATGATACCGCCGTAATAGCCGAACATAACGGGAGAGGTGAAGGCCTTTTTCCAGTTGATTTTTTGTCCGTCGGACATAAACAGACCGTAGCCGTAGCTGCCAAGGGCAATGTTGAAGGGGATGCAGAAAACCATAAACTGGCTCAGCACCGCTTCTCCGAATACGCCTTCGATCACGGGGTAGCCGAAGTAGCCGGTATTGGCAAAGGCGAATACGTAGGTCAGGCTTCGGGTCTCAAAATCCGTTCTGCCGATCTTTTTTGCCAAAAAACGGGACAGACAAATGATCAAAAACAGGAGGAAGCAGGAAAGACCCAGAACCGCAAGGTTGGAGCCAAGGTTCTCTACCGTAAAGTTTTTGGGCAGGGTCTTGAGGGTATAGCAGGGGGAGAAAATGTGCGTGGTCAGGATGGAAAGCACCTGAGCCGCCTTATGCTCTGCCTTACCGCTGCGGCGCATAACGTAGCCGATGAAAATGACGGTCAGGAGAAAGGCTACCTTTTGTACCGTCAGCAGACAGACTTCTAAGTTGAATAGCATAATGAAACCTCAATTTACATTTTATAGCATACAACCGCTATTATAAGATGAAAGTTCCTTTTTGTAAAGGAAAAGCGGAGTCTTTTAACAAATTTTCCGATTTTTGATGGATTTTCCTGCTTTTTTTCGAGAAAAAAACTGCAGTTTTTCCGTTTTTTCATTGACTTTGGATGGAGAAGGTGATAAAATACGTCTATCTATTCAAAAAAGAACGCAAGGACGGAGACAAGTACGGTTCCCACCTTCTTTTCAGAGAGATGCCGGCGGGTGCAAGGCATCAGGAAGCGGAATGCGGAATTCACTCCCGAGCGGCTTTCCCGAACAGAGAGTAGGGAAGGACGGGTGCGCCCGATATCGCGTGAGGGATTTTCCCCGTAAGGCCGCCTTTTGGCGGTGAATTTGAGGTGGTACCGCGATCTTCGCCCTCTTGCCTTTTGGCAGGTGGGCGTTTTTTGTTACCGAAAGGAGTTTTTTTATGCCGATCACAGATTTTTTGGAGCGCAACGCCAGACTTTACGGTCAGGAATGTGCGCTGGTGGAGCTGAACCCCAGCGAGGAACGGGACAAGAGCGTTACCTGGAGAGAGTATCAGCTCATTGAAAGTGCCGCTGACGCGCCCTACAGAAGAGAGCTTTCCTGGCGGGATTTTGACCGCAGAGCCAACCGCTTTGCCAACCTTTTGCTCAGCCGCGGCTACGAGCGCGGAACCAAGGTCGCCATTCTTTTGATGAACTGTCTGGAGTGGCTTCCCATTTACTTCGGTATTCTCAAGGCGGGCTGTATCGCCGTTCCGATGAACTTCCGTTATTCCGGAGATGAGATCAAGTATTGCTCGGATCTGGCGGACGTTTCCGTTTTGGTATTCGGTCCCGAATTCGTATCCAGAATCGATCCCATCGTGAAAGAAATGTCCGGGGTGAAGACCTTTTTCTACATAGGAAAAAGCGTTCCCGCTTATTCCGAGGACTGCCTCAGACTGATGGGCTTTTGCTCCTCCTCCGCTCCTCCCGTAAAGCTGGAGGACAGTGACGATGCCGCCATTTATTTTTCCAGCGGCACCACGGGCTTTCCCAAGGCGATCCTTCACGATCATTTGTCCCTGGTATCCTCCTGCCAAACCGAGCAGAATCACCACGGACAGAGCCGTGACGACGTATTTCTCTGCATTCCCCCCCTGTACCATACCGGCGCGAAAATGCACTGGTTCGGTTCTCTTCTGGCAGGCAGCCGCGCAGTATTGCTCCGCGGTGTAAAGCCGGAGTGGATCCTCCGTGCCGTGACCGAGGAAAAGTGTACCATCGTGTGGCTTCTCGTTCCGTGGGCGCAGGATCTTCTGGACGCGGTGGATAGCGGCAGAGTAAGAATTGAGGATTATTTGCTGGATTCCTGGCGCTTGATGCACATCGGCGCGCAGCCCGTTCCCCCCAGCCTGATCCATCGTTGGCTGAAGCTGTTCCCGCACCACCAGTACGATACCAACTACGGTCTTTCCGAGTCCATCGGTCCCGGTTGCGTGCATCTGGGTGTGGAAAACGTACATAAGGTGGGCGCCATCGGTAAAGCGGGCTATCTTTGGGAAACCAAGATCGTGGACGTTGCCGGAAACGAGGTTCGCCCCGGTGAGGTGGGTGAGCTTTGCGTTAAGGGACCCGGCGTGATGCTGTGCTACTACAAGAACGAAGAAGCTACGAACGAGGTCCTCCGCGACGGCTGGCTCTTTACCGGTGATATGGCAAAGGAGGACGAGGACGGCTTTATCTACCTGGTAGACCGCAAGAAGGACGTGGTCATTTCCGGCGGTGAGAATCTGTATCCCGTACAGATCGAGGATTTCCTCCGCGCTTACGATAAGATCAAGGACGTTGCCGTGATCGGTCTTCCCGATGCAAGACTGGGAGAGATCGCCGTTGCCATCATTGAGGCAAAGGAAGGGGTGAGCGTCACCGAGGAGGAGATCAATACCTTCTGCGAGGGTATGCCCCGTTATAAGAGACCGAAGAAGATCTTCTTCGACAAGGTCCCCCGCAATCCTACCGGCAAGATCGAAAAGCCCGCCCTTCGCCAGAAATACTGCAAGGGAAGTCTGGTAGAGGCACAGATCAACAGCTGATCATTGGATGTTTCACACATTTTTAAAATAAAATCAGAGGTAATTTACTATGAAAAAATTGATGCTTGGAAATGAAGCGGTTGCCCGCGGTCTTTACGAGGCAGGCTGCAGCTTTGTATCCAGTTATCCCGGCACTCCCAGTACCGAGATCACCGAGGCGGTTGCCCGCTTTCCCGAGGTTTATGCGGAATGGGCGCCCAATGAAAAGGTGGCAATGGAGTCTGCATTCGGTGCCTGCGTTGCAGGAAAAAGAAGCTTTTGCGGTATGAAGCACGTGGGTCTCAACGTTGCCGCAGACCCCCTCTTCACCATTTCCTACACCGGTGTCAACGCCGGTATGATCATCGGCGTGGCAGACGACGCGGGAATGCACTCCTCTCAGAACGAGCAGGATTCCCGTCATTATGCCCGTGCCTCCAAGATCCCTATGCTGGAGCCTGCGGATTCCGCCGAGGCCATCGCCTTCGTGAAGCGCGCCTACGAGATCTCCGAGGAATTTGATACGCCCGTGCTTCTCAAAATGTGCACCCGCGTTTCCCACTCTCAGAGCATTGTGGAGGAAAGTGAGCGCATCACCTGCGAAAAGAGCTACGAGAAGAATCCTCAGAAGTATATTATGATGCCCGGCAACGCCAAGCGCCGTCACCCCTTCGTGGAAGAGAGGACCCGTAAGCTGGTTTCTCTTGCAGAGACCGATCCCATCAACACCCTTACCGAGGGTGAGGATGATTCCATGGGCTTTATCACCTCCTCCACCTCCTATCAGTACGTGCGCGAGGTATTCGGTGACAAGCATCCCGTTCTCAAGCTGGGTATGATCTGGCCCATGCCCGATGAAAAGATCCGCGCCTTTGCCGCAAAGGTGAAGAAGCTTTACGTGGTAGAGGAGC
>JAZPZL010000124.1:0-16626 GCA_045544655.1 Eubacteriales bacterium
ATAATATATAGGTTATAATATATAAGTTATTATGAGTGAAGCTTTCTTTGCGGAAATCGAGAAAAAGAGATGTTATCTCTTTTTCGATGGTTTTCGACCGCCGATACCCGGTTGTGCCAAGACGAATGTCGTAGGCAGAACCACGGTATCAAGGAGTGCTACTTTCTTTCTCGAAAGAAAGTAGGGTGCTCGAAAGAAAGTAGAAAGTGCGCAACCAAACTCAAAAGGAACCAGAAGAAGCTGAATAGAGGACAGATCTGCCCGGCGAGGTTGAAGGGGCGATTTGAGTAATCCCACACCGAAAGAGCCAGAGCGTGATTGACGATGATCCCGCAAATGAATTCCAATTGGGTAATGATCACCGAAGAAAGCAGTGCTTTGAGGAGAAGCTTCCCCTTTCCCAGGGAAGAGTGGACGAAATAGATGGCGCAAAGACAGATTCCGCCTAAAATACTCATGGAAAAATGCGTGTACCCTCGGAAAAGGATCTCAATCAGAGGGTAGATCGCGCTTCCGATTGCAAAACAAAGGGGATATATATAAGTTTTTTTCATTTTTTACCTCCGAAACTGAGCATTTTTTATTATTATGGAGTGAAAAGTCGAATAATTTTAGGAAAAAATCTTATTTTATGGGTAAAAAATGTAAATATTTTTTGAATTCACGGAAGCATCTATTGCATTTTTTCGGTATTATCCTTATAATAAACTTTGCTTTGATGTGCTGAGAAGCGGGAGGTTGCTGCGAAAACGCAGGTTTTTCCGTGGAGTATGTCCGGTTGATCGGGCGAAAGCAAGCTTGTGCTGCTTTCTCCGCCTGAGGCATCCGCCTGAGGCGGAGTCGTTTACTGAGGGAAAAAAGAAACACCCGAGGGCGTATACAGTGCAAAATTGCGCTTCCCGTCAAAGCAAATCATGCTACCACTTGCGGGTAAGCAAATATTTTAAGGAGGCAAAAAATGGCAAAGAACGAAAAGATTCGCATCAGACTGAAGGCCTATGATCACACGATCATCGACCAGAGTGCGGAGAAGATTGTGGAAACTGCAAAGCGTCAGGGTTCTAAGGTATCGGGTCCCATCCCGCTGCCCACTGAAAAAGAGATCGTGACCATCTTGCGTGCAGTTCACAAGTACAAGGACTCCCGTGAGCAGTTCGAGCTTCGCACCCACAAGAGACTCATCGACGTTCTCAACCCTTCTAAGGCAACTGTAGACGCGTTGATGTCGATCGAGCTCCCCGCCGGCGTAGAACTTGAATACAGATTCGAGTAATCGCCATCCCCACTGACCCGAAAACGAGTCATGTTGGACAAAGTTCAACCAATAACATGTTTTTAGGAGGAAAAAATGAAGAAAGCAATCATTGGTAAGAAAATCGGAATGACCCAGATCTTTACTGAAAACGGTGCTGTTATCCCCGTTACTTTGATCGAGGCCGGTCCCTGTGCAGTAGTTCAGAAGAAAACCATGGACAAGGACGGTTACAGCGCACTTCAGCTCGGTTTTTCCGACATCGCAGAAAGAAAGCTGACCAACCCCGTAAAGGGACATTTCAAGAAGAGCGGCGTTGTTTACAAGAAGTACCTCAAGGAGTTCCGTCTTGAGAACGCAGAGGAAAAGAACGTAGGCGACGTTATCACCGCTGAGATCTTCGCAGAAGGCGAAAGCGTAGATGTAACCGGTATCACCAAGGGTCACGGTTACACCGGTGCCATCAAGAGATGGAACCTGCATCGCCTTCGTATGACCCACGGTACCGGCCCCGTTCACCGTCAGTCCGGTTCTATGGGTGTTATCGACCCCGCCAGAATCTTCAAGAACAAGAAGATGGCAGGTCAGTACGGTAACGAACAGGTTACCATCCTCAACCTCAAGGTTGTTAAAATTGATGCGGAAAAGAACATTATCGCAGTTCGCGGCGCCATCCCCGGTGCAAAGAACGGCATCGTGTTCATCCGTGACAGCGTAAAAGCTTAATCCAAGAGAAGGGAGAAAAATAAATGCCTAACGTAAAAGTTTATGATATGGCAGGACAGGTTACCGGTGAAATCGCCCTTTCCGAGGAGCTCTTCGGCGCTGAGGTAAACAAGAGCGTATTGCACAGCGTTGTCCGCGCATATCTGATCAATCAAAGACAGGGTACTCAGTCTACCAAGACCCGCAGCGAAGTATCCGGCGGCGGTAAGAAACCCTGGAAGCAGAAGGGTACCGGCAGAGCTCGTCAGGGTTCCACCCGTTCTCCTCAGTGGACCCACGGCGGTATTGCTTTGGGACCCAAGCCCCGCACCTTCCAAGTCAGCGTGAACAAGAAGGTGAAGAGAATCGCTCTCAAGAGCGCGCTCTCCGCAAAACTTGCAGATAACGAGATCCTCGTAGTTGAAGGCCTGAAGGCTACCGAGTTCAAGACTCGTCCCATGGCTGAAATGCTCCGTGCACTCGACGCTGAGAGAAAGCCCCTCGTGGTACTTCCCGAAGTTGACAAAATGACCATTAAGAGCTTTGCCAACATCCCCGGCGCTACCACCTGCCAGGCAAACAACCTCAACGTATACCAGATCCTCAACCACAGAAAGCTCGTGATCTCCAAGGAATCCGTTGAAGTAATGGAGGAGGTATACAAGGCATGAAGACCGCTTACGATATTATCCTGAAGCCCGTAATCACCGAGGCTTCCATGACTGCAACTGCAACCCAGAAGAAGTACACCTTCCGCGTTGCAAGCGACGCAACCAAGATCGAGATCGCTCGTGCGGTTGAAGAACTGTTCAAGGTAGAAGTTGAAGCAGTAAACACTGTTTCTATGAAGGCAAAGTCCAAGAGAATGGGCTACCACGTTGGTAAGACCGGCGAATGGAAAAAGGCCATCGTTACCTTGACCGAAAACTCCAAGACCATCGAGTTCTTCGATGGTATGATGTAAGGAGGTAAAGTACAATGGCTGTAAAGGTATATAAGCCTACTACCCCCGGTAGAAGAAATATGAGCGTGCAGGATTACTCCATGCTCACCAAGAAGGCACCCGAGAAGAGCCTTCTCGCTCCCCTTAAGAAGCATTCCGGCCGTAACAACATGGGCCGCATCACCGTTCGTCACCACGGCGGTGGAAACAGAAGAAAGTACAGAATCATCGACTTCAAGCGTCAGACCGAAGGTGTTGCAACCGTAATCGCGCTGGAGTACGATCCCAACAGAACCGCAAACATCGCTCTCATCCAGTATGAGGACGGTAAGAAGAGCTACATCATCGCTCCCGTGGAACTGAAGGTTGGCGATAAGATCGCTGCAGGTGCTGATGCGGATATCAAGGCAGGTAATGCACTTCCCATCGCAAACATCCCCGTAGGTACCATGATCCACAACATCGAGCTTTACCCCGGCAGAGGTGCTCAGCTGGTTCGTACCGCAGGTGCTATGGCTCAGCTCATGGCAAAGGAAAACGGTATGGCTCAGGTAAGACTTCCTTCTTCCGAAGTAAGACTTGTTCGTCTTGACTGTATGGCTACCATTGGTCAGGTTGGTAACATCGAGCACGAGAACGTTAAGGTTGGTAAGGCAGGTAAGACCAGACATATGGGTATCCGTCCTACCGTACGCGGTTCCGTAATGAACCCCTGCGATCACCCCCACGGTGGTGGTGAAGGTCGTTCTCCCATCGGTCGTCCCACTCCCGTTACTCCTTGGGGCAAGCCCACCATGGGTTACAAGACCAGAAACAAGAAGGCGCGTACCAATAAGTTTATTGTGAAGCGCAAGAACGATCGCTGAGAGAGGAGATAGGTAATTATGTCTAGAAGCATTAAGAAAGGACCTTTCGTCCAAGAGAAACTTTTTGCAGCAATCGTTGAGATGAACAACAAGAACGAAAAGAAGGTTGTTAAGACCTGGTCCCGTTCTTCCACCATCTTCCCCGAATTCATCGGTCACACCATTGCTGTTTACGATGGCAGAAAGCATGTTCCGGTATACGTTACCGAGGATATGGTCGGCCACAAGCTGGGCGAGTTTGCTCTCACCCGCACCTTCAAGGGCCATTCCGGCTCTAAGACCGCTAACAGCTAATCTTAAAGGAGGAAACTGACAAATGAACGAAACGGCAAAGAAAAGAGCCGTGGCACACAGAAATGAAGTTCGGATTTCTCCGAGAAAGGTTCAGATCGTTCTCGACCTCATCAGAGGCAAGGACGCTGAATTGGCAAAGGGAATTCTGAAGAACACTACCAAGAGTGCCGCAGAACCTATTTTGAAGATTTTGAATGAGGCGATTGCAAACGCCGAAAACAATTTCCAGATGGATAAAGAAAAGCTTTTTGTTGCTGAGTGCTACGCAACTCCCGGTACCACGCTGAAGAGAATTCAGCCCAGAGCACAGGGCAGAGCATTCCGCATCTATAAGAGAGCTTCTCACATCACCATCGCAGTAGAAGAGAAAGGAGGAAATTAAGAGATGGGACAGAAAGTAAATCCTCACGGCCTTCGTGTCGGTGTCATCAAGGATTGGGATTCCAGATGGTTTGCTAAGGATGAAGATTTCGGCGACACTCTTGTTTCCGACTACAAACTTAGAAAGTATCTGAAGGAAAAGCTGCAGGCTGCAGGCGTTCCCAAGATCGAAATCGAAAGAACCGTTTCCAAGGTTCGCGTTACCATTCATTGTGCAAAGCCCGGTATCATCATTGGCCGCGGCGGCGCAGAAATCGAAAAGCTCCGTGCAGAGCTTGAAAAGATGCTGGGCAAGTCTGTTGCAGTTAACGTAGCAGAAGTGAAGCTCCCCGACCTGAATGCACAGCTGGTTGCTGAGAACATTGCAGGTCAGCTGGAAAGAAGAATTTCCTTCCGCAGAGCAGTGAAGCTTGCCATCGGCAGAACCATGCGCCTGGGCGCACGCGGTATCAAGGTATGCGGCTCCGGCCGTATCGGCGGTGCAGAAATCGCACGTACCGAGCATTACCACGAAGGTACCATCCCGCTGCAGACCATCCGCGCTGACATTGACTACGGCTTTGCCGAAGCAAATACCACTTACGGTAAGGTTGGCGTTAAGATCTGGATCTACAGAGGCGAGGTTCTTCAGACCGTAAACCGCACCAACCCCAGAAGACAGGACAATCGTCCCGACCGCCGTCCCCGTGGCGACAGAAAGCCCGGCGAGCGTAGAGGCGATCGCAGATTCAACAACAATTCTTCCAGAGAAGGAGGACGCAGAAATGTTAATGCCTAAGAGAGTCAAGTATCGCCGCGTTCACCGTGGAAGATTGACCGGTAAGGCATATCGTGGCAACAAGGTTACCAATGGTACCTACGGTTTGATGGCTATGGAGCCCGCTTGGGTTACCAGCAACCAGATCGAAGCTGCCCGTATTGCCATGACCCGTTATATCAAGCGTGGCGGTCAGGTATGGATCAAAATTTTCCCCGACAAACCCATCACAGAAAAGCCTGCTGAAACCCGAATGGGTTCCGGTAAGGGTTCTCCCGAGTATTGGGTTGCGGTTGTTAAGCCCGGCAGAGTGATGTTCGAGATGGACGGTATCAGCGAAGAGGTTGCTAAGGAAGCAATGCGTCTCGCATCTCACAAGCTGCCTATCAAGTGTAAATTCGTGACCAAGGAGGATACACTGTGATGAAATTAAGCGAAATCAGAGAAATGACTATTGACGAGTTGAATGCAGAGCTTGTTGCAAAGAAAGAAGAACTTTTCAACCTCCGCTTCCAGCACGCCATCAACCAGCTTGAGAATCCTCAGAAGATCGTAGAGGCGCGCAAGACCATTGCCCGCATCATGACCGTAATCCGTGAGAATGAGCTCAAGGCTGATAACTCCGCACAGTAAGTAAAGGAGATTGAGTAACATGGAAAGAAACCTGAGAAAGACCCGTGTAGGAAAGGTAGTCTCCAACGCAACCGATAAGACCATCGTTGTTGCCATTGAGGACAACGTAAAGCACCCCCTCTACAGCAAGATCATCAAGAAGACCGTAAAGTTTATGGCTCACGATGAGAACAATGAGTGCGGTGTAGGCGATAAGGTTGAGATCATGGAAACCAGACCCCTTTCCAAGAATAAGAGATGGCGCCTTGTAAGAATCATCGAAAAGGCGAAATAATCCGACCAGGAGGTAACGAAAAGTGATTCAGCAAGAAAGCAGAATGAAAGTCGCCGACAACCCCGGCGCAAAAGAACTGCTTTGCATCCGCGTACTGGGCGGTACCGGCAGACGCTATGCTGCAATCGGCGACGTTGTCGTTTGTGCAGTGAAGAAGGCGGCTCCCGGCGGTATGGTTAAGAAGGGCGACGTTGTGAAAGCAGTTGTTGTCAGAACCGTACAACCCACCCGCAGAAGCGACGGATCTTACGTAAGATTCGACGAGAATGCAGCAGTCATCATCAAAGGAGACAAGAACCCCAGGGGAACCCGTATTTTCGGACCGGTTGCAAGAGAGCTTCGTGACAGAGATTATCTGAAGATCCTCTCCCTCGCTCCCGAAGTACTCTGAGCCTTGTCCCACTGAATGTAACATACTGAAAGGAGACAAGTGCTGAGCAATCCTCAAACGACGGATTGTAGGCAGCACGCCTAAGAATATGAGTAACAAGCTTCACATTAAAAAAGGCGATACGGTCGTTTTGAATGTCGGCAGCTATTCCAACAAGTTCGAGAAGCCCGGCGAAGTAAAGACCGGTAAGGTTCTTGAAGTAAGCCCCAAAGAAGGCAAGGTAATCGTTGAAGGCATCAATATGGTAACCAAGCACGTGAAGCCCAGAAAGCAGGGCGAGACCGGCGGTATCGTAAAGGCTGAGGCCCCCATCAACGCATGCAAGGTCAGCATCTACTGCCCTAAGTGCAAGAAGGGTGTCAGAACCAAAGTTAAAGTAGAAGACGGCAAGAAGACCCGCGTTTGTGCGAAATGCGGCGCTGAGCTGTAAGGGAGGATACTGAAATGGTTAAAATGAAAGAGTTTTATCGCAATGAAGTTGCTCCCGCTTTGATGGAGGAATTCAAGTATAAGAGCGTTATGCAGATTCCCAAGATCGACAAGATCGTGGTAAACGTAGGCGCAGGCGAAGCAAAGGAAAATGCAAAGGTTATCGATAACATCATCGACGATCTGTCTGCCATCACCGGTCAGAAAGCAGTTCCTACCTACGCAAAGAAGTCCGTTGCAAACTTTAAGATCCGTCAGGGTCAGAAGATCGGTGCTAAGGTCACCCTTCGCGGCGACATTATGTACGAATTCATCGATCGTCTGTTCCACCTGGCTCTTCCCAGAGTTCGTGACTTCAAGGGTATCAACCCCGACGCATTCGACGGACGCGGAAATTACTCTCTCGGTATCAAAGAGCAGTTGATCTTCCCCGAAATCGAGTACGATAAGATCGATAAGATCCGCGGTATGGATATCGTGTTCGTAACCACCGCAAACACCGATGAGGAAGCTCGCAAGCTTCTGTCTCTCATGGGTGCACCGTTCGCAAGATAAGGTAAGGAGGAATAAGAAAATGGCAAAGAAAGCAATGATCTTGAAGCAGCAGAAGAAGCAGAAGTATTCTACCAGAGAGTACACCAGATGCAAGATCTGCGGCCGTCCCCATGCTTATCTTCGTAAATTCGGTATCTGCCGTATCTGCTTCCGCGAGCTGGCTTACAAGGGTCAGATCCCCGGTGTAAGAAAGGCAAGCTGGTAAGAATCCAGGCAGAATCTGTATTCAAGTGCGGCAATGCCGCAAACTAAATGCAATCAGGAGGAAAAATTAGAATGCAAATTTCAGATGTAATTGCTGATATGCTCACCCGTATCAGAAACGCAAACGCTGCAAAGCACGAGAGCGTTGACATCCCCAATTCCAACATGAAGAGAGCGATCGCTCAGATCCTGTTGGACGAAGGTTATATCAAAGGCTTTGAGGTTGTGGACAACGGTAACCAGGGTATCATCCGTGTTACCTTGAAGTACGGTCCCAACAAGCAGCGTATTATTCAGGGTATTCGCAGAGTATCCAAGCCCGGTCTTCGTATCTACGCTAGCTGCGAAGAGATCCCTCAGGTTATGCACGGTCTCGGTGTTGCCATCGTTTCCACTTCCAAGGGCATTATGACTGACCGCGCTGCAAGAAAAGCAAACGTTGGCGGCGAAGTGCTCGCTTTCGTTTGGTAAGGGAGGGTAAAGAATATGTCAAGAATCGGACTTAAGCCCATCGCGATCCCCGCAGGCGTAAAGGTGACCGTAAACGGTTCCACCGTTACCGTACAGGGACCCAAGGGCACTCTCACCAGAGATATTCATCCTTTGATGCAGGTTGAAGTAAATGCAAACGAGATTCTCGTTAAGCGTCCCAACGATGAGAAGGAAGCAAAGAGCCTCCACGGCCTTTCCCGTACTCTCGTTGCAAACATGGTAGAAGGCGTTACCAACGGCTACAAGAAAGAGCTGGAGATCAGTGAAGGCGGCTACCGTGTAACCAAGAAGGGAAACCAGATCGTAATGAACCTTGGTTACTCCCACGACGTAGTTATGACCGAAGAGGCAGGCATTACCTTCGAGGTTGTTGATGCAAACCACGTAAACGTAGTTGGTATCGACAAGCAGAGAGTTGGTCAGGTTGCTGCAGAGCTCAGAGGCAAGCGTCCTCCCGAACCCTACCTGGGCAAGGGCATCAAGTATGTTGGCGAACGCATTCGCCGCAAATCCGGTAAGGCCGGCAAATAAGGAAAGGAGTGGAATAGTATGGTTTCTCGCGTTGATACGAACAAAAAGCGTATTAAAAGACATAAAAGAGTTCGCGGAAAGATTTTCGGAACTGCACAGAAGCCGAGACTTTGCGTTTTCAGATCTCTGAAGAACATCTACGCTCAGGTGATCGATGATGAAAACGGCAAGACTCTTGCCTCCGCTTCCTCTCTTGATAAGGAATTCAATCAGTACGGCGGCAACAAAGAGGCCGCAAAGCTTGTAGGTCAGGCAGTTGCTAAGGCTGCTCTTGAGAAGGGTATCACCGAGGTGGTATTCGACCGTGGCGGTTACATCTTCCACGGACGCGTTCAGGAGCTTGCTGAAGGTGCCCGCGAAGCTGGTTTAAAATTCTAAGGGAGGAAATGATATGGCACAGAAAATTGATGCGGCTACTCTCGATCTGAGAGAAGACGTTGTTTACACCAAAAGCGTTTCCAAAACCGTAAAAGGCGGTCGTGTCCGCAAGTTCTCCGCTCTGGTTGTGGTAGGCGACGGACAGGGTCACGTAGGCTACGGCCTCGGAAAGGCTTCCGAGCGTCCCGAAGCAGTCCGCAAGGGCGTTGAGGACGCAAAGAAAAATATGATCGAGGTTTCCATGAAGGGTACCACGATTCCCCACGAGATCGTCGGCATTTTCGGCGCAGGTAAGGTTCTTCTTAAGCCCGCCCCCAAGGGTACCGGTATTATCGCCGGCGGCAAGGTGAAGAGCGTTCTGCAGCTTGCCGGTATTTCCGATATCCGTGCGAAGTGTCTGGGTACCAATAACCCCGGCAACGTTGTAAAGGCAACCTTCGAAGGTCTCCGCGCTCTCCGCTCCGCTCAGGAAGTAGCAGCTATGCGTGGTAAGACTCCCGAAGAAATTCTGAACTGAACGAGGAGGAGAAACAATGGCTCTTAAAATTACTCTCGAGAAAAGCCTTATCGGCAGACTCGAAAAGCAGAAGAAGACTGCTGCTTCTCTCGGCCTGAAGAAGATCGGCGATTACACCGTTCAGGAAGACAATGCTGCAGTGAAGGGCAAAATCGAAGTGATCAAGCACATGGTTCGCGTCGAGAACGCCTAAGGAAATAGGAGGAAATACAATGAAGCTTCATGAATTGGCTCCTGCCGTGCCCACCAAAAAGGCATGGCGCAAGGGCAGAGGACCCGGATCCGGCAACGGCAAGACCGGCGGTCGCGGTCACAAGGGTCAGCAGGCTCGCTCCGGCGGCGGTGTTCGCATCGGCTTCGAAGGCGGTCAGATGCCTGCATACAGAAGACTTCCCAAGCGTGGCTTTAACAACGAAAGATTCGCTACTCACTATGCTATCGTGAACCTTTCCGTATTGGATAAGTTCTTTGAAGACGGCGCAGTAGTAGATCTGGTTGCACTTGTGGAAGCAAATATTATCTCAAAGCCGCTCGACGGTCTGAAGGTACTCGGCAACGGCAATCTTACCAAAAAGCTTACTGTAAAGGCTCATAAGATTTCCGAAACCGCAAAGGCTAAGATCGAAGCAGCCGGCGGAACGGTTGAGGTGATCTAAAGTGCTGAAAACATTTGTCAACGCTTGGAAGCTCCCTGATCTTCGCAGAAAGATGCTCTTTACGCTGATGATCGTTGTGATCTACCGTATCGGTTGTGTTCTTCCGGTACCCTATATCGACACCGAAATCATCAAAGAGTGGTTCAATACCGAGGCCGCAGGAACAATGCTCCAGTATCTCAACATACTGTCCGGCTCTGCCTTTTCCCAAGCGACCTTGTTCGCACTCTCTGTATCCCCTTACATTACTTCTTCCATCGTGATTCAGCTTCTTACCATTGCGATCCCCGCTTTGGAAAGACTGAGCAAAGAGGGTGAAGAAGGCAAAAAGAAACTGACACAGATTACCCGCTACGCCACCGTGGCAATCGCACTGCTTACTTCTTACGGCTACTACGTAACCCTGAAGAGCATGAGCGCGATTGAAGATCCCAACTGGTTTAAGGCGATCGTAATCATTGCCTGTCATTGTGCCGGTGCAGCTCTTATTATGTGGCTGGCTGAGAGGATCAATGAAAGTGGTATTGGTAACGGCATCTCCATGATCCTGTTTGCCAACATCATTGCATCTCTTCCCACCATGGTAACCGGCTTCGTAAAAACTCTGAATCTGAGCGAAGGAACCTTCGTAGACGTGATCTCCACGGTTCTCATTTACCTGCTTTTCGCAGTAATTGCCGTTCTGATCGTTGCTTTCGTCGTCTTTATGACCGAATCTGAAAGAAAGATCCCCGTGCAGTATGCAAAGCGTGTAGTTGGCCGTAAGATGTACGGCGGTCAGGGCACCCACCTTCCCATCAAGTTGAACATGTCCGGCGTAATGCCCATCATCTTCGCATCCAGCATTCTCATGCTTCCTGCGACCATCTCCATGTTCTTCCCCGATCCGAAGGAAGGCTCTTTCTGGGCAGGATTCCTGAATCTGTTCAGCACTCAGAATATCTTTTACATTCTCATCGAGCTCGTTCTCATTATCGCGTTCTCTTACTTCTATCTGGCGATTTCCTTTAATCCCGTTGAAGTAGCGAACAACCTGAAGAAGAACGGCGGCTTTATCCCCGGTCTCCGTCCCGGGAAGCCCACCAGTGACTTTATCGCCAGCTCCTTGAAGAAGATCACCCTCATCGGTGCATTCTTCCTGGCTGTGATCGCGGTTCTGCCTATGGCAGTAAATGCTCTGGCATTTGCGATCTCCGGCGGCGCGGTTGATCTTGGAAGCGTATCCTTTGGTGGTACCTCCATGCTGATCGTAGTCGGCGTTGCGCTGGAAACGGTTCGCGATCTGGAATCTCAGATCACCATGCGTCACTACAAAGGATTTCTCGGATAAAAAAAGGTAAGCATTGATGAAACTTATTTTCCTCGGAGCACCCGGTGCCGGAAAAGGAACGCAGGCAGCGCGAATCAGCGCCGCCCTTGCGGTTCCGGCAATTTCAACCGGCGACATTATAAGAACGGCCATCAAGGAAGGTGCGCCTCTCGGACTCAAGTTCAAGAGCTACATCGACAAGGGTTCCCTGGTTCCCGACGATCTGGTTTGCGCCATGGTCAAGGAACGCTTGGCAAATCCCGACTGTGCAAACGGTTTTATCCTGGATGGCTTTCCCCGAACAATCGAACAGGCAAAATTCCTGGATGAAAGCGGCATCGGTATTGACCGGGTCGTTGACATCGAGGTGAGTGACGATGATATCGTAAGGCGTATGGGTGGCAGAAGATTTTGCCCCAAATGCCAGCGAACCTATCACGTGCTCTATAACAAACCCGCGGAAGAGAGCGTTTGTGACGATTGCAAGGCTGAGCTTTGTATCCGTGACGACGACAAGCCCGAAACCGTACTGCATCGCCTTGAGGTATACCACGAGCAGACCGAGCCTCTGATCGCATATTACGAAAAGAAGCTCTGCAGAGTGGACGGTACCCAAACTCCTGAAAAGATCACGGAACTGATCCTTGAGGGACTGGGCGTATGATACGGCTGAAAAATTCCGCTCAGCTTGCACTGATGCAGGAGAGCTGCAAGCTGACCGTAGCTGCCCTTTATGAGGGCGCAAGCATCATCGCTCCCGGCGTAACGCTGGGGGAGATCGATCTGAGAATCCGCAAGTATATCGAAAAGCACGGCGGCACGCCTTCCTTTCTCGGATATGCTGGCTTTCCCAAAAGCTCCTGCATCAGCGTAGGTGATGTGGTGATCCACGGAATACCGGGAAACCAGGTGCTGAAGGACGGTGACATCGTTTCCATCGATGTGGGCGCATTTCTGAATGGCTTTCACGGAGATTGCGCACGTACCTTTCCTTGTGGCAAGATCACACCCGAAGCCGAGCGCCTCATTCAAGTCACAAAGGACAGCTTTTATGCTGGGCTGGCCAAGGCTTGTGAGGGCAACCGCGTGGGCGATATATCTGCGGCTGTTCAGACTACGGCGGAGAGCGCAGGCTTTTCCGTTGTTAGGGAATATATCGGCCATGGCGTCGGTCAAAATCTCCACGAAGCACCCGATGTACCCAATTTCGGGGTAGCGGGAAAAGGTCCCAGACTTTATGCAGGTATGACCTTGGCAATCGAGCCAATGATCAATGCCGGCAAGAAAGAAGTCTATCAGCTGGACGACGGCTGGACTGTCAAAACGCTGGACGGATCCCTTTCCGCACACTATGAAAATACAGTTGCGATCACTCGCGACGGCGCTAAAATTTTAACCGAATTGTGATGCCAAGATCAAAGGAGTGAATTATTTTGGCAAAAGACGATGTAATGGAATTCCAGGGCACGGTCATTGAGACCTTGCCGAATGCCACGAGCAAAGTTAAGCTTCCCAATGATATGGTGATTCTGGCTTACATTTCGGGTAAGATGCAGCAACACTATATCAGAATCATCCCGGGGGATAAGGTGCTGGTTGAGGTCAGCATTTACGATCCTACCCGCGGAAGAATCATCCGACGTCTGTAATTTTTTAAAACCATATGGAGGAAATCAAATGAAAGTTAAGCCTTCCGTAAAGAAAATATGCGAAAAGTGCAAGGTCATCAAGAGAAAAGGCAAAGTTATGGTGATCTGCGAAAACCCCAAGCATAAGCAAAAGCAAGGTTAATTAAGAGGAGGAAAAACAGTATGGCACGTTTAGCAGGTGTAGACCTTCCCAGAGAAAAGCGCGTCGAGATCGGTTTGACCTACATTTTCGGTATCGGTCTTACATCTTCCAAGAAGATCCTCGAAAAGACCGGCATTAATCCCGATACGAGAGTAAAGGATCTGACTGATGATGACGTAGCAAAGCTCCGTGAGGTCATCGAAAACGAATATACCGTAGAAGGCGATCTCCGCAGAGAAATCGCATACGATATCAAGAGAATGAAGGATATCGGCTGCTACCGCGGAATCCGTCATCGCAAGGGTCTGCCCGTTAGAGGTCAAAGAACCAAGACGAATGCAAGAACCAGAAAAGGTCCTGCAAAGACCATTGCAAACAAGAAGAAATAAAGGAGAGTAGAAAAACATGGCTGCAGTTTCTAAAGCAAAAAGAACGACCAAGAAGCGCCGCGAGAAGAAGAACATCGAAAAAGGCGCTGCACATATCCGTTCTACTTACAACAACACCATTATCACTCTCACCGATGTGAATGGTAATGCGATCTCCTGGGCATCTGCCGGCGAACTTGGCTTCAAGGGTTCCAAGAAGTCTACCCCCTTCGCTGCACAGATGGCAGCAGAAACCGCTGCAAAGCTGGCTGTAGATCAGGGTCTGAAGACTGTTGAAGTTTTCGTAAAGGGCCCCGGACAGGGAAGAGAATCTGCCATCCGCGCTCTCCAGACCGCAGGTCTTGAGATCACGCTGATCAA
Source organism: Eubacteriales bacterium (assembly GCA_045544655.1). Lineage (GTDB taxonomy): Bacteria > Bacillota > Clostridia > Oscillospirales > SIG627 > RGIG5579. Next base: position 14,108 of record JAZPZL010000124.1, read on the forward strand.
AGACGTAACTCCCATCCCTCACAACGGCTGCCGTCCTCCCAAGAGAAGACGCGTATAATCTGGAAAGGAGAGAGAAAATATGGCAAAGTATACTGGCCCTGCGTGCAGACAGTGCCGCAGAGAAGGCGTAAAAATGTTTTTGAAGGGCGAAAGATGCTTCTCCGATAAGTGCCCCATCACCCGTCGTGGCACCGTACCCGGTCAGCATGGCGCAGCCCGTGCCAGAATGATGAAGAACTACGGTCTCCAGCTCCGTGAGAAGCAGAAGACCCGTCGTTACTACGGCATTCTGGAAACCCAGTTCAGAAATTATTATGAAAAGGCAGACGCACAGGAAGGTATGTCCGGTGTTAACCTGCTGATCATGATCGAGAGAAGATTTGACAACGTTGTTTACAGAATGGGTCTCGCTGAGAGCCGCAGAGATGCACGTCAGTTGGTTCGCCACGGTCATTTCACTGTAAACGGCAAGAATGCTGACATTCCCTCCATGCTTCTCAAGGTTGGCGATGAAATCGCGATCAAGGACTCCAAGAAGGATCGTCCCAAAATCAAGGCAATCATCGAGAAGGCTGAAGGCAAGATCATCCCGAAGTGGGTTGAAGTTGATAAGGAGAACGGAAAGGGCAAGATCATTGCAATGCCTCAGAGAGAGGACATTGACTTTGAGATTGACGAACAGCTCATTGTCGAACTTTACTCCAAATAATCCCTAAGATTTTAAGGAGGTTATTTCATGATTGAAATCGAAAGACCGGGTATCAATACTGTAGAGCAGTCCGAAAACGGCGCTCTGGGCGTATTTGAGGTTGAACCTCTGGAAAGAGGCTTCGGCATTACCCTTGGTAATGCGCTTCGCCGCATCCTGATCAGTTCTCTTCCCGGTGTAGCCGTAACCAGCGTAAAGATCGACGGTGTACTCCACGAGATCTCTACCATTGACGGCGTAAAGGAAGACGTACCCGAAATTATTTTGAATATCAAGAGCATCCGTGCAAAGCTGTTCACCGACCAACCTAAGGTTTGTGTGATCGACGTTCAGGGTGACAAGGTCGTAACCGCAGGCGATATCAAGGCAGATTCCGATATCGAGATCCTCAATCCCGACCTTTACCTCTGCACCGTTGCACAGGGCGCAAAGCTTTATATGGAATTGACCTTTGAAACCGGCAGAGGATACGTTTCCGCTGAGCGCAACAAGGCTCAGGGAACTCCCTCCATCGGAACCATCTACACCGACTCTATCTATTCTCCCGCTAAAAAGGTAAACTTCAAGGTGGACAATGCCAGAGTTGGTGACCGTATGGAGTTCGATAAGCTGACCCTCGAGGTGGAGACCGACGGCACCATCACCGCAAAGGAATCCATTTCTTTGGCCGCAAAAATTATGGTTGAGCATCTCAATCTCTTCATCGATCTTTCCGATGAGGCGAAGAAGCTGGACGTAATGAAGGACAGAGACGAGGTAGTCAAGGCTCAGGTTCTGGAAATGACCATCGAAGAGCTTGATATGTCCGTTCGTGCTTTCAACTGCTTGAAGCGCGCCGGCATCAATACCGTTGAAGATCTGATCAATCGTAGCGAGGAGGACATGATCAAGGTCCGTAACCTCGGTAAGAAATCTCTGGAAGAAGTCATTCAGAAGCTTCAGTCCTTGGGCTTTGAGCTCAAGAAGGAAGAAGACTGATTTTTTCCCAATACTATCAGGAGGAAACACAAAATGCGTAAACTTGGCAGAAAGACTGACCACAGACTTTCCATGCTTCGCGGACAGGTAACCTTCCTGCTCGAAAAGGGCAGACTGGAAACTACTGCGACCCGCGCAAAGGAAGTTCAGAGTCTTGCTGAAAAAATGATTACTCTTGGAAAGAAGAACACCCTTGCCGCCAGAAGACAGGCTCTTTCCTTCATTACCAAAGAGGACGTTGTTAAGAAACTCTTTGACGAGATCGCTCCTTCCTTCGAGGGAAGATGCGGCGGTTATACCAGAGTTATCCTGACCGGCCCCCGTCGCGGTGACGCTGCTGAAATGGCAATCATCGAGCTGGTAGCTGAAGAGAAGAAGGAAGAAAAGAAGCCCGCTAAGAAGGCTGCTAAAAAGGCTGCTCCCAAGGTTGAAAAGGAAGAGGCTCCCGCTGAGGAGGCTGCTCCCGCTGAGGAAGTAAAGGAAGAGGCTCCCGCTGAGGAAGCTGCTCCTGCCGAAGAAGCAAAGGCTGAGTAATTATTCCTACGAAGCAAAAGAGACCGAGAAATCGGTCTCTTTTTTTATGCATTCGGAAAATTTTAGAAAACAGATGATGAAATTGTTTGTTTTTCGTGAAATTCGGTAAAAATCTATTGCGAAAAGAAAATGCTTGTGATAAAATATAAAAAGATGAAATTCTAAAATTTTCAAATAAAGGAAGGGAATTACTATGAACAAAAAGTCAGTTAAGGACGTAGAAGTCCGCGGCAAGAGAGTATTCGTACGCTGCGATTTTAACGTACCCATGAAGGACGGTGTGATCACCAGTGATAAG
>JAZPZL010000125.1:0-8850 GCA_045544655.1 Eubacteriales bacterium
CTCCGATATCAGGAATGGACAGATTGAGGGCGCTGCCTGTAAATGTAGTCACGAATGCAGTGATCATAACCACTGCGATGATATATTTCTGTTCCGATGTTTTCTCATATTTCTTATCCATATCGTTATTATATACCATGATCAGATCACGGTCAGGCAGGCAAACGGTAAACTGACAACCCATACCGTTGAAAGCAAAGCCGTTCTGCTCAGTACGCCAGATCTGGTAACCGTAGCCGTGACTGAAAACTCCGTCAAAGCCTTCCCGATTGTTGTCAACGACGCGAGAGGTTGCTTTTCTCAGATACGCCTCGTTCATCAAGCGTTTTCCGTTCCAGGTTCCGTAATTCATAACGAATCTTCCAAAAGACGCCATATCACGAGGGGTAGCAAGCAGTGCAGAATCGCCGAAGGAATCCTCGGTTTTCGTCTTCAGGATCGTAGCGGTTTTGAAGGTGTTCAAATGACAAAAGATCCGCTCGTTCAAAAAGTCAAACAGACTTTTTCCCGAAAGACGCTCTGCCAAAGCGCAGAGCACCTGAGAACCGGGACTGTCGTAAAGAAAACGCATTCCCGAAGGCATGGTTGCCACGTTTTCCTCAAAATACAGATGGGTTCGGTCCGGATCAGAGTGAGCAAACCAAGACGGAGGCTTTCCGCAGGTTTCCATAGTCAGCATATCCCGAATGGTCTGATTGGCAAGGTATTTTGGCAGGTTACGGTCGATTTTATCGGGAAAATGCTTTGCAATTTTATCATCGAGGGACAAAAGTCCGTCCTCTTCCAAAAGACCGATCGCAACGCCTACGAAGCTTTTCGTCTCAGAGTACATACGATGGCAAAAATCCTGATGAAAGGGATGCCAGTAATATTCACCGAAAATAGAGTTGCCTTTCATAAAAAGAAGGCTATGGGTCACAAGTCCCCGCTTTTCCAGCATACGAACGTAGGCTTCTATAGCTGAAGAAGGAACACCTGCCGCCTCCGGAGTAATTTTTTCAAACATAAAGATTCACTCCGATCTTAGAAATATTTTTTCAACTCACGGTACAATCCCTCAGCATAGAAGGCAAAGCCGTCATCATTGGGATGAAGCGTTTTGTCGGCAAAAAGTTCGGGATCCCGGGGAACGAATTCCCACCCGTCGATTACGGTCATATTCGGAATATTCTTCGCAATTTCAACGAAAAAGTTATGAACGTTACGAAAATCGCCGCAGGGCTTCTCCATCAAATATGCTTTGCGCCAGATGGGAGAAACGGCAAAAATGGGAACGTCGGGATAATTGCGGCTCAAATTTTCATAAAAGCCCTTGCAATTGCTTTTAAATGCTTCCAAGGAAGGAGATTTGCTCCAGTCATTGGTACCGTACGCTACGGTAATCAGATCAGGCTTGAAGGATTCGGTGGTTGCCGCAAGCTCGGGCCAAAAAATCTCACCGCCGATCGCCTTATTATATTCTTCCACCTCCAGAAAACGTGCAAGACGGGCAATGTAGGAATTGGAGGAGAAAGCTGCATCGTAACCCTGAGTAATGGAATCACCGAAGCAAAGCATTTTCTTTGCGGGCTTTACAGCCTCGAGCTTCGCCCCATCCTCAACGGTGATCTCTTCAAAAGTAACGTGGGCAGACCAAGGAAGATAAAGAATCGCAGTCTTCTCCCCTTCTCCCAGGTCGAACTGATAATCAAAAGCACCGAAAGGATAATCTCCGGAATTTTCGGGTTTATCCGTCAAGTTGGAAAAGTTGTTAAAGGAATCCTTTTTTTCTCCGTTTACAAACAAATCAAAAGAAAAAAAATTGCGACTGCTTCCCGCAGAGGTAACGCCTTTAATTCCAAGAGTTTTACTATCGGTGCGGAAGGAAAGCTTCACACCGGAAGGCGCCAACACCTTCTTAATATGCTCCGGCTTTTTCTGCTCATACAGATCGCGCTGCTCCTTGGTAAAACGGTGGAAAGAAAATCCGTTTTCCTTTTTTTCAACTTCTACCGCACCAATGCTGATGGCGCGGATAGTTTCAATGCTTAATTTCATAGACCGCTCCTTTAAAGATTTTCAATATCGCTACGGATCGCCAGATCCATAGATGCTTTTTCCTCGAATACCTTTTCTTTGTTTTCCAGCTTCAAAAAGGCATCGTAATAGCGAATGCCGAATTCGCGGAGTGCTGTGGCGGAAAAGTGAAGAAGATCGGGATTTGAACCCAGTCCTTCGGCAGATACAAAGCCCATCATATCTTCTTTTTCAGCCAAAGACTTCAAGGCTGCATTTATATGAACGTAGTTTTCAAAATGCTCAGGACGGGGACAAAACTGCAAATAATCACCAAGACCGCCCAGAAGGAAGGGCACGTCATACAGATCCAGTTCCTTTCGGAACGCATCCAGAATCACCTTCAGCTTTTCTTCATAAACGGGATAGCGCGAGGGACCGCAATCACTCTCTCCCTGATGCCAAAGCACGGCGGCAATGGTTGAAGTGCGCTGAGCCAATTTTGCCTGAAACACCGCGTGGTCAAACAAAAGACTACCGGGAACCCACTGAGCAAGACAAGAACCTCCGTCTGCACAAGGAATGATACCAACCTCCACGTCGTGATCCCGAGCGTATCGGTCAGCAAAGCTTTCTACCAAATTAACACCCGATTTCACACGGTCCGGATTGACGGGAACGTACATCCCGCGCCATCTGCCATTCCTCAAAACGAACAACTTATCGTTGACGATCGGCTCCACCTCACTCACATATCCGCGGCCTGCCATATTAGACTGTCCAATGATCAAAATCGAATGAATCATGAGAGCCTCCAATTATAAATAGTACGTTAATAGTTTACTTTTTTTACGATACCTTGTCAAGTAAATTCAGGGAAATCAAGAACTTTCCCACTAATTTACCTTTCATATTTCGGTTAAAAAAGACGAAAAGCAATTTCAATTTTTCTTGCTTTACTTTTTACAATTTCTTTGTTATAATTTGAACAAGAAAAAAAGGAGATTGGACGAAATGAAAATTTTCAATATTTGTGACTACGGTGCAAAATTTTGCGATTCTCTTCAAACGGAAAAGATTCAAGCCGCCATTGACGCTTGTTTTTTAGCAGGAGGCGGAAGAGTTGTATTTCCCTGCGGAATCTATTTGACGGGCAGCATCCGCATTCGCTCCGGTGTTGAGCTTTATCTGGAAGCGGGAGCAATTTTGAAAGGAAGCCGCAATCCCGAGGATTATTTTAATTATCTCAACGACACACTTGAGCCTGTACCCATTGAAGAGGCGGGCAATACCCCTGAAACAGGTCGCAGTGCCATCTCTACAAGTGAATGGTCCAATGCTTTGATTCGTGCCTTCGATGCACACGATTTCTCCATCATTGGCGAAAAAGGATCTTACATTGACGGCTCAAACGTATATAATCCCAACGGAGAAAACAATTGTCGCGGTCCTCACGGCATCGGAATCTGGAGATGCAAAAATATGCACTTCGAAGGATACACCTTCGTCAACAGCTCCAACTGGTGTCACGCGATTTTCAAAAGCCAAAACATTCACTTTAACAACGTTACCGTTTACGGTGGCTTCGATGGAATTGACATCCGCACCTGTGACAACGTACTGATCGAAAACTGTAATCTGAATACGGGCGACGATGCGGTAGCAGGCTTTGACAACAACGACGTGATCGTGCGGAATTGTCAGCTGAACTCCGCCGCAATGCCCCTTCGAATCGGCGGGAACAATTTCCTTGTTGAAAACTGTGTCTCGGACAAGCGGGATTTCGGACAGCGTCTCGGTCTTTCCGTTGAAAAAAAGCAGCTCGGCTCAATTTCCGATGAAACCTGTCGCCACGAATCCCACGCCATTTTCTCCTATTACTGCGATTTCCGCGCAAAATTGAGAAAAGCACCCGAAAACATTGTGATCCGCAACTGCCGCTTTTCTCAGGCAAGAGAGCTGATGCGCTTGGAATTTACGGGTCTGAACCGCTGGTGCAGACAAAGGGCTTTGAAAGAGATCACCTTTGAAAACTGCTATGTCGGTGACCTTTACTGTACGGGTATGCTTTGGGGTGATGCAGAAGATAAGGTGATCTGCCGCTTCAAGAACGTAACGTTTGAATGTCGCGAAGGCATGGGACACGTTCCTGTGATGGGCGTTGGCAACGTGGAAAAGCTGCTTTTTGAGGATTGCACCTTCAAAGGCTATGAGAAGCCCACGTTTCTGGTCGGTACCGATGATATTGAAAACATTGAGTCCATCCGTTCCGGCGAACTGAATCTTAAAAAGTCTACCCTTGAGGAATGCATTGAAGCGCACCCCACCGGTGTAGCAAGTCAGGATAAGGGAAAATTCCTGTTTTGGAATCTGAAGGATCCTACCGCTCCACCCATTCAAGGAAAAAAGCAGAATAATCAATAAAGCGCAAGCAAAAGGCATCACTTGCAAAAGAACCCCGATGGATGAAACCATCGGGGTTCTTCTCATACATTCATAAAATTACGGCAAAATAATCCGTTCACCTGCCAACTCCAGAAGGTAATCTTTGCTCTTGATCAAAGCGGCAAGACCAAAGGAGTCATCGGGAAGATTCTTTGCTCTTAGAGCGGAAAGTCCCTCGTGACCCAAATTCGGATGATGAAAATCCGAGCCGGCAGTTACGATAGAGACACCGTCTGCCTTCGCCGCGGCAGAAGTCAATCCGTTGCGGGAATTGTGATTGGGATGCATATTGAAGATCTCAATACCGTCCAACAAAGAAGAGTCGACCTCTTCCATTTTGTCGCGTCTGGGATGTGCCTGGACCAGGAGACTTTCCGGCATGGAAAATTCTTTTCTGAAGTTTTTCAAACCGTACGGAAGAAAATCGTAGATCTCCTCCAAAAGCTCACGATTCACACCAAATACCAAATAATCGTTGACGTTTTCCGTAAAGCGGATCTCAGCACCAAGATAAACCTTGAAGCCAAGCTTTTCGCCACAAGCCTCGGCTCTGTAAAAATCATCCAAAAAGCGGTCGACGTACTCCATCTTCATCATTTTGTCAGCCTGATGGACAAAGTGATTATCAATGGTAATGGCATCGAAGCCTATTTTTTTATAAGCTTGTACCACCTCTTCCGGGGTTGCTCTGCCGCAGGAGCTGGCAGGAGAGGTGTGGGCGTGAAGCTCAATGCGGAAGGGGTAGGAACGGATCAGGTCATGCTTCAAATCGGTCAGATTCATTGCGGGTCAGGACTCCTTGTTATCTTCGCTTTTGTCGTGGATCTTTTGGCTCTCTTCCTTTGAAAAGCCTTCGGTGCTTTCCTTGATAAACATAATCTTCACGGTCATCAAAATCAATTTGATATCAAGCAGCAAAGAGTAATTCTGCATATAAATCAGATCCAATTGGAGCTTATCGTAAGGAGTGGTATTATACTTTCCGAAAATCTGCGCATAGCCCGTAAGACCGCCGCGAAGCTTTAAGCGGTAAGCAAATTCGGGTACGCTTTCCGAATACAGTCGAATATGCTCAACACGCTCGGGACGGGGACCAACAAGACTCATATCGCCGATCAGAATATCAATCAGCTGGGGGAGCTCATCCATACGGGTCAATCGAAGAATTTTTCCGACGGGAGTAATACGGGGATCGTTATCCTCGGTAGGATTCACGCCGTACTTATCAGCATCCACAACCATACTGCGGAATTTATGAATACGGAAGACCTTTCCGCCAATGGTTCCCCTTTCCTGTCTGAAAAATACGGGACCGCCGTCGTATAGCTTGATGGCGATTGCAGAAATCAGAAAGATCGGAGAGGTCAAAACCAAAAGGATTGCCGAAACGACGATATCCATCGCACGTTTCAAAAATCTCTGCTCTGCCGTAAGACCGATATTTCGGTAAAGCAAAAGTGGCGTATCGAACATGTGAAGACGCTCTGCTCCCCGAACCAAAATATCGGAAATTTTCGTAGTGGTATAAGCACGAACATCGTTTTCAAAGCACGCCTTCAAAAGCTTGTTCCGAAGCTCCGAATGAACGTCGTAAATGATAACGCATTCGTACTCAGAAATCGTTTTTTCAAGATTTTCCATTGCATCGGTAACGTGCAAAACCTTTCCTACGACAAACTTATCCTTACGCAGCGCAACCTTCTCCAAAAAAGTGTCGGGAGCATAGTTGTCGTAAATCACCAGGGTCTTCTTTGCGGGGAAGATCAAAGCAAGGAACCAGTTTCCGAAAAACGTTACGGCTACGCAGACTAGAATATCCGCAAGAAAAGCGCATAACAACGGCAATACGCTTACATAGCCTGCCGACAACAAAATGATCTGCAAATAAACAATAAAAAGAGTTGAAAAGGTGGCAAGCACCTGAGCAATGATCAAATTCGTTCTGCGAAACAAGCCGTACTGCAATCCATCAAAGGAATTCAAAAAGATCGTGAGAATGATCGCATAAACAAAATAGAAAAACCAGTTGCCCTTTTGGACGAAGGGAATCATAATATCCTCGTTATACTCCGTGATCCAAACGAAGGCAAAAATAAGAGTTTCCGTTAAAATTAAGGTCAAAGTCAATAACAGACGGAAAAAGCGCTTATATTGTTCATTTTTGATCTTCATTTTTTTACTCCTTTTCAATACTTGCCTCCGCAAGCTTTACAATAATTGCAGCTACAAAACGTCAGCAAAGCGAATCTATACAAAAATAAATGAAACACATCTGTGCAAAAAATCCCTAATTTACTGTAGTATTATAAACCATTTTCTTTGATAAATCAACAATAAACAGGAAAAAAGCGGTCAAATAATGAAAATTTAGTAAGAAAATTGACAAATATATAAAGAAATACCCGAAAAAGAGGAGTGAACCACCTTTTTCGGGCAAATTCATTTGGTCTCGATTCCATTCTTTTGCATAATTCTTTCCAGATCACCAACAACCAAATCAATCGCAAAATGTTCATCAAAATACTTTTTTGCACGAATTCCCATTTCATCAAGATCATTGGAAACAAGCACTTTTTCAGAAATCGTCTTAACTAAACTCTCAGCATCTTGGTCACAAACAAAACCACAGCGCGCTTCCTGAATCAACCGCAAGCTTTCGCCACCGGCAGCAGCAAGAATCGGAGTTCCGCAAGCCATATACGATTGCAATTTGGCAGGTAAAGTCATATCAAAAAGCTTATTCTTCTTAAAGGACAAATACGCGCAGTCAGCAAAATGAATATAATGATTTGCAATCTCTTCCGAAACCCGACCTATAAACTTCACATGATTTTCAAGTCCTTTTTCCAAAACAGTCTTTTCAAGTTTTTCCCTCGCGCGGCCGTCACCAACAAGAAACCATCTGACACTTGAATTTTTCAACTTTTCCGCCGCTTCAACAAGCAAATCCAAACCTTGTGCCTCACCCAAATTTCCCGCAAAAACAATATTGAAAAAATCATTTGAATAGCATTCTGGCTTTAATACATTTTCCAACTTCGGCTCAGAACAAAATTGCGGCCAAAAAACAAGTTTATCTTCAGGCACTCCCCGTTTGGAAATATTATCAACGAATGAGGCGGAAGAACAAAGAATTTTATCGCTCGCTGAATAGATTATATCTACAATTCGATTGATGATACCAATAATTAACTTATTACGAATACCAAGCACGATCTCCACATTTTCCGGCCAAAGATCCTGCACGTTGAAAAAGATAGGCGTCCCAAATTTCTTTTTATACGCCACAGCAGGCAAACCGACTGTAACGGGAGAAACCTCAAAAACGTAAAGAGCGTCAAAATGTTCCTTACAACGGTGAACCCATTTGTTGCCTTCAATAACAAAAGACAAACAATTCCACAGCAATCCAAAAGGAGTTTTTCCTCTCGGGCGCATTTTCACACGTTCAATTTTAGCGCCGTTCCACTGTTTTTCGTAAGGAATTCGAAAACCGTAACCATCATAAATTTTCCCTTGTGGATACTGAGGATATCCAGTCAAAACCGTCACCTCGTGTCCACGCTTTACAAGTTCCGAACAAAGCGTATTTACACGAAACGTTTCCGGATAAAAATACTGAGTAATTATTAAAACTTTCATGAATGATCTTCCGTCCTTCTTATACTTTCCGACAACGAATAAATTCTGTAATTCTCTTTATATTCACTAATTTGCTGATCATAAGCCAAATTGCCAAACGCTTTGTTCACCAATCCGGTAAAATGGCTAAGAATCTGAAGAAGCCAATTAAAGCCTTTCAACAGAAAAACTTTTTTGCCATGTTCAGCACCTATAAGTTTTACAAGTTCGCTTGTGTTAGAAAACTCTTTGTTTTGCGGCCAAAATGTTCCGCTTTCGGAATTTTCAACCATCAAACGGACAAACTCACAAAGGTTTTCAATATAAAGCATTGATCTTGTGTTTTTTACATAAGGAAAAGCAGGCGTTTTCAAAGCCAACTCTCCAAGCAACGGATAATTGCCCTTACTACCTTTGCCGTAAATCATCGGCGGTCTTAGAATAACGACCTTAAAATTTTCATCATTCAACGAAATAATTCCTTTTTCAGCCTTAACTTTACTATCACCATAACAGTTTGCGGGACAAACAGGAGTATCTTTCGTAATGATCTTCGTCTTTCCAATTGGCGCACTTTCACCATATACGATTGCAGAGCTCATAAAGATAAATTGCTTGACCCGATCCGCTTTCGCTTTTTTTGCCGTTTCAACGGTCAAATCAGTATTAACGGCATAATACATCTTTTCTTTTTCGGCACTGATCTTACCTGAATCGGAATGAGCAATTCCTGCAACGTGAAACACGCAATCATATCTTGAAAAATCCTTATCGCGCCAAGACGCATCG
>JAZPZL010000126.1:0-6614 GCA_045544655.1 Eubacteriales bacterium
ACGCCATCGGAGGAAACGGGCGTTTTCGAGGATCTTCTGTTTTTCGACCGAAGAAAAGGAAAGGTGTTCCCCGTAAAAAGACTCCGCCGCGGTGTAAAAGATGCACGCCTACGCTACGAGCTGATGGAAAAGAAAAACAGCCTTTCCCTTGTTCGGGTATTTCCGGAAACGGGACGTACCCATCAGATCCGCGTGCAGTTTGCTTCGCGGAAAATGCCCCTTTACGGAGATCGGAAATACGGTGGCGCCGGCGACGGTTTAGCGTTATTTTGTCGCAGTCTCTCCTTCCCCCACCCCATTAAGGGCGAAATGCTTTCCTTTTCCGCTTCTCCCGAAAGTGCATATCCTTGGAGTTTATTTAATACTCTATAACGATACGATATGTTTTATATTATAAAGTAATATTACTTTTTTCGTTGATTTTATTGCTTTTTCGACCGTTTGATGGTAATATAGTTTCGTTCCGATAAACTAATGTCAAAACGAGGTGCCGAAATGGATAAGGTTGATGAAAAAATTCTGCAAATGCTTCAGGAAAATGCGCGAATTCCGGTGAAGGAAATCGCAAAAGAGGTATTTTTATCCTCTCCTGCCGTTTCCGCAAGAATCGACCGTCTTTCCCAAAGCGGTCTGATCAAGGGTTATCACATGACCATTGACCGCGCAAAGCTGGGCTACGACGTAACCGCGTTTATCAGTCTTGAAATGGAGCCCTCTCAAAAAACGGATTTTTATCCCTTTATCAAAAGCTGTCCCAACGTTTTGGAATGCTCCTGCATTACCGGTCAATACTCTCAGCTGATCAAGGTGGCGTTCCGCACCACTTCGGAATTGGAAGCCTTTTTGGGTTCTCTTCAAAAATACGGAAGAACCAGTACCCAGATCGTCTTTTCCACTCCCGTAGAACCCAGGGACGTGAATATTTCTTCCAAATAAGTGAAAACACGGTGGCAAATCGCCACCGTGTTTTTTTATGCTCAGATCTTTTCCAGAACGATCCGTTTCATTTCTTCCCAATTCTCTTCCATTCCCTGCACCAGCTTCATCTGGGTACGGAAACGAACCAGGTTATGCTCGGGATACGCCGTCTTGAAATAAACGTCCCCCTGCAGATAATCCGCAAGGAAGCGCATACCGCATTCTATGGTCATCATCTTTGCGCCCTCGGGCAGAAGCGCGATCTCACTTTTGGGAAGGGATCCACCGCAGCCTGCCAAAAAGCCGTCTACGTACGCTTTGTAGAGTCCCAGATGGAAATTGACCTTGGACAGATCCTTTTCATCCTCTGCGCCCGTAGAAGCACCGAAGCGAATGGAGTCGCCGAAGTCGGTTACGCTGTAGCCGGGCATAACGGTATCCAAGTCAATGACGCAAAGACCCGTGCGGGTAGCGGCATCCAGCAATACGTTGTTGCACTTGGTATCGTTGTGGCTGACTCGCAGAGGAAGCTCCCCTTTCTTCTCCGCATCCAGCAAAACGGAATAAAAATCCCGTCTCTCGTGAACGAAGGCAATTTCCTTTTCCACGCCTGCTCTTCTGCCTGCCACATCCTCCTCCACCGCCTTACAGAAGTCTTCGTAGCGCTTAGGCGTGTTGTGGAAGGCGGGAATGGTCTCACTCAAATTCCGAGCGGGAAAGTCTGCCAAAAGCTTCTGAAATGCACCGAAGGCATAAGCGCACTGATAAAAGTCCTCTTCATTTTCGGGACGCTCCAGGCAAAGGGAGTTTTCTACGAAGTCGTACACGCGCCAGGCACCGCTTTCATCCATAAAATAGCTTTTCCCGTCGGTGGTGGGGATCAGGGTGAGAACCGATCTGGGATCCTCCGCCCGTTCTCCGAGGAAGGTGGTGACCTGAGAGATATTTTTCATCAGACTGTCCACGTCACGGAAAATGCCCGTGTTGATCCTTTGCAGAATGTAACGGTGATAGGGCTCGCATACGACGAGATAGGTATCGTTAATATGACCGTTGCCATAGCGCTCCACACTCTGAAAAGTCCCTTCAATACAAAAATGCTTTAAAACGGAATTGGTTTGTTCCATAACAGACTCCTTTGCTTGGTTACTGGACCTAGTATAACAAAAAGCATTTTTCAATGCAAGATACGTTTTTCCATTTTTTGTATCAAAAAACAGAAAAAAGGCCCCCCCTTCGGAGAGCCTTTCGTATTCAATCACTTATGCAAGAGCAAAGAGGAATTTGGCAACCAAAACCACAAGGATCAAGGCGATGGGATAGGTTGCAGCGTACGCGGAAGCCACTGCTTCGGTACCGGAAACGTTGATAAGGGTGCCCAACGCGGGGGTGGAGGTCATACCGCCGGTAATGGAGCCGAGGGTATTGAGCAAAGGGAGCTTGAGCACGTATCTTGCAAAAAGGTAGCCTGCGATCATAGGAAGAATGGTAATGATCATACCGTATACGAAGTAGATCGCCTGAACGTTTGCAATAAAGTTCATACCGCCCGGAATACCTGCGCCGATGAGGAACAGCATCAGACCGAACTCACGGAACACCTTCAGGGTGGTGGTCTTGGGCATCAGACTGATCTTGCCGACACGACCGATAAAGCCGAATACGAGGCAAGCGATCAATACGCCGCCGGTATTGCCCAGGGAGAAGAAGCCACCGAAGTCGATCTTACCGATCAGAATACCGATCAAAGCTGCAAGAGCAAAGGGCATAATGCCGAAATCGTCCATTTCGATCAGCTTTCCTTCAAACTCCTTTTTCTTGGAGCCTGCCTCTGCCGCGGCAAGAAGCTCTCTTTCCCGATTCATATCTGCCTTGAGGAATTTGGGCATCAGCTGAACGAAAAGGACCACGCCGACTACCCCGAAAAGATAGGAAATCCCGTAGCCTGCGGAAACGATGTCAGCAAGGCCCTCGCCGGAGGATGCCGCCGTTTCTGTAGCCGCAGAGAAAGCGGGGGTTGAGGTCAAAGCGCCTGCCATCAAGCCGATGATCATAGAAATAAATTCCTGCGCGGTGTAATCGCCCATACCGCCCGTCACCTTGCCAACGAAGAAGCAGAGCGCGGAAGCAAGACCGCCGGACACGATGATAACGGCGCCCAGGAGGATGTAGGACTTAAAATTCTTTTTCAAATTGGAAAAGAAGGTGGGACCCGCAATAAAGCCGACGGCGGCTACAAACATGATCAAGCCGAGCTGCTCGATGACCTTCAGCCAATTCTTGTCAAACTGAAGGATCGCTTCGCCGTCCACAACGATCTCATTGGAGATCGCACCGAACACCAGTGCCATAATAAATACGCCCGCAGTACCCAGGGAAACGCCCTTGACGGTGACTCTGCCCAGCATATAGCCGAGAGCAGCAACACCCAGAATGGCTACGAGCATCAGGGATACGCCTGTCAAAGAAAAACTCATAAACTTTCTCCTAATATAATTTAATAGGTAAAGAAGCTTTACCAACCAGATATTTTAAAGGGAAAGGAAGAAAAAGTCAATCAAATGAAAAAAATGCGTGCATAGCTTTTTTTAATACAATCAATACAAAAACGTAATAGTTTCCCTCATTTCCAAAAAAGTCTTTTCTTTTTCGACAAAATGTGATATACTATTGTATCGTTATAAAGGAAGGAGGGATCTTGTGAAAAAGCCCGAGCTTTTATGCCCCGTAGGCGGTGCCGATACCTTGCAAGCGGCACTTCTGGGCGGCGCAGACGCGGTATACTTCGGGGGAACGGATTTCAATGCAAGAATGAATGCAAAGAACTTCACCCGTGAAGAGATCACCCGCGCCATCTTCAAATGTCACGAAAAAGGCGTACGCGTGTACCTGACTTTAAACACCCTCCTGACAGACCGCGCTTTGCCCCAAGCGTTGGAATTCGTAGAATTTTTATATAAAGCAGGCTGTGACGGACTGATCCTTGCCGATCTGGGCTTCTCTTCCCTTCTGAAGGATATCTTTCCCGGGCTGGAGCTGCACGGAAGTACACAAATGTCCGGTCATAGCGTAGGCGCCGCAGAATTCCTGAAGGAACGAGGCTTTTCCCGTATGGTGCTTGCAAGGGAGCTGGACCGTAAAAGCATTGCTACGCTTTGCAAGGAAAGTCCCATTGAGACGGAGCTGTTCGTACACGGAGCCATTTGCGCCAGTGCTTCCGGTCAATGCCTGATGAGCAGTATGATCGGGGACAGAAGCGGAAATCGGGGCGAATGCGCCCAGCCCTGCAGACTTCCCTACAACGGCGGCAAATACCCCATCAGCTTTCGCGATCTTTGCCTGGCAAAGCACGTTCCACAGCTTCTGAAACTGGGTATTTCATCCCTGAAAATTGAGGGAAGGATGAAAAGCCCTGAGTACGTATACGCCGTAGCTCGCACCTGGCGCACCCTTCTTGACGAGGAACGGGGAGCAACCGATCAGGAAATGGCGCGGCTTTCCGGTGTCTTTTCCCGCAGTGGCTTTACAGACGGATATTTCGTCAAAAAAACGGATTTTTCAATGCTGGGAACCCGCACGGAGCATGACAAGGCGAAAACGGCAACCCAGCGAATTCGCTTTACAGATTCCGGAAGAAAGGCAGAGCCGATCCGCCTAAATCGAAAAAGGATCAGCACCCAAATGCCTCCGTTGCCTGCGAAAAAGAAGCCCCACTTTCACCGTTCCGCACGCTTTCAATCTGTAGAGCAAATTCCCGATACAGACTTTTTTCACGAGGTCTACCTTCCCCTGGAGGTCTTTCAAGGCGAGAAAGCCAATGGCGTTCTGCTCCCTCCCGTGATCTTCCCGGGAGAAGAAGAAAAGATCCGCGAGCAATTACAAAGGGCGTACGATGCCGGCGCCCGCCACGCCATGGTAGGAAACATCGGTCATTTTCGCCTGTTGAAGGGGTTTGATTTTACCCTCCACGGCGATTTCCGACTGAATATTACCAATAGCTTTTCCCTGAACGCTTACCCTGCGCTTGCGGATGCAGTCGTATCTCCGGAGCTGAACAGCTCCCAGATCCGTGATCTGCGAGGAGAAAAAAGCACCGTGGTTTACGGAAGGATCCCCGTTATGCTCTTGGAAAAGGATCCTGAGACGAGGCTCCTCTGTGACAGAAAAGGTGTAAGATTCCCCATTCTGCAGGAGGGCGGACGCTTCGTCGTATACAATTCCGTCCCCTTTTATATGACGGATAAAAAGAAGCTTCTTAAGGAAAAAGGGATCGAACACCACCACTATATTTTCTCGGTAGAATCCAAAAAGGAAATCGAAAATTTGATTGCAGATTTTAAAACCGCCAAAGAACCGAAAATCCCCGTAAAACGAATCAAATAGAAAAGAGGAAGCAATATGATCCGACATCTGTTTATTCTCAATCCCGAAGCAGGAATCCGTAATCCGGTGGAGGAAGCCACCAAACGAATCAAGGAAGCATTTATTCTCAACACCCACCGAACCGACGAGACGTACGACATCGTTCTGACGAAGAACAAAGGAGATGCCACCAAGATCGCCCAAAAAGCCTGCGAGGAGAATCCCGGCTTTACCCGCATTTACGCCTGCGGCGGTGACGGCACCTTAAACGAGACCGCAAGCGGCATTGTAAACGCCAAAAACGTTGCCCTTTGCCCCGTTCCCGTAGGAAGCGGAAACGATTTCGTCCGTTATTTCGATATGCCCAAGGAGCGTTTTCTGGATATTAAGAACCTGATCCATTTGGAGCCTACTCCCTGCGATATTTTAAAGTGCGACGATTTTTACGCCCTGAATAATATCTCCGCAGGACTGGATGCCATCACCGGAAAAAGACAGCAAACGGTGAAAAAGCTCCCCTTTGTATCCGGCGGTGCGGCTTACAAGCTGGCACTCGGATATTCCTTCCTTTCCGCAATGAAAAATCCCATCCGATTTGAGATCGACGATGAACCCATCACCATCGGGGAAGGAAACGTGACCCTTGCGGTAGTGGGCAACGGCAGATTTTACGGAGGCGGCTTCAAAGCAACGCCACTTGCGGATATTACCGACGGCTTGATGGACTTCATCACCGTTCCCACCATTTCCAGACTGGAATTTCTGAAATACGTTGGGGATTATAAAAACGGACGCCATTTGCAAACTATGCCCTTCGTCACCTACAAAAAATGCAAAAAGCTGAAAATGATCTCCGAAGAACCCATCACTCTGCAGGCAGACGGTGAGATCCACCTGAGGACCGATCCTACCATCGAAATTCTCCCCGATGCCATTCAGCTGATCATTCCCAAGCGTTTATAAACGAAAAGGAAGCCGAAAATCGGCTTCCTTTTCGTTTTTCTGATTATGAAAGAGGGTATTTTGCGGGGAAGTTCACGTGGTAAAGGAGATAAATGGCATCGTCCAGAACCGCATTGCCGCTATGATCCAGATCCCCGTTTTGGTTAAGGGGATATTTTGCGGGGAAATTCACGTGGTAAAGAAGATAAATGGCGTCATCCAGGTCAACATCTCCGTCGGAATCCAAATCGCCTTTCAGGCAGAGCATCACATTCTGAAGAACGTCACTGCTACCAACGACTACGGTATATTCGCTTGTGGCGTGATTTGCTTTTGAAGCTCTCAAGGTATAGGTACCCGCCGGAACGTTGGCAAAGCTATAGTTTGCGGTA
>JAZPZL010000127.1:0-8178 GCA_045544655.1 Eubacteriales bacterium
TCCGCGCTTTCCGTCATTTGTGCCAGGGCGTTGGCGCCGAAAAAGAGAATGCCCGTTCCCAAAAGACCGATGATAACGAAGATCAAAAGGCTTACCCGATAGATCTTCTCCGCTTCGCTGCTTTTCTTTTGCGCCAGAGCAGAGGAAACCATACGGGAGATGGCAACGGGAAGACCCGCTGTGGAGATCAAAAAGCAAACGGAATAAATGGAATACGCCGTTCCGAAATATCCCATCGCCGCATCTCCGATCACGTTGGACAGGGGGATTTTAAACAGCGCACCGGCAGCTTTCACGATGATGTTGGACAGCATCAGGATCAATGCGCCGTGAACGAAATTTTGTTTATTACGTGACATATCGTCTCCTTAATCAAGAAATTCCTTTAAAACGGAGCCTTGCGGCACCAAAGCTTCGGGAAGGGTGGGGAAGTATTCCAGATCCTCCAAAATCCGTCGCGCCCTGGGATATAAAGGGCTTGCTTCCGTTACGGTGGAGAGCAGCTCCGCAACCTCCTCCTTTTCCACGGCGATCTCGTAGGAAAAACTGGAGGAAATGACGGCGAACGCATTTTTGCGGAAGGGATGCAGGATCTCTTTTTCCGCATCAATTACGTGTTTCCACAAGGTTTCGGTCAAATCGGGAGAAGCGCCACGGTGCTTGAAATCTCGAATGAGCCTTCTGCAAAAGCGGATGCGCTCGGGGGAAAAAGAGTTTCCGCCCTCTTCGCTTTGTACCGATTCGGTCACGTCCAGGTAGAAGCACAGATACGGCTCCTCCTTTGGCATCCCGCGAAGGATCGTATCGTTGAGAGCGTGGATCCCTTCCAGTAAAAAAACGTCGTAATCTGTGGGAGAAATGAGCTGCCCGCAAAGATTGCGTCTTCCGCTGATGAAATTATAGCAGGGGATAGGCGTTTTGTTACCACGGCTCAAACTGCAAAGGGTTTCAATGATCAGCGGTGGATCTGTATGCTCGAAGGTTTCGTAATTGGGGGAGCCGTCCGGATTTTTCGGCGCGTATTTTTTGTCGCGGAAAAAGTCGTCGGTAGAGAAGGCAAACACCCGTTTCCCGTTTTGCTCCAGTGCTTTCACAAGGCGGTGCGCCGTTGTGGACTTTCCACTGCAGCTGGGACCTGCCAAAAAAACGAAGCGAACTTTTTTGTCCAAAATGCTTTTTGCGGCAAGCTCAATTTGATCGCGGTAAGCTTTTTCCTCAGCGTCAATATAATCCTTGACGTTGATGGATTCTACCCGAGGGAAAATCAACATAGGGCAAATCTCCTTGATCGTTATAGATAACTGCTGATCTCTTCAAGCCTTTTGTCACGCTCCTCGGGGCGTGAAAGATACTCAAAGGGATATTTGAAGGCGGGGAATCTTCGGATGCGTTCGCCCGACTTTTTCGGCAAAAGCTTTCCGATTCCCCCTGCACCGCAGGAGAAAATGTCGCACAGATCTTCCATCATTGCAAGATTGTAGATCCCAAGCATGCCTTTTCGGGCAAAGCCCGTATTTTCCAGATCTGCGGTGGTGTTTTTTTGTCTGTATAGATAATATGGGTCCAAACCGTGATTTATACAAATTTTGTGAGCGAGAGCCATTGCATCCTGCCACTTTTCGTTTTCTTCCTGCAATTCCATTCCCGTTGCCGAGCGTTTACGGCATAGGGCGTGCAGGGTGATCTCTTGGGGATCCAAGGTCAAAACCTTTTGCAGACTCCCAAGAAAATCCTCGGGCGCTTCGCCCTCAAGACCTGCGATCAGATCACAGTTGACCGAAGAAAAATCAAATTTCTTTGCCAGCTCCATAGCCCGATAAAAATCATCGGCAGTATGTCTGCGCCCAATGCGAAGAAGAGTCTCGACCAGAACCGTTTGGGGATTGATGCTGATGCGTCCCACCCCATAGCGCTTCAGAACACTCAGTTTTTCCTCCGTCACCGTGTCAGGCCTTCCCATCTCCACGCAGAATTCCCGCAAAGAGGATAGGTCGAAGGCATCACGGACCGTGCTCAGCACTGCTTTCATTTGCTCGGCGGATAAAATACCGGGGGTACCGCCTCCCATATATACGGCAGAAAGCTTCCGCGCTCCTTTTTGAAAGACGAGGGCGGTCTTTCGGATCTCATCTTCCAATTGCTTCACGTATTCCGGGATCAGCGCCAAGTGATTGGGTGCCGCGGAAGAGATAAAGGAGCAGTAATTGCACCTGCTGGGACAAAAAGGGATAGAAAGATACAGCATCCCGTCCCGATCCGTAAGAGTTTTTTCAAAGGAAAGCTCCGTTTCGCAAAGCAAACTCAGAAGCTGAGCCTTTTCATGGGAAACCAAAAATTCTTCTTGTAGTATACGCTTCGTTTCTTCCGTGGAAAAACCGTTTTTACGATAAAAAACGGGAACCTTGACCGGGCGTACGCCAAACAGAAGCCCGTAAGGGGGAACGTAAGGGGTAAAAGCCTTTGCCGCACTTGCAAACGCCTTTCCAAACGCCGCGTTTTCCGCTCTGGATTCCTCTTTGTGTAGAACAAGGTCAATGGGCTGAAAAACGCTTTTGCTTTGATCCTTGTGCGTCAGCGTAAGGGTAACGCCCTTTTCATCCGACTCTCCGCGGATGGAAAATTCCTCCGCTTTTTCGTGAAAAAAGAGGGAAGCGAGATGATACAGATTCAGGCGCTTTGCCTCGGTAGCAGCAAAAATCTCCATTTACAGCTGATCCGTATCCACCACGATGGTGATGGGACCGTCGTTGACGATCTCAACCTTCATATCACCCCCAAATACCCCGGGGAAGATCTTTACCTCGGGATCGCCCTCCTCCCGAAGGGCATCGGCTTCTTGCTGCATTTTTTCAAGGAAGTATTCGTACAGCTTCTTAGCAGGCTCGTACTTCATGCTTTGCAGAAAATCGGGTCTGCGGGAAGAAAGATTGGCGTAAAGAGTAAAATTGGAAACCACCAGAACGTCCGCGCCTACCTTCAAGGCGGAAAGATTCAGCTTTCCGTTTTCATCGTGGAAAATGCGCATTTTCAAGAGCTTGTCAATGACCTTGTCCGCTTCTTTTTCCGTATCGTTCTGATGCAGACCCAAAAGGATACACATTCCCTTTCCGCATTCGGAAACGGTTTTTCCCTCGCAGGTCAGCTTTGCTTTTTCCGTGATTTGCAGGACTGCTTTCATTTTTCTCCTCCTACGCGAATCTGCAGGATCTCTTTGTTCTTTTTCAGTCTTTCGATAATGGCGTTCAGGTGATCCCTGCCCTTAATGCCGATGGTAATGGTCAAAAGACTGGTTCCCTCGGAAGAGGCTTGGGTGTTGATGGCGGAGATCGGGATCCTCATTTCAGCCAGTGCGGTGGAGATGGATGCCATTACGCCAATGTTATCCGCTACCAAAAGAAGGAGGGTTGCGTTGTAGGTGGTGTGTCCCTTTTCCTCTCCCGCATTTTGTGCCCAGGATGCGTTGATCCATCGGTCACGCTCGGGACTGGCAAGTCCCTCCTGTGCGTGGGGGCAGGAGAATTTATGTACGGAAACGCCGTACCCGCGGGTAATATAGCCGATGATCTCGTCACCGGGCAAGGGAGAACAGCACTTGGCAAATTTCACCTGACAGTTATCAAGTCCCTCAATAATGACTCCGCTGCCGGATCTCTTTTGCTCCTTTTTCTGAGCCTGAGAGGTTTGGGTCACCGCCAAGGTTGCAGGGGTGCTGGATGCGTGATTGCGCTCGATCTCGTCACGGATCTTGGTATGGATCTTGGAAAGGGCGATTCCGCCGTAACCAATGGAATTGTAAAGATCGTCAAGGCTATCCAAGCCGTGGCGTTTGCAAATGGTGAGCATGATCCGCTCTTTTTCTTCCTCGGGAATCCCTTTGCTGATCTTTTCAAATTCTTTATCCACCTCAGCTTTTGCAAGCTGGATGTTTTCTTCTCTCTTTTCCTTCTTATACCATCCGCGGATCTTGTTTTTTGCCTCGCCGCTCTTGACCACCTTCAGCCAGTCACGGCTGGGTCCCTTGGAGGCGGAAGAAGTCAATACCTCAACGATCTGCCCCGTTTGCAAAACCGTGGTAATGGGAGCGATGGCACCGTTGATCTTGATGCCGACCATCTTGTTGCCTACACCGGAATGGATCGCGTAAGCAAAGTCGATGCCGCAGGAGCCGGTGGGAAGGGTCACAACGTCTCCCTTGGGGGTGAATACGAAGATCTCGTCTTCGAAAATATCAATTTTCAGAGGAGTCAGGTACTCCTCGGAGTCCATGGATTTCTGTTCGCTTTCCAGAAGCATGGAGATCCACTCCAGCTTCTTGTTCATGCTTTCGCCGCTCTTTTGACCGCTCTTGTATTTCCAATGGGCGGCAATACCGTACTCCGCGATCTGATGCATTTCCGTCGTGCGGATCTGCACCTCAAAGGGGACGCCTGCGCGACCGATGACCGTGGTGTGCAGGGAGCGGTAGTTGTTTGGCTTGGGCGTGGAAATATAATCCTTGAACCGACCGGGCATAGAATGATACATTTCGTGGATCAAGCCAAGGGCAGTATAGCAGGCGATCTCGGAATCCACGATGATGCGCACTGCGTAAAAGTCGTAGATCTCGTCAAAGCTCTTGCTGGAGCGATACATTTTGCGGTAAATGGAGTAAATACTCTTCACTCTTCCCTTGATGGAGTATTCCATCCCTTGCTCTTCCAGCTTTTCACCGATCTCTTTTTTGATGTTTTCAATGAAATCGCGATTTTCGCCGTACTTGGTGTCGACCCAGCTATGGATCTCTTCGTATCCGATGGGGTCCAGGTACTGCAGGGCAAGGCTTTCCAGTTCCTGCTTGATCCTTTGGATACCGAGTCTGTGGGCAAGAGGCGCGTATACGTGCATGGTTTCCAAAGCGATCAGACGCTGCTTGGTCTCCACGTGAGAGGCAAGAGTCCGCATATTGTGCAAACGGTCGCAAAGCTTGATCAGGATCACGCGGATATCGCGGCTCATGGCGAGAAACATTTTACGAAGGTTTTCGATGTGCTCTTCTTCCTTGTCCTCAAAGGGAATGGCAACCAGCTTGGTCAAGCCGTCCACCAGTATCATTACGTCTTCGCCGAAATCCGTTTTGATTCCTTCCAGACTTGCTCCGGGGCAGTCCTCAACGATGTCGTGGAGCAGGGCGGCACAGATGGCGTCGGTGTCCAGATTTAGTTCTGCGCAGATTTCCGCAACGGAAAGAGGGTGATGAATGTATTCTTCACCCGATTTTCGAAATTGACCCCGATGCGCTTCCTCCGCGTATTGGAAGGCACGCTGGATCTTTTCCGTGTCGTATCGCTTACCGCTTTCATTCAAAAGTTGGATCAGTTTTTCTGTAGAGGCAACCATCTTCAAAGCCCTTTCTTGATCTTCTGGATATAAAACACCGATTTTAATACTTAATTATATAATACATCACGTGAAAATACAAGTGCGCAAGACAATTTTTTCTTGGGAATTTTTGCAAAAAAAGAGAAACCCCGTAAAAGGTTTCTCTTGTGTATCTCTGATTTTGAGGCAGGCTTAAATTTCAACGGTGAAGCCGTCGTGGGTAATGGAAAAGCCGTAGGTTTTTGCAATCTCAGCCAGCTCGTCGTGAACGTTCAGACAGTTGTGGGAAAAATGGGTGTAATATAAAAGACTGCTTTCATCAAGAAGCCTCTTTTCAAAGAATCGGTCGGCAATGCTCCTGCCTTCCGCCATAGACATATGATGGGGGTAGGTGAAGGGCTGATTTCCCTTCGTGCAGTCCAGACTCAGAAGGTCGATGTGCTTTCCGTTCTTTGCCAGATATTCGTCGATCTCCGTGGAGAAAACTCCGGTATCGTTGCCGTAGAAAAGACTTTTTCCGTCCTTTTCAATGAGGAAGATCATAGCGTTTTCTTCTCCTGCGTGGATCGCGGGGAAAGGAGTCACGGTAAAGCCACAGATCTCTGCGGGGGTGTAATACTCCAGTCGGTGCATCTGAATGCGCCCCAGCATCTGATCCCGCTTCTTTTCGGAGCAAAGCGCCAAGCGATCTTCAATAATGCCGACTACGTCTGCGCTGGCGTAAATATGCAGAGTCTCCGCCGTCACGTCCTTTGCCATTCCGCTGGAACGAAGGAGGATCTCGTCTATAGAGAAATGGTCGGAATGAGAGTGAGTGATGAGCAGATGACCGATAGAGTCAAGGGTCTTTCCCAGCTTCATAAAATGCTGCCAGGTATCGCAGGAAAGATCAATCAAAAGACGATCATCCAGTAAAACCTGAGAATGAGTCATAATATTCTTCCCACCGAGTGATAAAGCTTTTTGACAAGTGGGGCAGTTGCAAAAGATGGCGGGGATCCTTTCAGCTGCCGCAGTACCTAAGTATTGAATCTTCATAAGACACTCCTTTTTTGCGATGCGTTATTATATCACGAATTTTCTTTGATTGCAATGCTTTTAAAAAACTATAGTGCCAATACCAGCGTTCCCGCGGCAATGAGAATGCATCCGATCAGGGATTTGAGGGTAAACTGCTCGTGTAAAAAGATGAATGCAAGAACCAGAGTGATCACGACGCTCAGCTTATCAATGGGGACCACCTTGGAAACGCTTCCTATTTGAAGCGCCTTGTAATAGCATAGCCAGGATGCGCCGGTTGCAAGTCCGGAAAGAATGAGAAACAGCCAGCTTTTTTTGCTGATCTCCCAAAGTCCGTTTTGTGCATTGGTAAGGAAAACCATTCCCCAGGACAGTGCCACGACCACCACGGTGCGGATGGCGGTTGCAAGATGAGAATTGACTCCTTCAATGCCGATTTTCGCTAAAATAGAAGTTAAAGCGGCAAAAATCGCAGATAAAAGTGCAAATACAAACCACATACGAATCCCTCCACTGTTCAGCATACGACAAAGCGCAGCCATGCCGTATGAAAAAAATGTTTAACCGTTTTCGGAAATCCATTTCTTAGACCAAGCAAACAATGCTTCGGACATCAAATTGAAATCTGCTTTTTCGCCGTTTTTCAAATTCAAGAACGTTTCCACGATGACCCGTTCATCGGAAGATACAGCTTGGAGCAATTCTTTTTGATGGCTGATATAGCGTCCCGTTTGCTTGAAAGCGATTGCCTGAATAGCGAAAGAAGCAGATTTATACAATCCGTATAAAACATCTTCGCTTTTTTCATGGAGCATATTGTGAACACATCCGTGATATATATTACAGGCACCGATTTTGATGGCTCTGTTCACAGCATCTTCGTTAAGATTTGCCATGATCTCGTCAAGACTTCCCTTGATCGGTGTGGTGTCGTAGCAAAACTGGAACAGGTCGGATATTTCCCAATTCATAATTTCCTTTTTACCGGAAAGGAACCCGCAAACCAAATCTCTGTGAGGCAGGTGATCCAGCACGTCGTTATATGCCTGAATGTCTACGGCAGACAATTCATCCAGAATAACGACAATATCAATGTGGCTTGTTTCCGTTGCCTCGCCCCGTCCGTAACTTCCTTGCAAACCAACAAACCATACGCGATCACCAAAAGTCTCGTTTAAGGACTCTTGGAATTGTTTCAACCAAACAGTAAGATCAAGCATTGCTATTCTCCTTAAATATTCGCTTAAAAGATCATATCATAAATTCTCAGTTTTTTCAATACGTACATGCAATCCACCTACGACCGCGGGCATTTCACGTTGCGAAGCAATATTTCACACGCGTAGCGTATTTCACAAATCCCGCCGGGGATTTATTTCGTTGAAAAAAACGGCGTGCCGAAACACGTCGTTTTTTTCTGCGAAAGAGCGACTAAAAGTAGTGTGAGTAGGGGAAAGAACGACTAAAAGTACACTTTAACACATAAAATCAGCGTATGAAATGATAGCAACCTCACAATTTTCACTTAAAATTAATGATTGTATTTCCAGAACATCTTCTTTATCGCATCCAAAATATATTTGCTCTTTTTCAGGCGATTGAATGAAATAATTAACAGTAGACGAAATTGATTTTAAACATTCATTCTTGTTGAATTGAATTTTTCCCCAAGAACCGCAATATTCTACTGTATTATCTGAATTTACAAAACGATTGCCAACTATATCAGAACCGCTGCCAAATTCAAGTTCATTTTCATAAACGATAATAAATACTTTTTTCATCCTACCCCTCCTGCAG
>JAZPZL010000128.1:0-10628 GCA_045544655.1 Eubacteriales bacterium
ATCGCTGTCTCCCGTGCAAAGGACGAATTCCCCTTTTTTCAAAGAGCCTACAACCTCCCCGTCGATGGAGGGAGTTTTTCGCAAATTCACTTCAATTTTCGCGGTAACCTTCCGATTGGCAGGAGTAAAGGTTTGATTGAATTCGCGGGCAGGCGCATTTTGCGTCTCCTCCTGTTCCTCTGCTTGTTGGCGAGGCTCAGCATACTCGGCAGTAAAATAGGCGTAATTGAGATCTACGTTCCCCGAAATGCCCCGGATTCTGCCCGTATTGGAATACTGCCACATGGCGTAATCCGTCACTCCGTCCGGGTGAAGCGTTTCGGTCGGGAGGTTATAATCGGCACCCCACACCTTGAATTCATCGAAAATACGCTCTTTTTCCCAAAGAGTCTCGCTGTTGATCTCCTCAATGGGAACGTATATCATAGCATCATACCCCGCGTCCCGAACCTTTCGCAGGAAGGCAAGGGCGATCTCCGTACGCTCAGCAGCAGAAGCGGCGGCATCGTTCTCCATCATTTCGTAATCGATCACGATGGGGAGAGAAATCGCGTATTTTGCCGCCCGTTCCAAAACCCATTCGGCTTCCGCTTCTGCTCCCGCAGGATCCTTTGCCAAGGAATAGAAGTATACGCCCGTCAAAATTCCGTTTTCATTGGCACCTTTCAGATTATAATCTGCGGAAGGATCTTCACCAAAATCCCCCGAGGACCCGTGAAAGCCGATGCGGATCATTGCAAATTCAACGCCGTCGGCAGCGATTTTTTTCCAATCCGGCTTTCCCTGCCACTTGGAAACGTCGATCCCCTTCATCAGTGGCTCCTTGGGCATTGATTTCTTCTCTTCCTTCGTTTCTGCAGGAGGAGCGGGCAAGGTTTTAGTCTCTTCTGCAAGAGTATCCGTTTCCACCTTCGTCTGAGAAGGAATCTTCTCCTCTTGCTTGTCGCACGATGTAAAGAAAACACCTGTGAAGATCAAGAAAACCGCAAGAAAAAATGCACTGTACTTTTTTTTCAAAATATATTTCATCGTTTCAATCCCTCTTTTTTTCATTTTAGCAAGATTCAGTGGCTCTGTCAAGAAAACCTTGACAATCCGATGAAAAACGGCTAAAGTAATAGCATACGAAAAAGGAGCTGAGTGTATGAAGCAAAAGTATTTGATCTGTGACGTTTCCATCCTTCCCGAGTGCTATGCAAAGGTCGTGGAGGCGCGTAGCCTCGTGGAAACGGGTAAGGCAAAGGACGTCAGTGAAGCCGTTCGTCTTACCGGAATCTCCCGCAGTACCTATTACAAATATAAGGATTACCTTTTTGCACCCGGAAATGATTCCAACCACGGCAAGAAAGCGATCCTGTCCTTTCATCTTGCCCACAAAACCGGCGCTCTCTCCGAGGTTCTGGCATTGGTCAGTGGGATGAATGCCAACATTCTCACCATCAATCAAAACCTTCCCGTAGGAGGGAAAGCGTACATCACCCTTTCCGTTGAATTTTCCCAAATGACCAGCGATCCCACCAATCTGGTCACCGCCATTGCAAAATGCTCCGGTGTTTCTTCGGTAAAGCTGGTCGCCATTGAATAAAAGAATATAGAAAAGTCCTTTGCACAAGAAACCGTGCAAAGGACTTTTTTTTGGCAAAAATTATTCTTCGATTCTCAAAGTGACGGTTCCGTCCTCGTTGTAAATTACTCCTTCTCCGTCAAAGGAAAGAGAATCCACTGCGGCAAAATATTCCTCCTTGGAGGCGTAAGGTACGTACTTGTTCGCAAGAACGTATTGTGCTCTCTCGCCGCCGTTTTCAAGAAGCTTGGCAAGCATACCAAACTGGATCTTAGCGGATACGACGCAAGCGGTGTAAGGATCTACGATCACCCACTCGGGACCGTGGCTGGCTCCCTGGGCGCCGCAAACGTAGGGGTGAACACAAGGGATCACGCAGGCAATATCGCCCATATCGGAGCTTGCAGTACCCCAGGTATCGGTAACACGGATTTTCTCTTCCTCGAAGAAATCCAGACTGACCTCCTTAAAGATCGCTTTCAAATTGGGATCGTTGTAGCGGGGAGCAAAGCCGTGCACGTCGGTAAAGCGCACACCACAGCCCATGGCGGCGGCGGCACCTGCAAAGGCGCGGTTGACCTTCATACTCTCCGTTTTCATTGCAGGAACGGTAGCGGCTCTCAGATAACTCTCGGTAATAACCTCGTCGGGAATGGCGTTCACCACGTTACCACCCTTGGTAATAATGGGATGGAAGCGAACGGTATCCTTCTCCTGGAAGGTCTCACGCAGAGCATTTGCCGCAGAAAGCGCGGTAGTTGCCGCATAAAGGGCATTGATTCCCTTGTGAGGAGAGCCACCTGCATGAGCGGATCTGCCCGTAAAGGTAGCGTATTTGATCAGGGCGCCGTTGCTTCCCTTGGGACAAGCAGGTCCGTCTCCGGCGGTGGTATGAATCATCATTGCTATGTCCACTCCGTCCAGATAACCTCTGTGCAAGAATTCGGGCTTACCGCACATATATTTGATGATGCCGTCCTTCTTCAAGCCAAGACGGAAATCAATTTCAACACCCTCTTCCGCGGGAACTGCGATCAGACGGATCTTACCGCAAAGTCCCTCCAGAACACCCGGCTCCTTGAGCGCGGCGGCAAGACCGAGGAGGGCTGCGGACTGGCAGTGATGTCCGCAAGCGTGAACTGCACCGGTCTCGGGGTCACACTCGGGGTGAGAAGGAATGATAAGAGAGTCCATTTCACCGAATACGGCAATGGTAGGACCGGGCTTGCCCGTATCCACGTCGGTATAAAAGCCCGGGATATTCCCTGCTTCCACCAGCTTATAGCCCAAAGCCTCGTACTTTTCCTTCAGATATGCGTGGGTCTTCCACTCACGGTAACCAGGCTCCGGATTTTTCCAGATATGGCGCTCGGCCTCCAAAATCATATCCTTATGCTTTTCAACAGCCTGATACAGTTTCTCGCAATTCATTTTGATTCTCCTTTAAAATTTCAAAGTTACGGTTCCGTCTTCGTTATAAGCAACGCCCTCACCGTCAAAGGCAATGGCGTCCACTGCAGCAAAATACTCCTCCTTGGAAGCGAAGGGAACCTTTTTGTTCGCAAGGACTTTTTTCGCTTCTGCGGCGTCGTTTTCAAGGAATGCCGCCAAGGCACCGATCTGCACCTTTGCAGATACGACGCAAGCAGTGTAGGGATCTTCGATGTAATAATTGTCACCGTGAGCAGTACCCGTAGCACCGCCAACGTTGGGATGAACGGCAGGCATTACGCAGGAAATATCACCCATATCGGAGCTTGCGGTCCCCCAATTATCGGTAAAGCGAATATCCTCTTCCGCAAAGAAATCAGCACCGATCCTCTTAAACACCTCTCTCATGGTATAGTCGTTGTAACGGGGGGCAAAGCCGTGAACGTCGATAAAGTAGACCCCTCCGCCCATCGCGGCGGCACAGCCGGCGTAGGCACGGTTGATCTTCTTGCTTTCGGTTTTCATTGCTTCCACGGTAGCGGCTCTCAGGTAGCTTTCAATACGAACCTCGTCGGGAATGGCATTCACCACGTTGCCGCCTTTGGTCATAATAGGATGGTAACGAACCGTATCCTTTTCCTGGAAGGTCTCGCGAATGGCATTGGAGGCGGAAAGCGCGTTGGTTGCGGCGTAAAGGGCGTTGATTCCCTTGTGAGGAGAGCCGCCTGCGTGGGCAGATCTTCCCGTAAAGGTTGCAAACTTCACGATGGCACCGTTGCTTCCTCTCAGACAGGTAAGACCCTTCTGGGTTGTATGGATCATCATTGCCATATCCACGCCGTCCAGATAGCCTCTGTGCAAGAATTCAGGCTTACCGCAAATGTATTTTATAATACCTTGTTCCTTCAAGCCGAGACGGAACCCGATCTCAATTCCCTCTTCCGCGGGAACGGCGATGAGGCGGATCTTACCGCAAAGACCGTCCAGAACCCCCGGCTCCTTCAAACCTGCCGCAAGTCCGAGCAGGGCGGCAGACTGGCAGTTGTGTCCGCAGGCGTGAACCGCGCCGGTCTCAGGATCACACTCGGGGTGAGAAGGAATGATGAGAGAGTCCATTTCACCGAATACGGCAATGGTAGGACCGGGTCTGCCCGTATCTACGTCCGCGAAAAATCCGGGAATATTCCCTGCTTCCACCAGCTTATAGCCTAGTGCCTCGTACTTTTCCTTCAAATAAGCGTGCGTCTTCCACTCGCGGTAGCCGGGTTCGGGATTCTTCCAGATGTAACGCTCGGCCTCCAAAATCATATCCTTATGCTTTTCAACAGCCTGATACAGTTTTTCGTAACCCATTTTTTTACTCCTTTATCAAAAACTCAAAGTAACGGTTCCATCTTCGTTGTAAATGACACCGTCCTGTTCAAATCCCAAGGCATCCTTTACCTTGAAAAATTCTTCCTTGGAGGCATAAGGCAGTTTCTTTTCCGCAATGACCTTCTTTCCGTAAGCGGCATTCTCGCAAAGAAGAAGCTTGGTCACACCTGCAAGGATCTTTGCACACAAAACGCAGGCGGAATAAGGATCGCAAACCTGAAAATCCACGCCGTGTCCCGTTCCCGTTACACCCGTGATAAAGGGATGGATGGAGGGGATCACAGAGCTGACGTCGCCCATATCACTGCAAGCAGGTCCCCAGTTGTCATTATCAAAATCCAGTTCTTCCTCGGGGAAGATCTCCTTTGCCACGGTCTTGAATGCCTGTCGGAGATTCTCATCGTTATTTCTGGGAGCGGAGCCCGCCACGTCTTCGAAGCGAACCTGACAGCCCATTGCGGCGGCACAGCCTGCATAAGCGCGGTTGATCTTATGGCTGATGGTATTGATAATATCGTAATCGGCACTGCGGATCATATTTTCGATGATGACCTCATCGGGAATGGCATTCACCACGTTACCACCCTTAGACATAATGGGATGCATACGGACCTTATCCTTTTCCTGGAAGGTCTCTCGCAATGCGTTTGCCGCAGAAAGGGCGTTGGTTGCGGCGTAAAGAGCGTTGATTCCCTTGTGGGGAGATCCGCCTGCGTGGGCAGACTTTCCGATAAAGATCGCCTTTTTGCGAACGTTACCGTTGGAGCCGCGGGGACAGCTCATTTTGGTTTTACCACCGTCCTTTTGATGCACCATCAAGGCAATATCTACGTCATCCAAAAGTCCTCTGTAAAGCACTTCGGGCTTACCTGCAAAATAGCGGACGGTTCCGTTCTTCTTCAGTTCTTCACGGTAGGATGCGGAAACCCCCTCCTCCGCGGGAATGGCAAAAAGGCGAATGGAGCCGCTCATTTCATTCAAAACGTCAGGAGCCGTCAAAGCTGCGGCAACACCCAAAAGTGCGGCGCACTGGCAGTTATGACCGCAAGCATGGGCTGCATTCGTTTCGGGGTCGGCAAAGGGATGACCGGGACAAGGGAGAGCATCCAGCTCACCGAATACCACTACCTTGGGACCGGGTCTTCCCGTATCCACGTCCGCAAAAAATCCGGGAATATTTCCAAGCTCGGTAACGGTATAGCCTAATTCTTCAAAACGAGCCTTAAGATACCCGTGGGTCTTCCACTCGCGGAAGCCAAGCTCGGGCATTCTCTTAATATCTGCCTCTGCGGCAAGGATCAAATCCTTGTGTGCCTCTACGGCATCAAATAATTTCTGATACATGGAACGATCTCCTTTGAAAATTATACTTGTAACGTAACGGTTCCGTCTTCGTTGTAAAAAACACCGTCACCAACGAAATCCAGCGCATCCTTCGCCTTGAAGAACTCCTCCTTGGAGGCGTAGCGAACCTTTTTCTCCCCAATGACCTTTTGCGCCAAGGCGGCATTCTCCATCAAGAGATTCTTCAAAACACCGCAAATGATCTTTGGTCCGATCACGCAAGCGGTATAGGCATCCTCTACCAAAAAGCCCGTGCTGTGACCAATTCCGACGGCACCGCCGATATAAGGATGCACGGAAGGAATCACGTTGGAAATGTCTCCCATATCACTGCTGGACTTACCCCAGACCTTATCAAATTCCATTTCCTCTTCCTTGAAAAAGTTCAGGGCGACGTCGTGGAACACGTCCATCAAATTTTTATCGTTGATTCGGGGAGCGGAGCCTGCCACGTCATCAAAATACACGCGACAGCCCATAGCGGCGGCAGAGCCTGCAAATGCAAGGTTGATCTTTCTGCTGATCTGTCCCACCACCTCGTAATCTCCGCCTCGCACCATATTTTCCACGATGACCTCCTCGGGAATGGCATTGACCACGTTTCCGCCCTTGGGAATGATGGGATGCATACGGACCGTATCCTTTTCCTGAAAGGTTTCGCGAATGGCATTCGCCGCGGAAATGGCAGTCGTGGCGGCGTAAAGAGCATTGATCCCCTTGTGAGGTGATCCGCCTGCATGGGCAGATCTTCCGATAAAGGTTGCTTTCTTGCGCACGTTGCCGTTGGTTCCCTTGGGACAGCTCATCTTAAAGGGCTTAGCGCGCAGATGCACCATCATCGCAATGTCCACGTCATCCAGAAGTCCTCTGTAAAGCACCTCCGGCTTTCCTGCAAAATAGCGAACCTTGCCGCTCTTTCTCAATTCCTCGCGGTAGGATGCGGAAACACCCTCCTCGGCGGGAACGGTGAACAAACGGACGGAGCCACTCATTTCATCCAGCGCGCCCGGTGCCTTCAAGGCGGCGGCAACACCGATCAGACCTGCGCACTGGCAGTGATGACCGCAGGCGTGGGCGGCAGTGGTTTCGGGATCGGCAAAGGGGTGACCGGGACAAGGAAGCCCGTCAAGCTCTGCAAATATTACGATCTTGGGACCGGGTCTGCCCGTATCCACGTCCGTATAAAAGCCGGGAATATCTCCAAGCTCGGTCAATTCATATCCCAATTCCTCAAAGCGCGCCTTCATATAAGCATGGGTCTTCCATTCACGGAAGCCAAGCTCGGGCATAGAATTCAGATCTCTCTCTGCTTTCAGGATCACGTCCTTGTAAGCCTCTACGGCATCAAACAATTTCTGATACATTTTTCGCTCCTCAATATACCAAGATTACGGTTCCGTCTTCGTTGTAAATCGCGCCGTCCTCAACAAAGGACAATGAATCCTTCACCTTGAAAAATTCCTCCTTAGAGGCGAAAGGTACGATCTTTTCCGCAAGAACCTTTTTGGCAAACGCCGCTTCATTGCAAAGCAGATATTTTAAAACGCCCGCCATGATCTTTGCGGCAGTCACGCAGGAAAGCTCGGGATCGCTAACGGTATAATGCTCACTGTGACAAGCACCCGTCGCACCGCTGATAAGGGGGTGGACCGCAGGCATCACGCAGGAAATATCGCCCATATCCGTGCATCCCGATGAAATGCTTTCGGTAAACTTCAGATCCTTCTCATCAAAGAATTCCAAAGCCACCTGATAAAAGGCATCCCGCAAATTCTTATCGTTGTAACGGGGTGCTGCACCGGGGACGTCTTCAAATTTCACCTGACAGCCCATTGCCGCGGCGGCACCCGCAAAGGCGCGATTGACCTTGTGGCTGATTTCGGCAACGGTATTGTAATCGATTGCACGAACGGTATTTTCCACGATGACCTCGTCGGGAATGGCGTTCACTACGTTGCCACCCTTGGTAATAATGGGGTGCATACGGACAATGTCCTTCTCCTGAAAGGTTTCCCGAAGGGCATTTGCCGCGGAAAGCGCGGTGGTTGCCGCATAAAGGGCGTTGATCCCCTTATGAGGAGAGCCGCCTGCGTGGGCAGACTTTCCGATGAAGGTTGCTTTTTTACGCACGTTTCCTACGGAAGCGCGACCGATATTCATTTTGGAGGTGGTGACGGAGGAGGAATGCATCATCATCGCCATATCCACGTCATCCAAAAGCCCACGGTACAGTACCTCAGGCTTACCCGCAAAGTAGCGCACGTTTCCCTTTTTCTGCAATTCCGCGCGATACGCTCCGTCGATTCCCTCTTCCGCGGGAACGGCAAAGATTCGGATGGAGCCGCTCATTTCATCCAGCGCATTCGGCGCTTTCAGTGCGGCGGCTACTCCGAGAATAATGGAGCACTGGCAATCGTGTCCGCAGGCGTGTGCCGCTCCCGTCACGGGATCTGCAAAAGGATGGGAGGGACAAGGCAGTGCGTCCAATTCACCGAACACGACGATCTTCGGACCGGGTCTGCCCGTATCCACGTCCGTATAAAAGCCGGGAATATCCCCAAGCTCGGTCACCTCGTACCCCAATTCTTCAAAACGCGCCTTAAGATACCCGTGGGTCTTCCATTCGCGAAAGCCAAGCTCGGGAATTTTATGCAGATCTGCCTGGGTTTGAAGAATGGTATCTCTCGCCCTATCAACAGCGTCAAATAGCTTACGATACATTTTTTTACTCCTTAATAGCGAAGGGTAACCGTGCCATCTTCATTATAGAGCACGCCGTCCCCCTCATAGCTGAGTTCCGCAACGGATTCAAAGAATTTCTCCACGGAATCAAAGGGTACGTACGCTTCCTCAATGATCTTCTTGGCGTAAGCGGCACCGTCGGAAAGGAGAAGATTGGCAACACCCACCTGAACCTTGGCGCCGGTAATACAAGCCTTTTCCGCGTCTACCACGTAGTAAGAAGCAGAGTGAGAGGTTCCCTGAGTACCGCCAACGTAGGGATGAACCGTAGGCATAATACAGGAAATATCGCCCATATCACTGCAGCCTGCACCCCAAGCCTTATCAAAATTCAGATGCTCCTCGGGGAAGAAGTTTTTGGCAACCTCGTGGAAGGCAAGGCGGAAGTTCTTATCGTTGATACGAGGCGCGTGATTGTACTGATCCTCAAAATAAACGCGGCAGCCCATTGCGGCGGCGGCACCTGCATAGGCGCGGTTAATCTTCTTACTTGCTTCACGGATCGCACCGAAATCCGCGCCGCGAACGTAGCTTTCGCTGATGACCTCGTCGGGAATGGCGTTCACCACGTTACCGCCCTTGGTAAGAATGGGATGGAATCGGATGAAATCCTTTTCCTGGAAGGTTTCACGCAGGGCGTTTGCCGCGGAAAGCGCAGTCGTGGCGGCGTAGAGAGCATTGATTCCCTTATGAGGAGAGCCACCTGCGTGGGCGGACTTTCCGATAAAGGTAGCGCGCTTTAAAACGTTACCGTTGGTACCGGAGGGACAAGCCATACCGGGGGTATCGGAAGCGTGAACCATCATAGCAAGGTCAACGTCCTTCAAATAACCGCGGGCAAGAAATTCCATTTTGCCGCTGAAGAATTTGATGACTCCCTTGGCTCTGAGCTCGCGGCGGAAGGAGATCTCAATTCCCTCCTCCGCGGGAACAGCCAGAAGGCGGATGGAGCCGCACATACCGTCCAAAGCGCCGGGTGCCTTCAGGGCAATGGCAATTGCCAGAAGCGCAACGCTCTGGAGATGATGTCCGCAAGCGTGTACTGCACCGGTTTCCGGATCACACTCGGGGTGGGAAGGAATGATAAGGGAATCCATCTCACCGAAGATCGCAAGCTTGGGACCGGGTCTGCCCGTATCAATATCCACGAAAAAACCGGGAATGTCCCCTGCTTCCGTCACCCGGTAACCGAATTTTTCATACAAAGCCTTCAGATACGCGTGAGTCTTCCACTCGCGGTAACCCGGCTCGGGATTTTTCCAAAGATAACGCTCTGCCTCCAAAAGAAGCTCCTTGTGCTGATCCAGCTCCAAGCTGTATTTTACATAGCGTTGTTCCATATCATTCTCCTCTTTCAACGATGTATTTTGCAAGAAGCGCGTGGGGATGATAAGACTCCTTGGCGTAACGGAGTCCCGGATCTCCCACGTCTTCCTCACGATTTACAAATTCCGCATCACAGCCAAAGTAACGCACAAATTCCGACACCATCATCTGATAGGCTCCTCGGAGGTTTCGGTCTGCTTTTTCAATGTGAACGAAAAGGGTATCACCGATCCGTTCTCCAAAGGAAAAGGCGCAAATCTTCCCTTCGGCACGGATGAAGCCACCCAAGAAGCCATAGGCTTTGCGGTTTTGCAAAACCTCGTAAACAGCTTCCACCTCGTGATGAAAATACTCGGAATCCTTATGATTCTCGGCACAGAAGGTATCAAAAAACGCCTGCACCTCTTTCAGGTTTTCGTCAGTGATCTCCTCAAAGCACCAATCGGTATGGTTCCTCAGAAAAAAATTCTTGTGATTTCTCTGTCCTGCAAGCTTTTTTCCGGCAAGGGTGGAAAGACTTTCAGCACGGTACAAATAATCGTACCAATCCCGATTTCCCAGAGCTGTATACCCGGGCAAAAGCTGTAGAAGTGTCTCCTTGTCCTCTTCCCCAACACTGCAAAAACGAAGTGCTTCCCCCGTTTTTTTGCAATATTCCTTCAAAAGCTCCACACCCCGCCGAACGTTCCCCAAGGGTACGGTAAAAGCCGGCTCACCATCATCGGGATGACTGCGCAAAAACAAAATATTCTCTTCCAAAGCAAAATCCGTATCAAACCCTTTACGCCACATCACCGCACCGCCGAGGGATGTATCACAAAGGCGAGTGGTCACGGATGAAAAATAC
>JAZPZL010000129.1:0-1997 GCA_045544655.1 Eubacteriales bacterium
ATCAGGTACTCACGGAAAAAGCTCTACCACGGGAATGCTTTCCTCCATTTTCTTGGCTGCCGAGGATCGGGATCCCACTATTATGGCAGGCGCCGTGCTTCCCGAGCTGGACAGCACCTACCGATTGGGAGGCGGAGAGGATTTTCTCTTCGAAGCCTGCGAATATCAGAATTCCTTTTTGGATTTCTTTCCCCATCTTGCGGTGATCCTCAACGTAGAACACGATCACGCAGACTTTTTCCCCACCCTTGAGGACGTATTGAGATCCTTCGTGAAATTTGCAGATATTGCAAAGGACGGCTACGCCATCTTTAACCGTGACAACGAGGGAGCTATGACCGTTGCCTCCAGAAGCGCTTCTCCCGCCTTCTTTTTCTCAGCGCGTGAAAAGGCAGATCTTTGGGCAGAGAATCTGAAGGAGGATAAGGGCTTTTACGCCTTTGACATTATGGTAAAAACGGGGCTTCTTTGCTCCGTAAAGCTTTCCGTTCCCGGAGAGCACAGCGTTTCCAACGCCCTTGCCGCCGCTTCCGCCGCGTATCTTTCCGGAGTTGACGCCAAAGCGATCTGTAAGGGACTGGAGGCATTCCGCGGTGTAAAGAGACGTTTTGAATATCGTGGAACGTGCGGGAAAATGCAGGTGTTTGACGACTACGCCCATCATCCCGACGAGATCCGCGCCACGCTTTCGGCTACGAAAAAGCTGGGCTACCCACACGTAACCGTGGTCTTCCAGCCTCACACCTACACGAGAACGAAGGCCTACTGGCAAGAATTCGTATCTTCCCTTTCCCTTGCGGATGAAGTGATCCTGGCAGACATTTACCCCGCAAGAGAAAAGCCCCTGCCCGGCATTGAATCCCCGATCCTTGCCGAAAACAGCGGTATCCTTACTTATCGCGGGAATTTTGAAGAAATTGCGAGATACCTGAAGAGCCTGAATCGGGAAGGTCTGCTGATTATTATGGGCGCGGGAACCATCGTCAATCTCACGGATCTGATCCTGGACAGCAAAGCAAAATGACCCCTACCACAAAGCTGATCCTCCGGATCTTTTTATCCGTTGATCTTGCCGTGCTTCTCGGACTTACGGTTTGGATCATCCGAAAAGCCATTCGTCGCAGACAGATCCTGCACTTTGGAGACAAAGCCGAGGAGGCGGTCTCGGAAACCCTGCAAAGAGAATTTCCCGGTGCCACCGTGCTGGACAACGTATATTTGCAAAGCGGACGCGGAACGACTCAATTGGACCACATACTCATTTGCAAATGGGGACTGTTCGTCATCGAAACCAAAAGCCACAACGGAAGAATTCAGATCGACAAAAAGGAATGGGTCCAGTTTTATAAAGACAAGATCGTTCGCTTCCGATCCCCGATCCTTCAAAATGAAAGTCACGTACGGGCGTTGGAGCGGATCTTGAAAAAACACCGCGCTCTGCAACGGGTCAAGGTAAAGGGACTCGTGGTATTCACCTCCAAAAAGGTACATTTTTCCAAACGGCAAGAAGGCGTTCTCCGTATGGAGGAACTTTCCCCTTACATCAAAAGCGGCGGAAGGACCCTCAGCAGGAAAGCCATCCTGACGGG
Organism: Eubacteriales bacterium; assembly: GCA_045544655.1. Lineage (GTDB taxonomy): Bacteria > Bacillota > Clostridia > Oscillospirales > SIG627 > RGIG5579. Next base: position 1,590 of record JAZPZL010000129.1, read on the forward strand.
TTCCGCAAACAGAGGATATCTGACCCGTCAGAAAATCGCCCTCATTGAGCGTCAGATCGGAAAATACGCTTTGAAAGGGCGAAAAAAACGCAAGGAACACAACAGAAAGCTACAAAGCTTGGATCGGAGGCATTATTGATTCCACCGGAGATTTTATACAGTGATGAACAGATCGCAGTTGCAGTAAAGCCTGCGGGTATTCTGTCTCAAGCAGATGAAAAGGGACGTGAATCCATGCTATCCCTTTTGACAAGTCAGCTCGGCGGGGAGTTTTTTCCCGTACACCGACTGGATCGGGAAACCGGGGGTGTAATGGTATTCGCAAGAAGCTCCAAGTCCGCGGCAGCACTCAGCGCCGCTCTGCAGGAAAAGCGTTTTTCTAAAGAATACCTGGCAATTTTGACCGCC
>JAZPZL010000130.1:0-12000 GCA_045544655.1 Eubacteriales bacterium
TTCCCACCGGTAACTTCGGCAACATTCTGGCAGGCTACTTTGCCCGCATTCTGGGGCTTCCCGTAGGCAAGCTGGTTTGTGCCGCAAATGCCAACAACGTTCTGACCGATTTCATCCGCACCGGCACCTACGACAAGCGCAGACCCTTCTATCAGACCACCTCTCCTTCTATGGATATTTTGGTCTCCAGCAATCTGGAGCGCCTTTTGTTCCTGCTTTCCGAGGGGAATGACGAAGCAGTCTCCCAATGGATGACCGCTCTGAACCATGACGGTGTTTACTCCGTCCCCGCCGACCTTCTCGCCAAGCTTCAGGAAACCTTTACCTCCTATTCCCTCACGGATGAAGAAGCCGCCACAGTCCTTGGAAGGATCTACAAGGAAACCGGCTATCTCTGCGATCCCCATACCGCAGTTGCCATGGGCGCGGCTCTGGAGTACAAGGAAAAGGAAGGCACGAAGAATCCCGTGGTGATCCTTTCCACCGCTTCCCCCTTCAAATTCTCCCGTCCCGTTCTGGATGCCATCGGTGAAAATGCCGAGGGCGACGAATTTGATCTTCTCCGCCGTCTTTCCGCCGTTTCCGGTCTTGAGATCCCCCCCTCTCTGGCGGAGCTGGAGACCCTTCCCGAGCGTCACGGCGGCGTGATCTCCAAGGAACAAATGCCCGACTTCGTTTTGGAAAAGGTCAAATAAAGGTTGCGGGCTTCGCCCTTCAATCGCCCCGCTTTCAAAAAGCGCAAGAAAAAATGCTATGGAATGCAATCCGTGTTCCATAGCATTTTCTGTTTTAGTTATATCGCAAGCCTTTTTAAAAAAGGCTCTGCACTCCAAAAAAACTTATCACCGGGAGGATCGCAGCTCTGATTCTTCCGTTTGAAGTTTTGGCAGATTTTTCAAAAAGCGACTGTTTTCTCTTGCCTCGACGCGAAGTTGCAGCCAAATTCTCCGCTCGATCTGCGAAGTAAAAACGAGCGAAACGAGGAAGGCGAGAAAAAGACGAGGGCGTTTGCTAAATGCAAATAACCGAGCCTTTTACGACGTCCTGACGAAGTTGCAGCCGTTTTTACAAAGCAGATCAATGCAGAGGGTATTTTGCGGGAAAGTTCACGTGATACAAAAGATAAATGGCATCGTCCAGATCCGTTTTGCCGTCGCCGTTAAAATCTACGCTTTGATTTACGGAGTATTTGTCTGAGAAGTTCATAAAATAGAGAAGATGAATGGCGTCGTCCAAATTGATGCCGTAGACGCCGTCAACGTCACCTTTTACGGTCTCAATGGTAATGGGAAGCTGGAATTCCGCACCGGCAAACATCAAAGAGAAGGTGGATTCACCGGGGTTCACCATATCTTTCGGTACGAATTCATAGCACTCCTTATCGTCACAGATCCGATAGGGAGCGTAATACTCCGTGGTGTTGTCGCGGTAGGTCAACTTCAGCTCGAAATCGTTCACCCGGATCTTTTGACCGGCTTTATACGTTTCCTGATAGGAAATATTCTCCAGCTCTACCGTATCAATGGGAACGCAGATCTTTTCGGTTCCCGCTTTGTTGTATAGAATGCCGTTGTGGCTGCTGTAATAGGGATTATCCGGATGCACGTAAAAGCTTTTAATACTGCTGTAATAGAAGGCGTAAGGACTGACGTACTGAACGTCCTTACCCAGAGTCACGGAGGAAACGGTTCGCTTGCCTGCAAAGGCATAGTCGGCGATCACGCGGATCCCGTCGGGGATCACTACGTTGTCGTTGGGAATGGAGGAACCCTTGTATTCCATCGCCACGTGTTCCAGATATACCGCGCCGTCGGGCTGAGATTCGTACCAGGCAGTTCCCAGCATACTCTTACCGCACATGGAAGTCACGCCTGCGGGAATATCCACGGTAGCAAGGTTGGAGCTATCCATAAAGGATTTGTAGCCGATCTCGGTAACGGTTTCGGGGAACGTTACGGAGGTAGCCTTGGTATTTACAAAGGTGTACCAATCAATATAGGTCACCTTGGAATTTTCCAAAAATGCCAGATCCGTCAAACCGGTATTGTAGAAGGCAGAACTGCCGATCTCTTCCAGCGTTCCCTTGGCAATTACCTTTGCAAGTCTCGTGCAGTTCTGGAACGCATTCCAATCAATGATTTTTACACTTTCGGGCAAGATGATCTCTTCCAAAGCGGTACAAGAAGCAAACATATGATGCGTAACGGCAGGAAGAGTGGTTCCCAGATCCACGTTCTTCAGCGCCGTGCAGGACTGGAAGATGCTGTTTCCAAAAACGTTGTTATTTCCCAGCTTTACGGAAACGAGACTCTTGCAATCGGCAAAAGCACCGCCCCCAACCTTGGCAGAGCAAGCGCTCAGATCCAGAGCAAGGTATCCCGTATATGCAAAAGCGCTCCATCCGATCTCGGTAACGGAGGCGGGCATCGCAAGCACCTCCGCCGTCTGCTTTTCGTTATACTGGAACGCGTTGCCACCAATGGTCACCAGGGAAGCGGGCATATTGACCGTAGTCAAAGAATAGCAGCTGTAAAAGGAAGCATGTCCAATGGTCGTTACGGAATCGGGAAGCACGATGCTTTCCAAAGCGCGGTTGTGTTCAAAGGCGTAATCCCCGATGGTAATCAGCCCCTGGGGCAGGCTGACCTGCTTCAGCGAGGTACAGGAATCGAAGGTAGCGTAAACGATCTCGGTAACGCCGGGAGCCACCTTGACCGAGGTCAGATCCTTACAACCCGCAAAAGCCATGGCCTCAATGGATTTTACCGTGTCGGGCATCACGTATCCCCCTGCAATGGTCTTATCGCAGGAAAAGATGCGGGTCTTATCCCCGTTGTACACCACGGCACCCTCTTTCACAAAGTGGGGGCTGTTTTCGGGATAGACGATCTCGATCTGACGGTAGGTATCCATCATAAACCGAAACAGAACGTCAATGTTCTTCGCAGAAGCCGGAACGGTATAGGTAGAAAGAGGATTTTCATAATCGAAGGCAGGGGGGAAGAACAGCATCGTCTCACCTGCCGCATCGTATACCACGCCGTCGATGGATTTCATATAAGGGTTATTCACCGATACCTCAACGCGGTCCAGCGCCGCCCAACGAGAGATCACGTCCTGAGAAATGCTCTTAAGACCGGCACCTACGGTCAGGGTCTTCAAACGCGAGGTATTCATTTCTCCCGCGATCACCTCTACGCTGTCGGGAAGGATCAGATGGACAATCTGGTGGTTGTAAAAATTGCTCAAGCCCTTCACCGGATAACCGTCGATCTCGGCGGGAATGGTCAGGGTATCGCCGGAAAAACTACCCTTTACCTGGGTAATGTATGCGGCTCCCCCCTGAAGGGTATAAGAAAAGCCGGGAGTGGAAAGCTCCTTCGGCTCCGCTTCCACGGGGAGCACCTCCAATTCGGGTGCCTTCGGCTCCTCCACTTCCGCTACGGGGACTGCCTCAGGACGCGCAGGCACAAGAGGGGCTTCCTCTGCCGCTACCCCGAGAGGCAATGCGGAAAAAAGCATCAAAGCCGCCAAAAGAAGGGATAAAAACTGCTTATTCATCTTGTTCTCTCCTTTTTCTAATTTATTCATCACAGAAAACGGGCATTTTCCCGCTTTCATAATAACCTACGTCTGCTTCTCTGCAACCGGAGGAATACAAAAGTCCGGTCTTTTTACAGTAAATGCCCTGCTTGATCCCGTCACTTTCGGGAAAACGCGCATCCGGATCGTGGGAGATTTTGGAAAAGATCTGAGAAAAAAGCTTCGCCGCCCGATTCTCTCCTCCATCCGAGCCGTGCCAGACTGAGCAGCTATATTCGGGAGTAAAGCCTACGAACCAATTTCCACCGCTTCCCGTACCGGTCTTGCCTCCTACCGAAACGCCTTTCACCCGCGCCGCCGCGCCGGTACCGCCTTCGGACACAACGCCCTGCAAAAGCCGATTCATAATATGGGCGTTTTCTTCCGTCATCACCCGTTTTTCTTCAATGACTCTCTCGAAAACCGCTTCGCCGTTCAGGGTGATCCTTTGCAACGCCTTGGGCGCAATATAGACTCCGCCGTTGGCAAAGCACTGATAAAAGCCTGCCATTTCCAGGGGGGAAACCCCGTCAAGCAAATAACCCATAGAAAGATTGCCGATGATCTCTTCCGCCCCCGAAAGGCTCATTCTCAGCTCCTCGCTGGGCATGGCAAGACCGAAATTCTCCTTCAAAAAGGAAATGGAGCTTCCCACTCCCACATCCAGGAGAAGGGCGCTGGCTACGGTATTCAGAGAGGTCTTTACCGCTTCGCACACGGGAACGCTTTCATAGGTATACGTATTGGTCGCATTGGCGGGCCAATCCCGCTCCACACCCACCTCGTCCTTCACCTTTTTCAAGGGCTGATCCACGTACGTGGCGGACCAATGGATCAAGCCGCGCTCCAACGCCTGCATATACACGCTGAGTGGCTTGAAGGAGGAATAGGGCTGGGTTTTGGCACTTACGAAATTCCTTTCACCGAAGGATACTGCGGCAACCAGATTTCCCTTCAGGTCCGTGGCGGCAGAGGCAAAATCCAGCTTTGCCCCTTCGCTGATCTCAAAGCCCTTTACCATAGCGTCAAACACGGCAGAATCAAAGGCGGTATGCAATACGTACCCACTGCGAAACAGCTTTTTCTCCGCATCCTCTTCGGAAAGGTCCTCCGCATCCTCGAGGGCAAGGATCGCCTCCTCCAGCACGAGCTCCAGATAAGAGACGAGCTTCGGATCGGAAAAGTCCTCCCTCCACTCTGCATCCGTCAGAGTGGCAACGGTCTGCCCCGCACCGTCCAGAACGGTAAGAGATTCAGCCTTTCCGCAGGAGGGTAAGGAAAATGCAGACAACAAAAAAAGAAAAGCGAGAGTCGCGCACGTGATTCTTTTCATTTCCGATCCCTCCGTCTTTTCTTCCTATTTCTATGCGATTTACGGTCACTTTACCACATTCATTTTCGTTTGTCAAGAATTCCTTTTTATGATGTACCAAATATTGTACATCCGGTTTGATAGAATAGTCTCACAAGAAAGGAGTGAACCACGATGAAATACAGCGATGAGACCTTCAAGGAGCTGAAGGAACAGGTAAAAAAGGGAAGCATTTCCGCGGCGCTTGCCTTGGCGAACGGCTTTAAGTGGGGTGCCTACGGTGCGCCGGATCCCGCCCGCGCCGCCAGAATGTACCGTTACTGTTGCCGCTCGGGGAATAAGAAAACCGCCGCTCTCGGCTTTTACAATCTGGGCAATCTTTACTATTACGGCTTCCTCCTGGACGAAAAAGAACGGGAAAAGGCGCTGCGCCTGGCATTTTCCTGCTATATGAAAAGCGCGCTCCTGGCTCACACACCGGAGGCACTGTGCCGCCTGGGTGATATGTACCGCTACGGGCAATACGTGGAAAAAAGCGAGGACACCGCTATGAATCTGTACGTCAGGGCAAATCAGAAAGCCTGATCTGTTTCAGATAAATTTCCAGACACGCCTTGGGGTGGTGGACGTAGTCCTCCTTCTCCATGGCGGGCAATAAAGCGGAAAGCAAAAAGGGCTTTGTTAAAAGAAGCTCTTTTTCTTTTTTCGTCAGGGTTTTCAAGGCGTATTCCAGTCGGCACGCACTGCTTCGGTCACGGGAGGACCACACCGATTCCAGAGCGATGACCTTGTGTCCCTTGGTATACTTGGCGCATTTTCCCGTTTGAGACGCGTGCTCCTTCATTCGGGTAAACAGATTCTTTGCAATACCGGTATAAAGGCTTCCGCCCTCACAGCGGATCATATAAGTATAGTACATATCGAGTTTCCTTTTATTTGATATGGGGTTCCACCCCAAACCCCGCAAGGAGCTTTTTGAAAAAAGCTCCTTGACCTCAAAAACTTATTGTGAATGAATCCAAATCAGATCCGTTACCATTCTAGCACAAGATCCTTCTGGCTACAAGAAAAAAATCTCATCTGGTCTTTGACTTTTTCAAAAATCGGATTTATAATAAGACCAGAATATAGGAGGATCATTATGAAAAGAATCGTTACCGTACAAGATATTTCCGCAGTTGGCAAGTGTTCGCTGACCGTTGCCCTGCCCATTATTTCCGCGTGCGGCGTGGAGTGCGCCGTGATGCCCACCGCCGTTTTATCCACCCATACCCAGTTCACCGGCTTCACCTTCCACGATCTTACCGATGAGATCGCGCCCATTACCGATCATTGGAAGAAGGAGGGTCTTACCTTCGATGCCATTTACACCGGCTATCTCGGCTCCTTCCGTCAGATCGAATTGGTGGAGGAAATGGTAGAAAAGCTGGGGGATGAGAATACCCTTTTGGTGGTGGATCCCGCCATGGCGGACCACGGGAAGCTTTACTACGGCTTTACCGAGGAATTCGCCGCCCGTATGGCTCAGCTTTGCGGCAAGGCGGATCTGATCCTCCCCAATCTGACCGAGGCTTCCTTTATGCTGAAGCGTCCCTACGATGAAAACTACACCCAAGAGGATATTCACCAAATGCTGAAGGAGCTTTGCGCCCTGGGCGCCAAGCGCGCCGCCATCACCGGCGTTTCTTATGAAAAGGGCAAGGTGGGCTTTGAATTGTACGATGCCGCCACGAATACCTTTTCCTCCTACTTCGGGGAGCATCTGCCCGTCGCCTTCCACGGCACCGGGGATATTTTCGCCTCCGTTTGCGTAGGTGCCATTGCACGGGGCAAGTCCATCGTAGACGCTCTGAAGATCGCCGTGGACTACACCTATCAGTGCGTTCGCGTCACCATGGACGACCCCGATCACCGTCCCTACGGCGTCAATTTCGAGGAGGCCATTCCCTACCTGGTCACCCGCCTGAAATAACCCCTTCCGCTGAAAAAAAGCAAAAGAGGTTTCTCCCACATCGGGAAAAACCTCTTTTTTGTTTTAAATATTTTAAAAAAGACACTTTGTTCCTTCTTTGAAAAGAAGGAACCGAAGAAACTTCCCTCAAATATTTTTCAGGATAATTTTTTGCGGAGAAAAACTTCAAGCAGGGAATAAAAAAGGTTCACCCCTTTTCCGGACAAACCCTCAGAACCCTACTTTGTTCCTGCAAAATTACGGGCACTTTTGCCTTCTCCTTGAGGGGAAGGCTCTTCGTGCGAACAACGTGGATTTCCGCGAGTTTGTGCGAAATACCGCGGGGCGATATTTTATCACGGTTTGCGCACAGGATCGAAAGCCACTCTTTACCCAAGTAGGGCGGGGGCTTGCTCCCGCCGATGAACCAATCGTAAATCTGACTCCGTTTGCATTGTAATCGATCAATATGTCATTATGCCCAATCGTAACATGTAATTTTGATTTATGAAGAAAACTCTTTTTTTAAGCGAAACCACTGGGGATCATCCGGATCAAATCGATACAGCTTCAGATCAGTAAAGTGCAGCTGCTCCTCCTGAATGGCACCGCGATGAGAGATGTAAAACTCCCCGTTTCCGAGGGATGCGATTCCCGTTGAACCATATTTGAAGTGTGAACCGTAGATTCTGCCGTCCTTCTGCCCTTCCCCGATTTTGGCAGAGGTCAGAAGCAATCCTGTTTCCCCGGGTCTGCCCTCAAGCTCCGCAAGCTTTGCAGGCACCGTGCCATCGATAGCAAACATACGGAAATTCTCAAAACCGGGCTTTGCACCCGGATAGACCGCCGCAAACCAGTAACGGGTATGGGGATCGTATTCCAGATTTTGAATTCCCCAATTGGTATTGCCGGTGTAGAAAAAATACCTTTCTTCGCAGGCTTTCGGCCCGTTATGATGGGGTTGTAGCTGAGTCAAAGGCTGACCGTAGGTATCAAAAACGGAAAGGTCATACTGTAGCAACACTTGATGGTCGTTGTCCTTGCGCTCAAGCTCCTTTTTAATTCCCTCTGCAAGGACCAATTTTTTGGGACTGTCCTGCGATGCGCCAAAAATCGGCCCGATGGAAACACCGTCCATACCTCCGCAGCCATAGCGCCCCGGCAAGCCGGTCAGCAAATCTGTGCCATTAAAATCTTCAACCACATCACGCACGTAAACCGCCAGCATAATACCGTCTTTCTCCGCGTCCATACCCATACGGTCCATCTTACTCAAATCAAAGGACACCAGATAAAAAGCATTTTCCTCTGCCAGCCGGATACCGGTGCGCTCCATAATGCCTTTGCCGATCACATCGTGCTTCAGTTCAAGAGAACCGTATATACGGTTCTTTTCTTCGTCAAAAGCAATACATCCCAGGTGGCCGATGATATTCTCCACACTTGCAATGGGATTGCCCTGCAGATCGGTTTTGAGAAGAATTGTGGTAAAGGAGTAATACACAAAACCGCGCTTCGTATCCACGGCAATTCCCTGTACGTGTCCTTCTTTCCAAGTTCCGCTGAAAATACTATTTGGCAAATTCATAATTAACCTCCAAAATTCTCCAGCAGATATTTTTCCGCCCCTGCAGACCACAAACCGTTGTTTTCTTTTACAAGTGCATCCAGTGTCTTAAACCGACCATCTGATTCGCCTAAAACGGCAAAATCAGCAATGGCAGTCAAGGGCAAGTTGATATGGGTATAAATCAGCTTTTTGCCACCCGGAATCTGAGGCAGATGTACCGTAGTATCAATCGCTGCATCCAGACCGCCGATGTGAGTAATCATCACCGCCGGGTCGATTTTTCCTTCCCCAATCAAGCAAACAATATCCTTCATATCTTCTATGGTGCTACCGCTGGTTCCGGAAACGTGGTGCTGTTTGTAATGGACATTGTAGAAATTGAATTTTGCGCTGAAATTTTGATCCAATGGACCTGCAAAAAAGTTCAAACAGCCGTCAAAGCCTAAAATCTCGTCGCCCAGTTCTACAACTGCAGGAACAGGGGCATACACAAATACATCATCAAATTCTCCGCCTGCCAGTGCGATCAACTCATCCTTGCCGGAGGAATTGCTGAATACCAATCGAATACCATCGTGTGCGGCTTCCTCTGGACTAAAAAGCTCCTTTGCCCGGGCAAGACGGTCTTCGTCCAGATCGGTAACCACCACAACGGAAGGCTTTACCGTGCCGTGGAGGACCAGGTCGATGGCTACAAGACCCATAGGCCCACAGCCCGCCAAAATAGCAACCTTGCCATCGGGCTTGAGGTTTGTATAAGGAATACCGTCGGCATCCAAATGCAGGCTTCCCTTGTATCCCCGTATCACGCAGGAAGCAGGCTCAATCAAAGATCCCTTAAAGAAGCAATCGCTTTCCAGCTTCATCAAATATCCGTTTTCAATGATGTGTTCATAGACAATAGAATAGGTAGAAACACCGCCGATTTCGCCGAAGGAGTAGCCCACCGTCTGCATACCGCCAAGGTAGGACAGTACGGGGGGCATAACCACCTTGTCGCCGATATGGAATTGATCTTTCCACTTATCGGTGACTTTCACAACCTCGGCGCAAAATTCATGACCGATGATAACAGGGTTTTCTGCAACATCGTCAGGAACACGCAGATGCTTCCCGCCTTGCTTGGCGGTTTTATAGGTGGACATACAAACGCTGTCGGAAACGATCTTAATAAGGATCTCGCCGTTTTTCAACTCCGGCAGTTCAAATTCTTCCAGTCGCAGATCGTTTTCTCCGTAAAGGCGGACTGCTTTTGTCTTCATGGTAACCTCCTCTTATAACCGTCCTGCGCTGCCAAAGGTGCGCAGCTTATTTCGGACTACTTCTTTCATCATTTTCCGGGCATCGGAAAACACAAGGAAAGGCCAGGTCGCAGGATTATCCATCGCGTTCAGCTTATCTTTCAGCCCCTCATTCATAGCAGCTACCACGTCAGAATAGATGTTGATCTTGGTGATGCCGTGATGAATGGCGTTTTGAATCTGATCGTCAGGTGTACCGCTGCCGCCATGAAGCACCAAGGGTCTCTCACAAACCGCCGCAATTTCATCCAGCCGATCGATTCGCAGGGTCGGTGTCCTCTGATACACGCCATGGGCGGTGCCGATGGCTACAGCAAGGGCATCCACATCGGTAATTTCCACGAATTTTGCGACTTCCTCCGGCACAGTAAGGCTCTCGCCGGGATCGGTGTCCTTACCGGTTTCACTGATACTGCCCACACAGCCGTTACCCACATGACCCAATTCTGCTTCCACCGTAATGCCGTAGGAGTGAGCGCATTTTACCACTTCTGCAGTATTTTGGGCATTGTTATGGAAATCCAGAACAGAGCCATCATACATCACCGAGCTAAAACCCGCCTCAACAGCTCTCTGAATTAGAGAAAAATCCGTCGCGTGATCCAAGTGCAAACAGACCGGAATATTAAAATAATCCGATGCGCCGCGGATCATAGAAGTCAGCAGATTCATGTCTCTGCCCTGCAAGTCTACACCCAGAGCCATCAACAACGCCGGAGACCGCTCCTCTTCACAGGCTTCCAAAACCGTCTTCATCATATCGTAATTACTGACATCGAATGCAGGAAGGGCGTAATGATTTTTTCGGGCATCTTCCAGCATTTCTTTCATTGAAACGAGCATATTGTTTCCTCCTTTTCCTTTACAGAAACAGTATACCTCTCAATTTAACATTTGTCAAATACAAATGTTAGCGGATTGACAGAACGGGAAATTAATTGTAAAATAAAATCACTAATGCTGAGGAGCAAACCTATGAAGACAGAAAAAGCCCTAATGTCCGAAGTCGCTACCCTTTATTACAAGAAAAACCTGACCCAGCAGGAAATTGCGGAAGCATTGCATCTTACCAGACAAACAGTTTCTAAACTTTTGAATGATGCTGTGGAAGAAAAAATCGTAGAAATCATCATTCACGATCCGCAAAAGGACTGCAAAGAACTGGAAAAAATGATTTGTAATTCCTTTGGTATCCGGGGTTGTGTTGTATGCAGTGTCAGCGGAAAAAATGAATCGGTGCATCGGCTTATGACCGTCCAAGCAGCGATTGACTATATCCTGCCGATCATAAAAAATGGCAATCAAAAAATCGCCCTATCCTGGGGACGGACGATTCAAGAATTGATTCAAAACCTACCTGAAATCTCTACAGCCGGAAACACGGTGTTTCCGTTGTTCGGAGCTACCGACAACGAAAACGCTTATTTTTCCTCAAACGAATTGGCAAGGAAGCTGGCAGGCAAGCTGGATGCAACTCCAAAATGCGCCTGGTTTCCCTATCTTGCTGACAGCGAGGAGGATTACGTATTGCTTCGGCAGCTCAGCCATTACAAGCGAATGCAGGAAATGTGGAATACAGCGGATTTGGCAATTTTGGGCATTGGAAACACAGAAATCCTGGATATCTTCGGCAAAACATTTGGATACAGCGAGATCCATGCCCGGGCAATCGGGGACGTAGCTACTCATTTCTTTGATAAAAACGGCAAATTCGTAAATCTGTACCGTAGCACCTTGTGTGCCTCCGTAGATAATATCAAGAACGCAAAGGAATCCGTTGCCATTGCCTGCGGAAAAGAAAAGGCAGAAGCTATTGCCGCCGCGCTGCGCACAAAAATGATCGATACTCTCATCACCGACGAATACACGGCAAGACAAGTTTTAGAATACCGCTAAACGATTCCTCAATTGTATAAGTGACCCGGAAAAACAATCAAAACCACCGGTTCAACCGGTCGGTTTGATTGTAAATACGTGGAGTTTTTTGCAGGGGTATTTTTGAAAAAGGCACTTTGTTCCTTCTTTGAAAAGAAGGAACCGAAGAAACTTCCCTCAAATATTTTTCAGGTTAATTTTTTGCGGAGAAAAACTTCAAGCAGGGAATAAAAAAGGTTCACCCCTTTTCCGGACAAACCCTCAAAAACCTACTTTGTTCCTGCAAAATTACGGGCACTTTTGCCTTCTCCTCAAGGGGAAGGCTCTTCGTGCGAACATACGGAATCAATCCTTATTTTGACAAAACTATTGATATTTCGACGGCAGACACCAGATTTTTTCGAGCCGA
>JAZPZL010000131.1:0-2098 GCA_045544655.1 Eubacteriales bacterium
ACACCAATCAAAGACCATGTTCCCGACGAAATGTAGATTGCATCGTCGGAATTGGTGGGCATAGCCAGTACGGCAGAGCCTGTATCATGTGTTGCGGGAAGCATGACCGTAAGTGAAAACCCAACCTCCGCAGCAATCTCCGGCAAAAGCTCTCCCAAGACCTCCCCTGCGTGACGAACGGGAGAAAAGAGCTTTTGTGGGATTCTGAGCATATCAAGTAGCTCATAATCCCAATCCCCAGTTTGCGCCGAGATTAAATTCGAGGTAGTCGCCTCGGTGTATTCATTGACACAGATTCCTGTCAAACGCGCATTGAGATAATTGGGGATCATCAGCAGAGTTTCGGCTTTTCCCAGCAGCTCAGGCGTTTTTTCTCGAATTGCCGCCAATTGATAGATCGTATTGAACGCTTGCTTTTGAATTCCCGTACGGGCGTAAAGTTCCTCTTCGGAAAGCGTTTTGGAAACCACAAGATCCATCCCCGCGGTACGTGTATCGCGGTATCCAACGGCATCATCCAGACGTTCTCCATTGGCATCGAGCAGCACAAAGTCTACGCCCCAGGTGTCGATGCCCATATAAGACGGGATCTTCCCTGCTGCCGCGCAGACCTTGAGACCATTTTTGATCTCTTGGAACAAACCGTCCACGTCCCAAACGAGTCTTCCGTCCTTTCTTTGCATTCCGTTTGGAAAGCGATAGATTTCCTCCAAAACCAATTTCCCGTTTTCGATATATCCGAGAATGTGGCGTCCACTGGAGGCACCGATATCAACGGCAAGATAATACGTAGGATTCATAACCTTCTCCTGTTCTTTTTGCTATCGTGATCAAAGCTCCGAAATTTTTCGAATACGCTCATAGCAATCGGCAAGGAACGCACGGGGATCGACATCGGGATACCGACGGTTGCTGACCTCCAAAATCAAGGGACCTTCAAAATGATATTCGTCCAACTTACGCATCATTGCCGTATAGTCGATATTTCCATCAAAGGGAAGCAAATGCAGATCGGGGTCCCCCTCGCGGTTCTCACCGCGTCCCATATTATCGTGAATGTGGGTGGCAACCATTCGCTTTCCAAATACGTCCATCCACCGAATTGTTTTGGTGTAGCAATGCTCGTGACCGCAATCGTAGCAAAAACGGACGTATTCCATTTTGCGATAGCGATCGGCAAGATAAGCGAGATTGCCGATCATACGGAGGTTTTCAAATGCAACCGTTACCTTTCGCTCGGTAGCGTAAAGAACCAATTCATCAAAGCGCGAAAGACCGAGATCAGTGATTTCAGGTGGCTCCCATCCACTGGAAACATGGACAATTACGGTAGGAATTCCCGTTTCCTGAGCCACGTCTATGGCATTCTTCATCCTTCCCATAAGATCCAAATATTCCAAGCCAGGCATCCACATCGCATTGATACCACGGAAGGGGGCGTGGATAAACTCACAGGTCAACCCAAGGTGGGTTCCCTTCTTTACCAGTGCCTCTACCTTTGCACGATCAGTCTGACCGGTAAAAAAACAATCAAATCCTGCACTTTTGATCAAATCCAACGAATCCATCGGGTCCATCTCCCCGATGCACTCACATATGATACCGAGTTTTCTTTTCACCGCAAAGCCTCCTCTCTGAAAACAAAAATCTTTTATCATTATAGTTGAAAAAACCACAAAATTCCTGTAGAATACAAGCAAAAGCACAGGACGATAGTCACTTTTTTACAAAAGCAATCTTGTGAATCACAAGAAGGCCGTCCGACGCTTTTTTCTGATCTCATTATACAATAAAAAGCTTTTTTTGTCAAGGCAGAGGGGTAAGAAATGTAAAATATTGCAACATACAGTAAAAAAGCGTAAGATTTTCAACCTCCGTGAAAATCTTACGCAATGCTTTTACTTTTTCATAACGGCAAGGCCGCACCAGCTGTTTTCTTCTTGCATTTCCACCACGCGATAGCCACAAGTCTCCACACAAGCGATCACATCCTCCGCACGCTCCGAAATGATACCCGAAAGCAACAGCACCGTCTCGCCATGCATAAAGGGAGCAATATCCGGCATCATAAGTCGGAGGCCAAGCGGTCTTAGGAAGA
>JAZPZL010000132.1:0-5370 GCA_045544655.1 Eubacteriales bacterium
AAGGTGCGCGGGGATCTCGGCATCACTTACGAGCAGGATACCCTTCGCCTGATCGATGCATTCCGCGGCTGCGGTCTTTTTGTGGGAAGCGTGGTGTTGACCCGTTTTGCAGGTCAGACCTCCGCCATTAAGTTCCGCAAAAAGCTGGAGACTCTGGGCATCCGCGTTTTTCAGCACTATACCATTGAGGGCTACCCCGAGGATCTTCAGAAGGTCATCAGCGAGGAAGGCTACGGCAAAAACGATTATATCGAAACCGAGAGAAGCCTGGTAGTGGTCACTGCCCCCGGTCCCGGAAGCGGAAAAATGGCAGTTTGCCTTTCCCAGCTCTACCACGATAATCTGAAGGGGATCAAAGCAGGCTACGCAAAATTCGAGACCTTTCCCATCTGGAACCTGCCCCTGAACCATCCCGTAAATCTGGCTTACGAAGCGGCTACTGCCGATCTAAACGACGTGAATATGCTGGATCCCTTCCATTTGGAGGCCTACGGAGAAACCACGGTAAACTACAACCGTGACGTAGAGATCTTCCCCGTCGTCAGAGCAATGTTTGAAAAGATCTACGGCTCATCCCCCTACAAATCCCCCACGGATATGGGCGTCAATATGGTAGGCTACTGCATTACCGACGACGATGCCTGCCGAGAAGCCAGTAAAAATGAGATCATCCGCAGATATTTCACTGCAGAATGCGACAAGCGAAAAGGTCATAGTGCAGACGTCATCATTTCCAAGCTCAAACTATTGATGACGCAGCTGGGAATCGGTCCCGAGGACAGAACCTTTGCACAAGCGGCAAGGGACAAGAAGGAAGAAACGGGTCAGCCCGCCGCTTCCCTACAGCTTCCCGACGGCAGGATCGTGGTGGGAAAGACGTCCAAGCTCCTCGGCGCCTCTTCCGCCCTGCTTCTGAATGCCGTAAAAGCCCTGGCGGGGATCGACACAGAAGTGGATCTGATCTCCAGAGAGGTCATCGAGCCCGTACAAGAGCTTAAAACCAAAAACCTGGGAAACCACAACCCCAGACTTCATACGAACGAGGTACTCATCGCCCTTTCCATTGCGGCGGCGCACGATCAAAATGCAAAAAAAGCCATTGATCAGCTCCCTCTTCTGAAAGGCTGTGAGGTACACTCCACCGTGATCCTGACGGAAATTGACGCAGGGATTTTCCGCAAGCTTGGAATGAATCTGACCTGCGATCCCGAATATCAAACCAAAAAATTATTTCACAACTAAGGAGAACTTCATGAAAATACTCGTCACCGGGGGAACCGGTTTTATCGGTTCTCATACCGTTGTAGAACTCATCGAGGCAGGTCACGAGCCCATCATCGTAGACAATCTTTCCAACTCCTCCCCCAAGGTATTGGACGATATCAAGACCATCACGGGAACAAAGCCCGCCTTCTATGAAGCGGACATCCGTGACAAGGCGGCCTTGGAAAAGATCTTTGCCGAAAACAAAATTGACGCTGTGATCCATTTTGCGGGTCTGAAAGCGGTGGGAGAATCCGTACAGATCCCCTTGGAGTATTATCACAACAATATCACCGGCACCCTGATCCTGTGCGACGTGATGAGAAACGCGGGCTGTAAGACCATCGTATTCTCCTCCTCCGCCACGGTTTACGGAATGAATAACGTTGCCCCCTTCAAGGAGGATATGCCCACCTCCTGCACCAACCCCTACGGCTGGACCAAGCTGATGCTGGAGCAGATCCTCACCGACCTTTCCGTTTCCGATCCCGAATGGAGCGTGGTATTGCTCCGATATTTCAATCCCATCGGCGCACACGAAAGCGGACTCATCGGAGAAAACCCCAGCGGTATTCCCAATAACCTCTTCCCCTATATTGCAAGAGTTGCCGCAGGCATTCTCCCCTGCCTTTCCGTTTTCGGAAACGACTACGACACCCCCGACGGAACCGGCGTCCGCGATTATATCCACGTCGTGGATCTGGCGCAGGGTCATTTGAAGGCTTTGGATTACGCGATCACTCACAAGGGCGCGGAAGCCATCAACCTCGGCACCTCCTGCGGAACCAGCGTACTGGAATTGGTAGCAGCTTTTGAGAAGGCAAGCGGTGTCAAGGTAAACTACAGGATCACCGAGCGTCGCCCCGGGGACATTGCCTCCTGCTACGCAGACACCGAAAAAGCAGAAAAGCTTTTGGGCTGGAAAGCAAAATACGGAATTGAGGATATGTGCCGTCACGGATGGGCGTATATGAACAAAAAATAATCAAGGAACATACAATGGAAAAAAGAAGAAGGAAAAATAACAAAAGGCTTCGCAAGCTTACGCAAACTTTGCCGCTTTGCCTGACAGTGATCGCAGCGGTCGTTCTTCTGATCTTAGCGATTCAGGTTCCAAAGGTAACCTTCGCCGACTCCCTGCGGTTCCCCGTGGATACCGAATTGACTCTTTCCGACATTGTAAAAGACGTACAGTTCGGAAGCTTGTGCAAGCCTGACAAATCTTTGGATTCTTCAAAAAAGGGACTGATCAAATTCACTTTCACCGTGAAAAATCTGCTTAAGATCCAAAGCGAGAAAGAAATTATGGTTGAGTTTTATTCCCCCGATGCACCAAAGGGCGACGAGCCTGACCTGCCGGAAAAGCCCAATACCACCGAAAAACCGTCCACTACCACAACGAAAAAGCCTACGACCACCACCAAGCCAAATGGAAATATTCCCGATGATATCACCACCTTGAAGCCGCCCTTTGGCAATAAGGGAAGCTTGATCGACGGAGTGTATACCACCTCTAAGGGAAAGACTCTGGTGATCAAGGACGGACTTGCGACAATTGACGGGATCCTGATCGCCAACAAGAGCTATTCCCTCCCCAAGACCTACACTTCTCCCTATCTGACACCGGAGGTGGAGCAGGCGTATTACCGATTGCGGGACGGAGCAAAGGCGGCAGGCTTCCCTCTTTCCATCAAAAGTGCTTACCGCTCCTGGAACGATCAGAATTACATTTTCAACAACTACGTAAAAAGAGACGGCTTGGATCAAGCCATGACCTATTCCGCCCGTCCCGGTCACAGCGAACATCAGACCGGTATGGCAATGGATATCCTCACCTCCAGCACGGTGGAATCCAAAACGGAGAAATTCAAGCCTGCGTTGGATTGGCTTGCCGACAACGCCTACAAATACGGATTCATCCTCCGTTATCCCGAAGGAAAGACCCACCTTACCGGCTATATCTTTGAGCCTTGGCATTACCGTTACGTAGGAACGGAGCTTGCCGAGATTCTTTACAACGACGGTGACTGGCTCACCCTGGAGGAGTATTTCGGAATCGACAGCGCATATCGCGGATATTAAGAAAAAAGCATTTGCTCAATCTGAGCAAATGCTTTTTTTATCACTTCATAGCCCGTTCCACGGCGGCACCGATGATCTTTGCCATTCGGTAAAAGCCGTTGTCGTTGGGATGGGTTCCGTCTACGGTACAATCCATTCTCTCTTCATCGTCCAGAAACTCAAAGCCGTCCACGAAAAAGACCTTTTGATCCCCTTCGTTCAGGGCGCGCAAATAGGTCTGCATCACCACGCTTCTTCTGCCGATCACCGCAGGAACGGTGGGATCGGAGGCGGGACGGGTCACCAGGACGATGGGCGTATCGGGATGCTTTTCCCGATAGGCCTTGTATACACCGTAATGGGTATCGTTTAAAAACTCGGGATCGGGAGAATTGTGATCGTAATCCAAAACGAAGACTGAGCTGGGGATGGTTGCCAAATACTCCGCCATTACCCTCTCCCCTTTGCAGGCTCCCGCAAATCCGAGGTTAATAAAATCGGAGCGAAGCTTTCTTGCGATCCGCGCGGGATAAGCGATTCCGGGGCGGGAGGCGCAAGCGCCTTGGGTAATGGAAGAACCGTAAAACAGAATGGGCGTCGTTTTTTCATAAGGCGCCGCCTTTTTCAGGCTTGCACCGCGGGAAAGCCCGACGGAAAGGTGTTTTACGTCGTTATAAAGGGGGAAATACAAGGTGATCTGCTTCTCGCCCTCGGGAAGCGGTACGTCCTTGAAATAGCCGTCCTCCAGATCAAAGGGAGGAACAACGGAGCTGAGAAAGACCTCCTTCCCATCCTTTTCTAGATACACGTCAAAGCCGAGGCTTCCCTGCAGAGACATTATGCTACGCGCATCCAGACGGTCAATGGAAACGTTCAGGGCAAGGCGATCGGCATCGGTCACGAAGCGCAGTCTTCCACCGGAGGTATGACTGCTGAGGGCATACACCTTGGGGCTGACTGCGTGCGCAACTTCCCAGGGCATACGGCGAAAAGCTCCGTCCTCCTGCACCATCAAGCCGTGCAGAGAAAAAGGCTCCTTCAAGGGATCGTAAAAATCGTAATCCTCGGGGCTTACCGGGGAATGCTCCCGATGATAACGGACGTTGGTAAGAATGCGTTCCGGCAGTTTCATTTACTTGCCCAAAGCCAGGGTCTTTTCGTAAGCGGCAATGACCGCATCCATCGCGGCACCGCGGAAGCCCTGCTCCTCCAACACGCGTACCCCTTCAATGGTAGTACCGCCGGGGCTTGTGACCGCATCCTTCAGCGCGCCGGGGTGCTTTCCGGTTTCCAGCACCATTTCGGCGGCGCCCTTTACCGTCTTTGCCGCAAAGCTGAGCGCGGTATCACGGGGAAGTCCGCAAGCCACCGCACCGTCTGCCAACGCTTCAATAAACAGATACACGAAGGCGGGACCACAGCCGTGCAAGGCACTTGCCGCATCGATCTTCCCTTCGTCAACCTTCTGCAAAAGCCCGCCCTTTGAAAGAGCTTTTACGAAGACCTCCTCCGTTTCCGCCGAAACGTTTTCGGTGCAATAAGCGATGACGCCTTCTCCCACCATCACGGGGGTATTGGGCATAATGCGGATCACGGGAACAGTCTCCCCGATCCCATTCAAAACGGTAGCAATAGGAATTCCCGCCGCCATGGTTACAAGGGTAAGAGCGCCCTTTCTGGCACGAACCCCTTCCTTGATCTCCTGCAAAAGCTCGGGCAATACCTGAGGCTTTACCCCGAGAAAGACCAGATCACACTGCTGGATCAAGGTCAGATTATCTGCGGCTTCTCCCTTTAATTCTTCTGCAAGGCGCTCTGCCTTTACCGCAAAGAAATCCGCAAAGAAAAGACGAGCTTCCATACCGCTTTGGGAGACTGCAGTTGCAAGAGCGGCTCCCATATTACCGGTTCCGATAAAACCAATTTTCATAATAACTCCTTATCTGACGGTTCCGTTTCCGCGAACCACGTATTTGTAGGTGCAAAGCTCACGCAGACCCATAGGTCCTCTTGCGTGAAGCTTCTGGGTGGAGATCCCCATTTCAC
>JAZPZL010000133.1:0-10327 GCA_045544655.1 Eubacteriales bacterium
ATTTTGTGATATAATTTCAATATATTTACCTTAAGGAGAAGTTTATGAGAAAAATCGTTGTTGCTGCAGACTCTTTTAAAGGTTCCGTCTCCTCGGATCAGGTTTGCCGCGTCATAAAAAAAGCGATGCTTGATTCGTTGAAGAACGTTGACGTCGTTTGCGTTCCCATTGCGGACGGTGGTGAAGGCACGATCGAGGTGCTTGGTGCAAAGAAAATATACAAGGAAGTGAATGACGCTTTTTTTAATCCGATTAATTCCTATTGGGGAAAATTGGGCGATTATGCGATCATAGAGCTGGCGACTGCCGCAGGACTTCCAATGGCAAAGCATCCGAATCCGATGATAGCTTCTACCTTTGGTGTTGGTGAATTAATTCTGGATGCGATCGAGCAGGGAGAAAGAAAGCTGATTCTTGCTTTGGGCGGTAGCTCCACCAACGATTTGGGGTGTGGTATTGCCTGCGCTTTGGGAGCAAAATTTTTCAACAAAAAGGGCGAGAGCTTTGTTCCCGCGGGAGGCACTTTGATCGATATCGACAGGGTCGACGTTTCCGGGCTGGATCCCAGATTAAAAGAATGCACTTTCACAACCATGTGTGACGTGAAAAATCCCTTGTACGGTCCCGAGGGAGCAGCGTATGTTTTTGCACCGCAAAAGGGAGCAACGGAGGAGATGCTTCCACTCTTAGATGCCGGTCTGAAGCATGCGGCGGGCGTGATCGAGCGTGACCTTGAAATTTCTGTCTCTTGTATCCCGGGATCCGGTGCCGCCGGGGGCTGCGGAGGCGGTTCGGTTGCTTTTCTGAATTCAACGCTTCAAAGCGGGATCGATACGGTTTTAAGCCTGAAAAAATTTGAAGATACCGTTTGTGACGCCGATCTTGTAATTTCCGGAGAAGGTCGATTTGATTCGCAAAGCGCAGGAGGAAAGGCTGTTTCCGGTGTAGCAGCGATCTGCGAAAAGCATAAAGTTCCTCTCGTAGTTTTGTGCGGGTCTTATTCAATTGCGGGTCAGGATTTGCCAGCGGGAATCAAGGCGGTTTTTTCAATTACCAACGGTCCCTGCTCACTGGAGGATGCACTTTCAAATGGGGAGAAGAACCTGTATAAAACCGCTTTTCAGCTCGGTAAGCTTCTTGCCTGTTTTACCAATTGATTTTTGAGATAAAGCGGCAATTGTTGTCGCTTTATCTCTTTGTTTCGGTTGACGAATTCTGAAAGTTATGATAGAATAAACTGTATAACTTTCGTGGGGTTTTTATGGAAAATTTGTTTAAGATACGACTGAATTTGAAAAGTAATTATAGCTTCGGCATTTTTAATTCCGGGTTTTCTCTGTTCGATTCTCTTTATGTTGAGAATTTGAGTGACCTGGCTTTTTCTGCGTTGAAATTACAAGTCGTTTCAAGCCCCAATATGATTTTTTCTTCCGAGCAAACGATCGATTATCTGGTTGGCGGTGGTTATCGCTTTTTATCCTGTGATTTTATCAACGTAGATGCTTCTTATCTTGCATCCGAGAGACGAGTGCAGGACGTTTGTTTTTCCGTGCTTGTGCGTAATCAGGAGGGAAGCTTGCTGGCGCGGCAGGAGTTTTCCTGTAAGATCTTGCCCTATTTTTATTTTTCCGGTTTTGGGGATATGCCCGAAACGGCCGCTATGTTTGTTACTCCTTCTCAGCCGGAGCTTGAGCGCGTCAAGGTTGAGGGAAGCACTTCGGATCCCATTGATTTCGTGGGTCAGCTTTACGAGCATATCAAAGAACTGAGAATATCCTTTGCTCTTGAGAATTATTCCGGCACTTTACCCTTGCCGGTCCGTTTGTGTGAGCGTGTGATCAAGGAACGCCTTGGTAATTCCTTTGAACTTGCTCTTTTGTTTGCATCAGCCCTTGAACACAGCGGCTTTTCTCCTTTGCTTGCATTTTCTTCAAAGGGGAAGGTATATTGCGGATTCACGCTTCATCGTGATGCGTTTCCTCTTCTTTCTACGCAAAGCGGGGGGTATCATTGTCCGGACGGGGTTTACTTCCTGGATAGCAGTGATCTTGCTTTGGGGAGCAGTTTGTCTTTTGAAACTGCCCTTTTTAATGCGAAGAATTCTCTTCAACTCAGCGATGATAAATTCACTGTTTTGAGCATCGGGAAAGCAAGAGATCTTCATATTTCTCCCTTGCCTGTCCGCGTTTCCGAAAAAGGCAATTATATTCTTGCGCAAAGAAACGATGATGATTTCCATCAAGATTTTTCCGATTACGACCATCTGTGGAAGAATTATGCGGAAGATCCCCGCGTGAAATCAATTCTTCTTGGTGGAAAGTTTCCTATGGATGGAAAAAAGACGACTGTTGCTTTTCAAAGTGATCTGGATGTCAATCAGAATAAGATTTTATCAAAAATACTTTCCAATGATTTTACCTTGATCCGCGCCCAAAGCGGCACCGGCGTTTCAACGCTCTTTGCCAGAGCAGCCGCTTTGAAAATGAAGAATCACAAGAACGTTCTATATATTACGGATTCCAATTATCATCCTGATGATTTTTCTAAAATTGCCGCCGGGTCTTTCCATTCCACCTTTGTTTGGAACGTTTTGAAGGATCCTCAGCTTTCTTGCAGAAAGGATGATTTTAAATCTTCTTTTACTACGGATGAGTCTATTTTTGATGATCGAGAAAAAATTCAAAAGGCATTTGACAGTCTGGAGTCCTACTATTCCGCTTTGGAGGGCGGTAAGAGCATTGTATCCTCGTTTTTGATGGCTTCCGATCGCTATGAACAGTTACGCGATGCCAATGATACTATTATTTTTTCTCCCGAGCAAGTTGGTGCCTTGGCAGACGATATGGTCCAGAATTGGTTTTCAACCGTCAACGAACTCATCAAGTCCGTTACAGAAATCGGAACTGTACATCAAAATCCTTTGCAACTCATCAAAAATAAGAATTTTTCTTATGAATTTAAATCCAAGCTTATTCGCTGCTTGGAAGATCTGTTGCGCGCTTTGGAACAGATCATTTCCGTTCGGGATCAGATTTTACCCTTGTTTCCCTCCTTGCAGTCCCTCTCTGCCGTTCCTTCTTTGAATGCTTTTTGCGATCTGTTTCGCCTTTTCTCTGATTTTGAAAAGGTTCCCGAGGCTTTTTTTGCCCTTCCCGGTGAGATTGAAACGAACTTCAGACAAGTTACTTCCTTGATTCAAGCCAAAGAAGAAAACGATAATATATTCCGCACGATTTCCGTCAGCTTTTTTGACAGTGTATTTGAATTGGATGCTGCAGATTTATATACTCGTTATCATTCCGTAATTGGTGATAAAGGCTTTAAGGCAATGTCTCAAAAGCACGGTATTCTGAAAACCGTGAAGCGATATCTGAAGCCAAATTGCGACGTTGAAAACATTGAGTATATTCTTTCTCTTCTGAATACTTATCATAGAAATAAGGAGGAGATTGAGGAATCGGAGTCGAGCTTATTTTCACTTTTTTCCGTTGCCGGTGTGGATCGTGATGCTTGTTGGCAGAAGCTTTCAACCTCTGCAGATCTTTGCTATCAGTGTTACGCCGTTTATCAATCCTCCTTCGATCTTGAAAAATTGCCTGCATTCGTTTCAGACTTTTTAAGAGCGAAGAGCGTTTATGAGGCGTCGGATAAGGTTAATGTACTCAAGAGTCTTTCCAATGAGTTCTCAACGCTGAAAAACGCTTTTGATAAACTCATTTTCAATGAGATCGATTTCTATTTTCCTGCCGCTGCAACGGAGGATTATTTTTCCAGATTGTATCAGAATATGATGGAGATTTTGTCCGCCTCCGACCATATTAAGAATTGGTGCAATTGGTTGAATGTCAAGGAAAAGGCAATTTCCATCGGTTTGAAGAGCGTCGTAATTGCCATTGAAAACGGTAAAATTGGCAACGAGGAGATCAAGCGTGGTTTCTTGCGTGCGTTTTTCAAAGCTGTTTGTGAGTTTAATTTTATTTCTCATCCCGAATTGATACCTGAGAATTTTTCTGTTGAGAAGACCGAAAGTGATTTGGTACAAGCTCTTTCAAAAATTGATCTGAAAGAGCGAAATCAGCTTGATTCCGTATTGTCTATGTCTAGATTTGAGGGCTTGAGAGAAATTTCCGGTGAAATTTTCTCACCGATGGACCTGATTGAGAATAAGAATATTTTTGCATCTGTATTTCCTTGCGTAATTTCGGATCTGAAGGAAGCCAAAAGGCTGTTTTCCGGGAAACGAGGCTTATTCGATTTGGTACTGTTTGAGTCGAAATCTCAGGTTTCGCTGAATGATATGATATGGCTTTTCCATTGTGGAAAGCAGTTTTCCTTCGCAGGCAATTTTTCTGAGAATTTGGACGTTAAAACGCAAAATTTTGATTTGTCTACTCCTGCTTTTGATTACTTATGGAGTGTCTGCGATGAGAAATACAGTCTTTCTGCATCCTATTTTTCTTCTCCTGCATTGACCTCGTTCAAAAACGCATTTTATTCCAACCTTCGTTCTGATTTTCGCTATTATTCCATTCCGTGCAATCGATACAGCAAGGTTGCTGAGTGGCGAGTTTTGCCCGGTTCCTTTGGTGGGGAACACCCCGGTGCGAATTATTACGAAGCACAAAATGCCGTTGAAGAACTGGTTCGGTTTGCTATGTCGGAAAAGAAAAAGAGTATTGGAATCGTTGCCGCTACCGTTGAGCAGAAAAAATTGATTCTGCGTCTTTTCGCGCAAAAGCTCAGACATCAGGAAGACGTAGCTTCGTATTTTACGGATTACAACCGTTTTTATATCTCGTCCGTTGATGAGGTGTTGCATCCCTGTGACTATCTGATCTTTTCTTCCACCTTTGCGGCAGACCGCAGTATTCCCGGATCCAGATTACCCGATTCGTTTGTCACATTTGGCGGGAACAATCCGTTCCTTACCATTGGATCGGTTTTGTCATCAGCCAAAGAAAGAATTTTGGTTCTTTCCAGTTTTCGCGAAGAGGAGCTGAATGCAAGTCCTTCCATTTTGTCATCAGGCTTTGCTTTCCGATCTTTGTTTGAGGTCTTGTCTGCACCCGATGTGAACAATTCTTATCGCGTAAATGGCTCTGCTGATGAGATCAGCATTATCAAGCGCTTGAGAACGGATCTTGAGTCTCGCGGTTTTCAAACGATGACCGGTCTTCAAAACGGTCGATATTATATTGATCTGGTGGTTCTTGACGAAGACTCTGCATTTCAGCTCGGTATCGTGAGCGATCATTCCGTTTTAAATCAGCGCGCAAACATCGCGGCAGTTGAATGCGCAAACTTGGAATTTTTCAAGAAGCACGATTGGTCGCTATATCGTTTGCGTTCTGTTCCTTGCTTTGATTCTTATGAGAATCAATTGCAAAACATTTTACAGATTTTGCAACACGAAGAAGGGGAACGTACGATTTTCTAGTCTATTTATTGCATTTGGTTCATACGCTTATAAAAAAGGAGGGTGTTATGAACCAAATGAATAAAAAATCAACTCACGGCTTGAGAGAAATTGCAATTTGTGTTGCTTTTTCTTTTCTCTCGTCCATAGCTCTGTTTTTTGCGTTAGCTTATGTGTTTTTCAAAATTCCGAATTTTGATGATTATTATGGAGTTTTTCCGTATACCT
Source organism: Eubacteriales bacterium (assembly GCA_045544655.1). Classification (GTDB taxonomy): domain Bacteria; phylum Bacillota; class Clostridia; order Oscillospirales; family SIG627; genus RGIG5579. The sequence goes on from JAZPZL010000133.1 coordinate 5,645, forward strand.
TACTTATTTTGGAGGGCTTGATCATCGTTCTGTTTTGTCGGAGGTACTCAGCAAGAAGCGTTTATTTTACAATCGTTTCTACCGCTTCCATCTCCCTGCTCAGCTTGCTAGCAGGCTTAATTTGCTTTGGTTTTTTCCAAAATTTGCCTAAAACCCTTGCCATGCATTTTATCTTTGTTATCGCAAGCTGCGCACTTCAAATTGTCATACAGAGAAAGCGTCCGTCCAAAAGAAGGAAAATGCCGTTTAAAAAGTAGAAAGGGAATGAATCGTCTATGAAAAAGGAACGTAAAAAGAATAAATTGTTGATCATTTCAGCCGTTTCTTTGCTGGCAGTTGCCGTATTTGTTATCGGTATCCTTTTGTTACTGCCGAAGGATCAGGCGAGCGGCTCAAACGGGGAATATTATCCTGCCAATTACGACGAAAATATTTTTCTTAATCCTGCATATATGGGGTTTCAGCGAGACTTGCTTTACGGCATCGGCGGAGTGGAACAGCTGTTTTCTTATGAAGAAGACTTGGAATCAGCTGACCCTGAATGCAAGTTTTTCCTGAATTATTTTCATACCGTCATCCACGGAGAATATGAAAATTATACGAGCTTTTTTGTTGACGACTATTTTGAAGAAGAACCAAAATTTACGATGCAGATGATTTATGATCCTTACGTTCGTTATCATTCAACGTCAACCGACGAGATCGATGGAAAAGAGATTTCTCTATTGAATTTTCAGGTTGGCTATCGCATCTTCAAAAACAACAAAACCTTCCGCTCTGACATTGATTCCAACGTTGAAGTCCCGCAGATCTATCAGCTGATCAAGGGCGAAGACGGTTCTTACCGTATTTTCCGCATATTGAATATTGAGGTGGAAAATGCGGATTGACGTCGAATCCTTGCAAAATGCGCTGGGAATTTCCGTTGTGTATTTTGAGGAAATTGATTCTACGAATCTGTATTGTAAGGACAAAATCAAAAGCGGTGATTTCTTTGAGGGTGTCGTGATCGCTTCGAGTCAGACGAACGGTCAGGGACGGGTAGGGAAGAGCTTTTATTCCCCGAAGGACTCAGGTTTGTATTTGACCTTCGTACTGAAAAACGAAAGGCTTTTGCAGTCCAATATCACTCCTGCAGTTTCAGTTGCCGTGTGTCGTGCCATTGAATCGTGCTGCGGTGTTATTTGCGGTTTAAAATGGGTAAACGATATTTATATTCGCGGACGAAAAGTGGGAGGCATCCTTTGTCAACGGGTGGATGAATATGTTTTGATCGGCATCGGCATCAATTTGCTTCGCCCCGATTTTCTTCCGGAAGATCTTCGTGATCGTATGGGATGGGTATTGGATCGATCTGATTTCCCTGATCTTGAAGGCATCGTACGTACTCTCTATAAGAATATTATGAAATTTGCCCGAATAAGCGATCGGGAGCTTCTAGATGAATATCGGAAACGGTGCGTTCACATCGGTTCTTTTGTTGAGATCGAAAAGGATTGCTCTTCTTTGATCGGAAAATGCGTGGGAATTGATGATGAATTTAGACTACTGCTTGACGTTGACGGAGCGGTGCAGGCCTTTTCATCCGGATTTATGGTCTTGAAAATATAAAAAATGCAGGCTTTCGCCTGCATTTTTTTGTACTGAATTTAAGACATTACAGCGGGAAGAAACAGAGTTACTACAAAAAGAAGAGCCAAAATGACAGCCAAAATTCTGACCAACCAAACTTTTATGTTCTTTTTCATCATCAATCACCTTTCTAAAATTTTGTATCCAAATACTTTTCCAGCATTTTTGTATATTGTTTATAAAGTGAATCAAAGTTCGTTCCGTTAGATGCAGATCGGAACAACAGCGTTTGTGTGGATGCCGTATAGGATGGATCGATCTGCCCAAAAAATTCTACGGGATCGTAATAAGGATTTTCGATCGCGCGTTTCATCATATTTGCATCGTTGGGAGAGGAAAAATACAGGTTTAAATAGGTTTGAATAGCAAATTTTTGATTCAGGCCTTTTGAGGTAGCAAAAAAAGCAGAAGTGATGATACCGGAGAATACCTGATCCGCCGTTCCTTTTGCAAAGCCTGCCAAGGTGTAGCCAAGATCCGTATATGAATACTGCTCTTTTTGATTGATATCCAATTTGGGAATCGGAATGAGCCCCCAATCAATACCGCATCCCACGAGCTGTGAAGCCGTGCTGAGGGGAGCAATCAAAAAAAGACTGTCGCCGCTTGCAAAGGACGTTACGGCACTCTGATGAACGGTAGACGTGGAAAAAGCAACACTGCGGCAAAAGGTATTACTGAAGCCGGAAATGAAATTGTCGGTTGCATCGTTGTTGTATATCAACTCGGGTCTGGTACCGTATTCATTTTTCATAAAGTCCATTCCACTAGCCGCCCAAAATACCTTGACCAGATCCTCCTGGTTTTCCGTGGAGAGAATTCCGTAAACGTCAGCACCGTTTGCGCGGGCAAGAGAAAAAATCTCTTCGGAATACAGCAATAGATTTTCCATATCCCATTGATTCTCTTCAACCAGTGAATACAAATCCGGGAGCGGTGCCTGAGAAAGCAAGGTTTTGTTAAAAAACATCACCTTTACGTCTTCTGGCTTATATACGAAATCTCCTGCGATACCGTAACTGAAGCTTCCAAGTGTGGTTGCTTCCAGTGATTTTTCGTAGAAGAAATCTGCATTAATATCCAGATATGGAATGGAACGAACGTTTAAAAGGGAATCGGTAGCGGCCAACGTGTGAAACGAGGTTGATTCCAGCAAGACCAGATCGCAGTAATCAGTGCCGGCAAGAGCCTCGGTACGGATTCGGTCCGTTATCGTGGGTCCGCCGCTTTCTTCGGTTAAAGTGATTTTTATATTATATTTTTTTTCGATTGCCGCATTGCGAAGATAATGCTCCTTGCCAAGCAAGCTCTCACCTTGATCGGCGAGAATGTGATTTACATTATCTGTTGCAATTCTGAAATTTTTACCGCCGAAATCTTTATCAATGCGCTTTGATAAGATCTGATCGTAAGAGGAATTGCCGAGTATGTCGCTTTCCTTGACCTCCGCGGTATCTGTATCAGGAGTCGAAAATTCATATTCCGGCTCCTTTGGAGAAGAACAAGATGTTAATAATAAGAGTAATGATAAGATGATAAATCCAATCGCACGTCTGTTTTTCTTTTTCATTTTACACCACTTTCTTTGAATATTCTAACAAAAGAACACTTGAAAGTCAAGAGAATGTGTATTATAATACAAGTATATTTTGAAACTGTGAGAGGTCTGTATGAACAAACTGGAAATCGCTGCAGTAAAAGTCAGAAATTCTGTGAATCAGTTATTTCCCGGGGATTATGAAAAACGCTTTTCATCCGCGATCATTACTGCCGGTGGGAGTGGCACTCGTTTGGGCGGAACCCCCAAGCAGCTGCGTGATTTGTGCGGAAAGCCTTGTATTTTGTATTCGCTTTTTGCTTTTCAGGCGTGCAAGGACATCAATGAGATCATCGTCGTAGCAAGGGAGGGGCAGGAGGATGAGATCCGATGTCTTTGTGAACAAAATCAAATTACAAAATTGAAGTCTGTCTTAGCAGGTGGTGAGAGTCGGCAGGAATCCGTATGCAACGGCTTTATGGAAATATCTTCCCAAAGTAAACTCGTTGCCATTCACGATGCGGCAAGACCGTTGATTTTACCCTCTCAGATCTCCGTGCTACTGGAGGAAGCGAACCGCTACGGCGCTGCAAGTGCTGCGAAAAAATGCGCCGATACCATGAAACGCGGCGATGATAAGGCTTTGATTTTGGAAACCGTTCCCAGAGACGATCTTTATGCTGTTCAAACACCTCAGGTTTTTAAGGCGGATCTGTATCGCGTTGCTCTTGCTTTGGCAAAGAGAGACGGTTTTACTGTTACCGATGACTGTTCACTTGCTGAGAACGCCGGTTTTCCCGTCAAGCTTTGTGAGCTGGACGGACCGAATTATAAATTGACCACGCAAGACGATTTGATCACAGTTACGTCTATATTGAAGGAGAGAGAAAATGGCTGATATTCGAATTGGTAACGGATACGATGTTCACCGCTTGGTGGAAGGCAGAAAACTGTTTTTAGGTTGTGTGGAAATTCCTCATCATCTGGGGCTGCTTGGTCACTCGGATGCCGACGTGCTTTGCCACGCCATTGCAGATGCTATGCTGGGTGCCTGCGGTCTTGGAGACATAGGAAAGCATTTTCCCGATACGGATGAAGCCTACCGCGGAATGAGCGGTACGACGATACTGAAAAAAACGCTGGAGCTGTGCAAAAACGAAGGCTTTACAATCTCAAACTTGGATTCTATCGTCATTGCTCAGAAGCCGAAAATTTCCGGATATATTCCTGAGATGAGAGAACGGATTGCCAACGCTCTGATCCTTCGACCGGACCAGATCAATATCAAGGCCACTACTGAAGAAAAATTGGGATTTACCGGAAGAGAAGAGGGAATTTCCGCTCACGCTGTTTGTATTATGCTTCGCTATTTATAATCTATCAAAAAGGGGCTGTAAAAAAAGAGATCCTTCGAAAAAAATGCTATAGTTACACAAAATTTGTGCTTCTATAGCATTTCTTTTTTTATAAATTCTTTATTTTACTGGCTTTTTTGAATTGGACTTTTTTTACAG
>JAZPZL010000134.1:0-17112 GCA_045544655.1 Eubacteriales bacterium
TCGACTTTCCCTTGCGCGCCTTGCTGACTCATTGACACCGTGATTCTTCCATCGCCGTTCGGCTCGGAAGAATCGGGTGTCGGCTGTCGAAAGCCATCGAAAAAGGGATAACATCCCTTATTCTCGCCTTCCGCGCTCAAATTTACTTCGCAGAACTGTTTCGTGGATTTGGCTGCGACTTCGTTCCGCTGCGGGGAAAGTCTCGATCATTTACGAAAGTAAACTCACTCGACTTTCCCTTGCGCGCCTTGCTGACTCATTGACACCGTGATTCTTCCATCGCCGTTCGGCTCGGAAGAATCGGGTGTCGGCTGTCGAAAGCCATCGAAAAAGGGATAACATCCCTTTTTCTCGACTTCCGCGCTCTAATTTACTTCGCAGAACTGTTTCGTAAAAACGGTAGGGGCTTCTTTTCTCCGCTTTTTGAAAAAGCGGAACCCCAACTTGTGGAAGAAATTTTTTGCTTGAAGTTTTTTGGAGTGCAGAACCTTTTTTTCAAAAAAGGTTTTGCAGATAAAACAAAAAAGGTTTTCCGAAAAAATCGGAAAACCTTTTTTCATTTTACAGATCTTCGGGGGTGTAGTCGGGGACGGCGGCGGTTTGGGAAACCACGTAGGCGGCAAGGCGGGAAGCGATTTCCAGACAGGCGGGAAGGCTCTTTCCGGCCAGATATTCACTGACGAACGCCGCACCGAAGGAATCTCCTGCGCCTACGGTAGAGGCGACCTTGACCTTTTTGGCGGGGCAGAAGGCTTCTTCTCCCGAGCTGCAGTTCAGAGCGTAGGCACCGTCACCGCCCAGAGTGATGATGATACACCGCAAATTGGGGAATTTCCGCGCCAGGGTCTTGGAAAAGGTCTGATGATCCGTGGTGTTTTCCTCCCCCAGCAGCTTTGCTACGGTGGGCAGTTCCTCCAGACTGATCTTCAGAAGGGTGGCCTTGGAGCAGGCAAAGCCCACCGTCTTTTGGGAATAGAAGGGCGGGCGGATATTCACGTCTACGAAGATCTCCCCGAAGGATTTTTCCTCTAAAAGCCCGTTCAGGGAAGCAAAATTGAATGCACCGCGGAGGGCGAGGGTGCCGAAATAAAGCACGTCGAATTCTTCTTCGATGCCCTTTGCCAAAATGCGGTCGTAGGCAACGTCACTTAACAGATTATAGGAGGGGATGGAATTCTCGTCCAGAGTGACCAGGCACTTTCCCGTTTCCTTTTCGGTGAGGGCAGGAACGTAGCGATCTCCCAGCTTCCACGCTTTCAGCTGATTCCGCGCTTCCTCTCCCAAAGCGTCTGCGCCCAGGGCGGAGAGCATTTGAGCCTTATGACCGAATTTCGCAAAATGAGCGGCAAAGTTCAGGGATGCGCCGCCCAGAAATTTTTCGTCCGGGTAAACGTCCCAAAGAATTTCACCGAAGGCAAGGAGCTTTGCACACATATCACTCCACCTCTTTCCAGGGATCAACGATGAATTTGCCCTTGGCGCGCAAGGCGGCGTCGCTTAAAATCTCGGGAAGCTTTTCCATGGCAACGCAATCGTAAACGATGTCGGTCACGTTGATCTTGCCGCTCTCGATGAGGGTCAGCGCGCGCTTTTGGGTGTAAGGATTGATAAAGGACGCCTTGAGGACGATCTCCTTTTTGAAGAGTTCAAAGGGCTTGACGGGAATGGTATCGTCGGGTGCGGTGAGACCGAACATCATCACCACGCTCTTTTTCCCCGCAAGCTCGATTGCTTGAGACATGGTTGCGGGCTTTCCGACGCATTCGATGACGCAGGAAATGCGATCAATGCCGTTTTCCGCAAGGACCTCTTTTGCGTTTTCGCGAATGGGGTCAATGGTAAGATCTGCACCAAGGGTCTCGGCGATTGCCCGCTTTTCCGCAACCGGCTCCAAAAGAATGAGCTTTCCTGCGCCGGAGAGCTTTGCAAGCTGGAGCATGATCATACCGATCATACCGCCGCCGATGACGGCAACCGTATCTCCGCAGGAGATCTCGCACAGATCAATACCGTGGAGACAGCAAGCCACGGGCTCAGTCATTGCCGCGGCTTTAAAATCGGTCTTTTCGCTGAATTTGTAGGCTTGGGACGCGGGAACTACGCAATACTGGGCAAAGCCGCCGTTTTCGCCCGTGCCGATGCCCCGCATTTCTTCACAAAAATGACCGATGCCGCTGAGACAGTAGTAGCATTTGCCGCAAAGCTGATTGGGGTCTACGCAGACTCTGTCTCCCGCCTTCAGTCCCTTGACCTTGGCGCCGACCTCCTCCACGACACCTGCAAATTCGTGTCCCAGCACCGTTCCTGCGGGAGTGGGGAAGCAGCCCTCGTCACCGCAGAAAATATGTACGTCCGTGCCGCAAACGCCGCACGCCATTACCTTGATGAGAACCTCGTCCTCCTTGGGGACGGGCTTTTCGATCTCCATCACTCTCAGATCGTTTTTCTCGTAAAAACAGCAAGCTTTCATTTTCTTCTCCTTTAAAGCGTAATTTGTCGTGCTTTTCGGTTTTCGTAGTAAAAGATATTCCGAAAGCCGATTTCCTTGAGGGTTTCCAGGGCTACGTCAAAATTTTTCCCCGCGTCCCTTGCCGCGTGGGAATCGGTGCCTACCGTCAGGAGGTAACCGCCCATTTCGAAGTAGCGTTTCAGGATCTCCCCATCGGGGAGAAAATCCCCCAAAATATGATAGGAGGAAACGTTTACCTCCAGGGCAATGCCTTTTTGGATGATCCTTTTCAGGATCAGGTCGATCTTTTCATCGTATTTTGTCCGATCCAGCCCTAAGCCGAATTTGCCGTTGATATAGCGCAGGGGGCAGGTCAGGTGGCAAAGCACGTCAAAGTCTACCTCGTCCAGCATAGTCAGCATATCGGAAAAATACTGATCCACGTATTCCTTAACCACGGCTCGCTCCATAGCGGGGAAATCCAGCTTTGAATAGGCGCCGGTCAGATCCTTGTACTGCACCAGATGCACGGAGCCAAGGATCACGTCGTAATCGGTAAGCTGACGAACCTCTTCGCACACCGCGGGATGCCAGAAGCCCTCACTGATCTCGATTCCCGTGAGAATGCGGCACCTTCCTTCAAGCTCACGGTTCAAGGCGCGAGCCTGTTCTGCCGCCTTGCCGATGGGGGTCACCACGTCGTAGCGGAGATAGGAATGGGTATCAAAGTGATCGGTAACGGCAAAGCCGTCCATCCTCTGCGCCATTTGCGCCTCTGCCATATCCCGAATGGGGCAGGTGGAGTCGTGGGAATGCTCGGAATGGGTGTGCATATCGAAGCGCTTTCCCCGATTTCGGGGAGGCTTGATCTGTCCGTTGGTCTCAATGAGATCTGCCCCCAGGGCGCGGGCATCCTCAAGATCACGGGGATTAGAAAGGATCCAAACGCCCAAGGCGGCGTAGGGACGGATCATTTCTGCAAGCTTGGGACTGGCAAATTCTACCTTGACCCAAGCGGTCTTGGGATTCTGATGAGGAAGCCAGACGGTGAGCTTGTCTTTGGAACGCAGCTTTCCCAGCTCCTCCAGGATTTCCGGGGTCACTTCACCGTCGTAATGCAGGTGCATTTCGGGAAAGGCGCGCGCCGCCTCCGCAAAGGCATCCAAGGTAGAGCAGGTGAGACACGCCACGTCCCGGTAAGGGGAAAGAAGCTTGAAGAATGCTTCCTTTTGCTCCGGGGTGTAGCGTTGATACTTGTTGTCGATCTTCAGCCGGATCTTCGCCTTTTTTGCCAGTGCCAAGACGTCGTCGAAAAGGGGGATCTTCGTGCCGCGAAACTTTTTGGAAAACCAAATGCCGAAATCGTAGGCAAGGGCTTCCTTGTAGGTAAGATCGGTGATTTTGATCGGGCGGTCGATCTCCGAGCCGTCGGGGTTTCTTCCCGTGCGGTTGAGGGTCGCATCGTGAAGCAAAACGAAGCGCAGATCCCGAGTGGGGGAAACGTCCAGCTCAATGATATCGTATCCCTCTTCAATTGCCGCAACGAAGGCGGGCATGGTGTTTTCGGGGTTTTCCGTGCTGACCCCTTTATGTGCCTGATAGAGCATACGGTCTCCTTTCCCGTTGACAAAGGATTGTTCTGATGCTATTATAATAAAAATGATCAGTTTGTTCAACTCTCGCCACGGGATTTGAGCAAATGATCGGGAATTTGATTATTTTTTTGAAATTTGGTGATAAAATGAGCGCAGAACGGGAAAAACGGATCCTGGAGATCCTTTTGAAGGAAAAGAAATGCACGGTGCGGGATCTGGCAAAGGTACTTTTTATCAGTGAACCCTCCGTACGGCGGGATCTGCAAAGTCTGGAAAGTCAGCATCTGATCAAGCGGATCCACGGCGGCGCGGTGCTGGAGGAAAGCGCCCTTTCCAAAAACAAGATCCCCTTTCTGATTCGGGAATACGAGCAAAGCTCTGCCAAGGCGCTTCTCGCGCGGAAGGCGGTGGAATTGATCGGGGATGGGGACGTGGTCTTTTTGGACGCCTCCACCAGCTGCTATTATATGATCCCCTATCTTGCCGCCAAAAAAGGGATCACCGTGGTGACCAGCGGGGTAAAGGCACTGTCGAAGCTTGCGGAATACGATATTCGCACCGTTTCTACCGGCGGCGATCTGATCAATAGCTGTCTTGCCCTGGTGGGGGAGGCGGCGTATCAGACCCTGGAATCCTTCAATGCGGACCTCGCCTTTTTCTCTTGCCGCGGGGTATCGGAGGAAGGATATCTGACGGATATTTCTCCCGAGGAAAACGGCGTCCGCAAAAAAATGATGCGCCATGCAAAGCGTTCCTACCTTCTTTGCGCCACGGAAAAATTCGGAAAACGCTATTTTCACAACCTATGCCATCGGGATGAGATCGACGGCATTATCACCGAAGAATAAAAAAGGAAGCCAATCGGCTTCCTTTTTTTATAGGAAATAGCGTTCCGCTTTCTTCAGTTCGTCCTCTGTGGGAAGACGGAGGGGAAGGGTGTTTTCCATCCCCAGGGCGGCGTATTTGGAGCCTGCGTAGTTGTGATAGGGGAGGATTTTTACCTTTTTCACGTTTTTTAAGGGACGGAGAAAACGGGCGAGCTTTTCCATTTGATCCGCATTGTATTCGGGAACGAAGGGAATGCGGATCTCGGTTTTTGCTCCTACGGAATCCAGATAGAGAAGGTTTTCCAGAATGCGCTGATTGCTTTGTCCCGTACAGCGGATATGCACCTCTTCGTCAAAGGCCTTCAGGTCGTAGAGAAAGGTATCGGTAAAGGGGAGCACCTTGTCCAGTGCCTCGCGCGATACGAAGCCGCAGGTATCTACGGCGGTATTGATCCCCGCTTCCTTCAGGCGCTTTAGGAGCAGGACGCAAAAATCCACTTGGCAAAGGCATTCCCCGCCGGAGAGGGTCACTCCGCCGCCGCTCGTTTCGTAAAAGGCGGTATCCTCCAGAATCAGAGGCAAAAGCTCTTCCACGGTCACTTCTTTCCCGTAAAGGATCCGCGCCTCCCCGGGACAGTCCTCGGGGGAAAAGCCTTCTTTTTTACATTCTCCGCAGCCCATACATTTATTTTCGTAAAAGGCGGTCTGAGGCAGGAAGGAAATGCTTTCGGGATTGTGACACCAAAGGCACTTCAAGGGACAGCCCTTGAAAAATACCGTGGTGCGGATGCCGTCTCCGTCGTGGACGGCAAAGCGTTTCAGATCGCAGATTTTTGCTTTCATAGGGACTCCTTTTTTACTGCAGGTTTTCTGCGCGCAGGATGTAGGCATCCTGCTCTTCCTTTGCCATATTGTTCCAAAGGGTATTCCAGCCGCAGACTCTTACCTGAAGATTGCGGTAGGCTTCGGGATGCTTCTGGGCGTCCCGCAGGGTCTCTGCGTTGAAAATATTAAACTGAATGGACTGTCCGTCTCCCTTCAGGTAGGTCATCAAAAGACTTTTGAATACGGTAAAGCCTTCTTCTCCCGCCACGGTGCTGGGATGGAGCATTACGTCCAGACAGAAGGATTCGTGGTAATTGTGGGGGCGGAGCTTCAGCGCGGAGGAAATGAGGGCGGTAACGCCCTTTTTATCCATTCCCGCAACGGGAGAAGCGTTTTTTGACAATTCCTCTCCCGCCCGTCTTCCGTCGGGCAGGGCGGCGGTGGTCTTTCCGTGTCGGATAAAGGCGCGGGCGGAATGAAGAATGGCTTTGTAGACACCGCCCTTTTCGTTGGGAACGTTATTGATCTTTTGGGCGAAAAAGTCTGCCATCGCGGCGGCGTAGGTATCCGCTACAGGATCGTTGTTGCCGTATTTGTGGAGAGATCTGCGGATCTTTGCCCGCAAAAGCTCTTCTCCCTCCCAGTTGTTTTTCAGGATTCGGGCAAGGTCGGAAAGGGAGACCTCCCCTTTGTCAAAGACGAATTCCTTCACGGCAAGGACGCTGTCCACCGCACTGGCAAAGGAGCAGTTGAGCATTCCGTTGTTGCTGAATTTGATGCCGCCGCCGTAGCCGTCCTTCCCGTTTTTCAGGGCGGTTTCAATGGTGGCGGAGTACATGGAGGAGGGATTGACGAAGGCAAGGTATTTTTCCGCATCGTTGGTAATTTTTACCGCCACGTCGATCAGATGGCTCCATTGCCTGAGAAATGCGAAGTAAAAATCTTCAAAAGAGGTGATTTGGGAAAGCTCTCCGGTCTTCAGACCGATCTGCTTATCAATGAAGGCGTCGTAGCCGTTGGTAAAGACGTATTCCACCGCCTTTGCCGCATTGATGTAGCCGGAGGTGGAGCAGACCTCGTTTCCGCGGACACCCGTTTCATAGCAACCGCGGATATCAAAATCCAGCGCCTCCTCGTAGGTGGCACCGTAGCCCATGACCGCGCGCATCATACCCGGCTCACAGCAAAATACCAGGGCGGCGTTTTTCCTGCGAACCATATCAAACGCTTTCTCAAGCAGCCAATCGGGGGTGTTTTCACGGATCTTGAGCTGAATTTTGGGGTTGTAGATCTCCAGCTCGTCGTACACCTCCAGGATCATTCGGGAAAGCCGGTTGTAGCGGGTATTTCCGTCTCGGTCGGTGCCGCCCAGATAAAAGGGCTGACCCCAATAGTTGCCGATGGCGGACCACTGCATCAGAAAATAAGAGAGGAAGTGGCGCAGATCCTTTTCCGTATATCTGCCGCTTTCCAGATCTGCCTTGTAAAAGGGGTAGAGGGTGCGGTCCAGACCGTTGCCCAGAGAGCGAACCTGATAACGGTCGATGCATTCGGAAATGATAAAGTAAATGAAGATCAGCTGCAGGGCTTCGTAAAAGGTGGTGGGAGCCCCCTTTCGCAGACTTTTCAGGCAGGCGGTGATCTCGGCGGCTTTTTCAAAGCTTTGCTTTTCGGCAATGGCGATCATACGGTCGAGAAAGGCGAGGATCGCGGTGAATTGCTGCTCGATGCCCTCAAAAAAAGCGTCGGCTTCCTCGGTAAGGGTACCTGCTTCCCCGTGCTTTTTGCGGTAGACTCTCGCCCGCTCACGGATACCCGTGAAGCCAAGCTCCATCAAAGCACTCCAATCGGGTACTACGTGGTCGTAGTCCGTCCAGATCATCATAGCGCCGCATTGGTTCACGTCTGCGGAAAGCTCTACCAGCTCCGGCTTGCGAAGGGAGAGGGATTCCTCGGACCATTTTGCGAAGGTGACGCATTTTGCAAGGCGGTCGAGGGAATACAGACCGATGAAATAGTCGTGCTCGTTGACGTAAACGCGGGAATTTTGCAGCATATAATCCACTGCCTTTGCCTTGGCAATGGGGTGGGGGAGATCCGAGATGGGAAGCGCCAAAAGACCCTTCAGCAGAGCCTCGTCATCCAGGCCGCTATCCTCCAGATAGCCGATGCCGTGGTAAGCCATTCGCTTGAAGGGGTTAAATTCCTTTTCGGGATCGTGGTATTTTCTTTCAATGTAATAGCGGTCGCACGCAGAAATCATATCAATCACTCCTTTTGCTCGATTTTATAACAAAAAGAAATAAAAATGAATGAATAAAAGGCAAACACTTGACTGTTTCAAAACAAAACGGTACAATATACGGGAGGTGATCGAATGCAGGATTTTATGAAACACGATTTTACGGTGGAAAAGATCGAGCTTGCCTGTCGCGTTGCGGCGGGGAAATCCGCGCCCGTACACGTAAATCGAAAAAGCCACGGACTTGCCATTTTTCCGGGTGGGGAGAAGACCATCGTTTTCGGGGAGAAGAAGCTTTCCGTGGGGAAGGATGCCATCGTATATTTTCCCAAGGGGTCCAGCTACACGGTCAAGGAAAAGGTGCCCTTCGAATGCTACGCCATCAATTTTCAGCTTGCGGGGGATGAGGTGTTTCAGCCCTTTGCCGTGACGGTGAAAAATGCCAACGCCTGCCTGCAGAGCTTCAAGGAAAGCCAAAGGCTCTGGCTGAAAAAGGGAGCGGGCTATTCGGCAAAGATCAAATCCGAGCTGTATCATATTCTTTATCAATTGCAGAGTGAATACGAGATCCCTTACGCCAGAACCGCGGTCATCGAGCCTGCGGTAGCCTACGTGCATTCCCATTACGATAAGGAGCAGATCCCGGTATCTCACCTTGCCGCGCTTTGCGGGATCAGTCAGGTGTATCTCAGGAATCTGTTTCTCAAGCGCTTTGCCATGACTCCCGTAAAGTATATCAATCATCTGCGCCTGACCCGCGCTTCAGAGCTTCTTGCCTCCCAGATGTACGCGGTGCGTGACGCTTGCTTTCTCTCCGGCTTTCAGGATGAAAGCTATTTTTCCCGAGAATTCAAAAAGAACTTCGGCATCTCCCCCAAGGAATATGCAAAAGCCTCCCGAATCTGATCGGGAGGCTTTTGCGTTTGGGGCTTTACAGAGAATTCAGGATAGCGTTCCATTCCTGCAATGAAAAAATATTCGCCGCATTTTTTCCGCTGAAATCGGAGAGGGTTTGGATAAACAGATAGAATTTTTCCTTTTGAGAGATGTTCTCGTATTGGCTTCTGTTTGCGTAAAGGTGGTGGAAGCTTCGACGGAATGGCTCCCAGCCTACTTCCTTTTGAAAATCCAGAAAGCGCTTGGTGCAACCGAAAATATCGTAGCTTTGAGAGAAATCTCGGCTCATCGCGCCGTAGGCAATGGCAATATCCGCGCCGTAATAGCAGTCCGGATCGTAAGAGTTGCCCAGGGCGGCCGCGGCGCCGTTCTTTTCCAGAACGTACGCCAGCTTCAGATCTGCCATCAATTCACCCTCAAAGCTCCAAGGCATATAAAAATCGAACAGATGGCTCATTTCGTGAAGGGCGCAGAAGTTCCAGTCACATCTGCGGCGCGTCATTTGCTCCAGGTCCTTATACACGTATTTTTCAGCAATGTGGATCACGTTGCTTTTGGGATATGCCCATCCCGCGTAAGAGGGATCGGGAAGGATCTTTTCCGATCTTACGGTAACGCCGGTGAAGGGGAGAAAGCCGGTAAGCTCTCCGTAGCTTTGATACGCCCTTTCCAGATGGTTTGCCCACAGCTTCAAGCGCTCGGAGGAGATCACGGATTCAATATCCGCGGGGAGGGCGAGGGAAACGACCCCGCCACGGCTTGACAGACGGAATACGTTTTCTTTGTAATTTGCGGCACTTGCCTGCCACTCCTGCATGGGATCCCGCGGATCCCGCATTTGCAGTACGGCGTTTTTCCCCGAAAAGCCGAGGCAAAACCGATGATCCCTGCTGTACAGAAAGGAAACGGTACCGTTGGGATTGGGAAAAACGGTCCAGATCTGCACGTCGTAGCCCGTTTCCTCCCAAAGCTTGACGGTAGTTCCCTGACGGACGAGAGCGTTGTCAATATCCAGAAGAAGATTGCTTTCGTTTGCATAAACGTAAAAGCCGTTTTGTCCCGAATCCTGTAAGTTCCAAAGAGCAGGTATCCGGCTCAGGGTCACTTGCCGTTCGTTACAGGACAGGTACAGCCTTGTAAAAGTATTGTAAAAGTGGTAGAAGCCTTGGTTCATAGCGTTACGGCGTTTCGTTTTTTACGGGTTTTCCGTTGAGGGTCACGTTGTTGAAGGTGAGTTTTTCGCAGTTGTTGAGACCGAAAAGACCGTCCTGCCAGATGGAAAGGTATCCGTCGGGATCCTGGATCTTGAAGTTGTCCAGGGTCAGATCCTTCACGTACTGACCGCGGAACCAGATCGTACCGCGACGCTCGTAGCATTTGGGAACCACGGGCTTGGGGCCGTCCTTCAGGATCACCTGCCAATTGCGAAGATTGATGTTTTCCACGGTGGTTTGGTTTTCCACGTTCAGGTGAACGTAGCCGTAGGTCTCCGCGCGCACGTTTTCGATGGTAATATCACGGATGCTGACGTTTGCCTCGGGCGCGGAGCATTCGGTGATCTCCATCACGCGGGCGCAATTGGTAATGGAAAGGTTTGAGAAGCTTACGTCCTCAATGGAGGTAGAGCCCTTTCGCATATAGCTGGACATGATCTGAATGGCGGGGGCGCCGCGGGTGACGGTGATATTGGATACCCGCACGTGGCGGATGGCACCGGTTCCCACACCCAAGCGGAAGGTGGAGGAGTTGGAGCCAAGGACGCAGTTGGTGATGGTGATATATTCACAGTCCTTCTTGTTCTTCAAAAGGCGGTTGCTGCCGCGGATGGCGATGCAGTCGTCACCGGTATCAATGATACAGTCGGAAACGGTCACGTATCGACAGCAGTCGATGTCGATGCCGTCGCTGTTGAAGAAGGTGGTGGGGTTGCGGGTCTGGAGACCGCGCACGGTCACGTATTCACAGCCGTGGAGGAAGCATCCCCAGCAGGGTTGATTGGTCAGGGTGACGTTTTCCACCAGAACTCTTTTGCATTCCACGAAGGCGAAAAGCTGACCGGGGCGGCAAAGCTCCGGGTCTCTTGCCTGGCGGCATCCGTCACGCCATACGTAGCAGCTCCAGGGCTTGGCTTCGCCCAGGAAGAAGTCTCCGTTTCCGTCGAAGGTACCGGTACCGGTCACGGCCACGTTTTCACATTCGTGGGCGATCAAGAGGTGCTTGCCCAGCCACTTTTCGTTGACGGGGCTGGACATATTCTGCTCGTAGGCGTCCACGGGGTTGTAATCGTCCATATTGTCACTGCCCTTGATGGTGGAATTGTGCTCCAGGTGCAGCTCCACGCCGGATCTCAGCCAGATGGTGCCCGACAGATAAAAGCCTGCGGGGACGGTAACTCTGCCGCCTCCGGAATTGGCGCATGCCTCAATCGCGGCGTTGATGGCTTCGGTGCAAAGGACTTTGCCGCCGGAAACGGCGCCGTAGTCTACAATGTTGGTATTCATAAGAAAAGCTCCTTAAAACTTGATGCCTTTATCATAACAAAGGAAAGGGAAATAGTAAAGCAAGAAAAAGTGAAAGCGGTTTCGGTCTTTGTTGTTCTTTTACTTTTTTCAAAAAAAGGGAGGATCAGCCTTTGGATTTGCATTCCTTCAGCAGGCGGACGAATTCATTTGCAAATTCCTCACCGCTGCCCTCGATAAATTGGCAATTATCCACCTCGTATTCCCCGTGGGTAAAGGCAAGAGCGGAGGGGACGTAGGCGAAGCCACCGTTGGTGAGGGTGCAGATGAAGGTCATTTTGCAGGGAGAAGCGTCGCGGATCTCCTTGCCGTTGGTGTCAAACATTTCGTAAGGCGCGGCAATGAAGCCCAGATCTCCGCAGGTAATGGCTCCAAAGGGAATGCCCTTTTTCCAATTGCCCTTGGCGGTTGCCTGGTATTCCTCGTAAATTCCCTGAAGCTTGCCCGTTTGGAGCTTTTCTTCCGATGCGATCGCATCCTTTACGGTTTGTACCAGAGCAGGGGAGGCGGACTCGATATCGGGATATTTGCGGTTGCCGGGAATGGCAGAGGCAAAGCTGAGGTTTGCTCCTGCGCCGCTGTGGTATGCAAAATGGCAATCCAGCTCCTTTTCCGTTTGCTCCCGCATCAGATGTACGAAATCCGCGGAAACGGTATCGGTAAAGGCGCCGCCGTAGTGGGTCTGATAATTAACCATCAAAACGTCCTTTTTGCCTTCACGGGTAAAGCGAAGGGTGCGAAGCTCCGTGTCCGCTTCCGTTTCGTGGGAAACGTATTCTCTGCCGTTTACCTGGGAGCTGATGCCCTTGTAGGTGCCGTCGTTCATCAGATAGCGGCGGACGAAGGTGATGCCTTCGGTATGGGCGGTGCCTGCGTAAGCCTCGGCGGGAGCCAGATCGTGGAGGGCGAGGGTGACACAGCGCACCAGCTTTTTGTAAAATGCGCTCTGCCAAGCCTTAATGGTGGCGTCCTGACCGAACAGGGCGTTGTCGGGAGCGGAATGGGTGTGGGTGGCGTTGAGGAAGAAGAATTCCTTGGGAACGCCGACCGCACGCTCTACCAGGGTCGCACAGTAGCTTGCAAAGCTATCGGGAACGCCGCGCAGGTCCACGGAGCAGATCAGAGCTGCCTTTTCCCCGTCGCAAAGGGCGGTGCAGGTCAATTGAACGGGATCGTGGACGCTCTTGGCGGAGCGTTCAAACTGAGAATAGATGATAATGGGAAACTCGGTGGGGGATACGTCCACGCGGCTGTAGCCCACGGAAAAGCCCTCGGGATAGACGATTTCACCGGTGGGAAGAGGTTCTTCCGTTTCTTTTTCTTCTGTTTTTGCTTCTTTTTTCTCTTCACGGGTCTCTGTTTTGGAATCTGCGGTCTCCTCGGTGGCAAGGCCTGAGGAGCAGGCGCAAAGGGAGAGGAGGGTGATAAGTGCTAAGAAGAGGGAGATGAGTTTTTTCATAGTGATTGTAACCTTTCTCTTGCTTTCTTTTGAAAAGAAAGTAAGTAAAGAAACCTTCAAAGTTTGAATATTTTGGACCGCCTTTTTTTCAAAAAAGGTGGGGATCGGGAAAATCAGTCTCGGGATTTGCACACGTTCAGAAGGCGAACCAGCTCGCTTGCAAATTCTTCGCCGCTGCCTTCCTTGAATTGGGTGATCTCCACCTCGTAAGTACCGTGGGGATAGGCGTAAGAGGCGGGAACGTAGCCGAAGCCTCCGTTGGTCAGGGAGCAAACGAAGGTCATTTTGCAGGGGGAAGCGTCACGGACCTCCTTACCGTTGGTATCAAACATTTCGTAAGGTGCGGCTACAAAGCCAATGTCGCCGATGGTGAATGCTGAAAAGTTGACCTTTTTGGTTCCTCCGTCCACTCTGCCGTCGTAAAGGGAGGTTTCGTACTGCAGGGAGGTGAGCTTTGCTTCCTCTTCATTCTTCGTGGCTTCAATGACGGTTTGGGCAATGTGAGTGGATGCGCTTTCCAGATCCTTGTACTTTCGGTCGCCCAAGGCGGATTTGAAGTTGAGATTTGCACTTGCGCCGCTGTGGTATGCGAAATGCACGTCCATTTCCTTCTCCACGTATTCGCGGATCACGTGGACCCAGTCTGCGGAGACCTGGTTGGAGAAGGTGCCGTGATAGTGGGTCTGGTAGTTGGTCAGAAGCACGTCCTTTTTGTCACCGCGGTCAAAGCGCACGGTGCGAAGCTCCGTATCTGCCTGGGTCTCGTATGCTACCGGAACGCCGGGCTTTCCGCCGGGGTTGGTCATATAGGTGCCATCGTCCATCAAATAGCGACGGGAAAAGGTGACGCCGTCGGTATGGGCGGTGCCGATGAAGGCATCGGTGGGAGTCAGGTCGTGCATGGCAAGGGTCACGGCACGTACCAGCCTCTTATAGTAAAGCTGTTGCCAAGCCTTCATTGCATTTCCTTGTCCCAGCTGGTTTTGTTCCACGGCGGAATGGGTATGGGTGCAGTTGATCATAACTCGCTCCGCGGGAATTCCGACTGCGTCCTCGATGAGCTTGCAGGAATATTCGATAATGCCGGCATCCATACCACGCATATCAATGGAGATCAGCAGGAAGGCCGTCTTTCCGTCGCAAAGGGCGGTGCAGGTCAGCTGGATCGGGTCGTGGTTGCTGTAGCCTACGTGCTCAAACTGGGTGTAGGTGGGAATGGGAAAAACCTCGGGCGCAATGCTCTGACGGTTGTAGCCTACGGAAAAGCCCTCGGGGTACACGATTTCGCCCGTGGGCAGGGGTTCCTCTTCCGCTTCGGTTTTCGTTTCCTGCTTGTCTTCCTTGGTTAGCGTTGTTTTTTCAACGGGTTCCTCGGTGGCAAGTCCTGAGGAGCAGGCGCAAAGGGAGAGGAGGGTGATGAGTGCTAAAAACAGCGAGATGATTTTTTTCATGGTCAAGAACCTTTCTCTTACTTTCTTTTGGAAAAAGAAAGTAAGCAAAGAAAACTTAAAACAAAATTCTATGAAAACAGCTCCGCAAAAGCTAAAAAAGATGGAAAGCTTTTATGTTTGAAGTTTTTTGCCAAGCTTTTTTTCAAAAAAGCGGCGGATTTTCAAATCGCCTGCGGGGAGGCAGGCGATTTTTTTTGAATTTATTTGTTTTTACATTCATTCAGCATACGGAGAAGCTCGTTTGCATATTCCTCCCCGCTTCCGGGAGCAACCATACAGCCCCACTGAGCCTCGTAGGCACCGTGCTCGTAGCCCTCGGCGTGAGGCACGTAGCCGTTTCTGCCACCGGTGTAGGCGGAGATAAAGGTCATCGCGTAGGGAGAAGCCGCGCGGATCTGCTGACCGGTCACGTCGAACATTTCGTAAGGCGCACCGACGAAGCCCAGATCACCGAAGCCAACGGCGCGCAAATTGATCTCGCGGGTGCCTGTGATGGTGTCGGTTTCGTAATTCCACGCCTTGCCCTCGTAGTCCACCATATCACCGTAAATGGTTCCGGTGGCAAGCTCCTTTTCTGCGGCAATGGCGTTTTGAATGTCTTCAATGAGAGCGGGGATGGCGTCAACAAAGGTGGGATACTTCCGCTCGCCGGGGATGGCGGAGTTAAAATTCAGGTTTCCTGCTGCGCCCTGAATGTAGGCGAAGTGGCAATCCATCTGATCCTCCACGTCCTCGCGAAGCCAATGCACGAAGTCAGCGGAAACGGAATCGGGATAAATGGCGCCTACGGAGCCGTAGTGGGTCTGGTAGTTCACCATCAAAACGTCCTTTTTGCCTTCCCGCTCAAAGCGAACTACGCGCATTTCCGTATCGGCATCGGTTTCGTGGGAAACGGGATTGTCGGACCGGGAGGGGTTGCACTTATAGGTGCCGTCAGCCAAAAGATAGCGGCGGACGAAGGTGATGCCCTCGGTGTGGGAGATACCGCCGAACATTTTGGCGGGGGTCAGATCCCGAAGCGCTTTTTCTGCGGCAACGGGAAGCTGCTTGATGAAGAGCTGACGCCATTTGAGAACGTCCGGCTCCTCGGTGGTGTCGGGGGAGGTGTGGGTATGGGTGCAGTTCAGGAAGATATTGGATTCGGGAATACCGAAGTCCTTGGAGATCTTCTCGGCGGAATAATTGGCAAAGGAGGTGGGAATTCCCCGCAGATCCAGACCGTACAGTAAAAATACGTTTTCACCATCGCTCATAGCGATGCAGGTCATCTGAATGGGATCGTGGACCTTATGGGCAATGGCTCCGTCGTAGGTGTGGATGGGTACCTCGGGGGTAATATCCACGCGGGAATAGCCTACGGAGAAGCAATCCTTGGGGTAAACGATGGGACCGGTCTCTTTTTCTTCCTCTTCGGTTTTCTTTTCTGCGGTTTTCTTCTCTTCTTTCCCGGTTGCGGTTTCTTCTTTGGTGGGAGCGGCGGCGTCTAACCCGGAGGAACAAGCCAAAAGGGGAAGGCAAAGGGAAAGAAGTATCAAAATTGCGATAATTCTTTTCATGGTAGGATCCTTTCTTTCAGAGTTATTTACATTCATTCAGCAGACGGATGGATTCTGCCACACAAAGCTCGCCGGTCCCCTCCACGAAGCGGGTCACGAATACCTCGTACTGTCCGTGGGGGAAGGCTTCCTTGGTGGGAATGTAGCCGAAGGCACCGTTGGTCAGGGAGCAGATAAAGGTCATTTCAAAGGGAGAGCCGTCCCGAACCTGCTTTCCGCTGGCATCGAACATTTCGTAGGGGAAGGCGGCAAAGCAGATCTCGCCGCAGGTGATAACGCTCAGAGGAAGCTTTTCGGTTTCCGCCAAGCGGTTGCGGGTAACGACAGCGCTTGCCTCGTGCTTGGAATCAAAGCCGTACTGACGGATCAGTAAGCTCTTCTGTGCTTCATCCGCCGTATCTGCGATCTCCTGTGCCTGACGGACCCGTTCCTCGGAATCGTGAAGGACCGTGACCTCAAAGTCGGAATAGGCGGATCGGATCTCACCGGTTGCCGTTTCCTTTTCCGCCGCTATCGCATCCTTGACGGTCTGAGCCAGAGAGGGGATTGCATCGGGATAAGTAGCGTACTTGCGTTCTCCATCAATAGAGGAGATGAAGTTTACGTTGCCGCTGGCACCGTACTGATAAACAAAGTGGCAATCCATATCCTTTTCCACCTGTTCCCGCAGGAGGGTGATAAAGTCTGCGGAGATCATATCGGGATAAAGACCGGTTGCACCGCCGTAGTGGGTCTGGTGATTCAGCATGATCACGTCTTTTTTGTTCTTGCGGTCAAAGCGGATGGTGCGCATCTCGGGATCCGCCTCGGTTTCGTGGGCAACGTAATTGTTGTTGGGATTGGAGGAGGCGATGCCGCGGTAGGTTCCGTCGTCCATCAGATAGCGGCGGACGAAGGTGATGCCCTTTTCGGTATCGGCTTTACCGGTATAGGTCTTTTCCACGACGTCCAGATCCCGCAGGGCTTCTTCCGCTCCGACCAAAGCCTGCTTATAAAACAGAGAGCAGTAGCGGATGATCTCAGGCTTGTCACTGGAGGAAATATTGGGTGCGGAATGGGCGTGGGTGGAATTGAACATTACGTTTTTCGGATCAATGCCGAATTCCTTTTCCAGCTGCTTCATGGGGATCTGGGTGGTGGAAACGTTGACGAACCAGGAGTCTACGCTGTAGATCAGGGCGGCGGTCTTTCCGTCCCAGAGGGCGGTGCAGGTCAGCCAAAGCGGGTCGTGAACGCCGGTGACGGTGGTGATATAAATGGGAAAGGGGACCGGAGGGGGAATATCTGCGCGG
>JAZPZL010000135.1:0-2666 GCA_045544655.1 Eubacteriales bacterium
TACCGGTATGGTAGGACAGAGATTTATCACGCTTTTGGAGAATCATCCCTATTTTAAGATCGAGGCGCTTTACGCCAGCGCAAGAAGTGCAGGGAAGTCCTACGGAGAAAGCGTAGAGGGCAGATGGAAGATGAAGACCCCTCTCCCCGAGAGGATTGCCGCAATGCCCGTGTACGATGCTGCAGATATTGATGCCATTGCCAAAACCGTAGATATGGTTTTCTGTGCAGTCAATATGCCTAAGGAAGAGATCCGTGTTTACGAGGAAGCGCTTGCTAAGGCGGAGATCCCCGTGGTTTCCAACAACAGTGCCAACCGTATGGTAGCGGACGTTCCCATGATGATCCCCGAGGTAAATCCCCATCACGTTGAAGTGATCGAACAGCAGAAAAAGCGTTTGGGCACCAAGCGCGGCTTCGTTGCGGCAAAGCCCAACTGCTCCATTCAGAGCTACGTTCCCCTGATCCAGCCTTTGATGGAGTTTGAGCCTACTGAGGTTTTCGTTACCACCTATCAGGCAATCTCCGGTGCAGGTAAGACCTTCAACGAGTGGCCTGAAATGCTGGATAATATCATCCCCTTTATCGGCGGTGAAGAAGAAAAGAGCGAAAAGGAACCCCTTAAGATCTGGGGTAAGATCGGTGAGGACGGCATTGCGCCTCTTACCACCCTGAAGATCTCCGCTCAGTGCTTGCGCGTTCCCTGTACCGACGGTCACATGGCGGCGACCTTTATCCGCTTCAAGAAGAAACCCACTCCCGAGCAGATCCTTGCAAAATGGAAGGAGTACAAATCTCTTCCCCAGGAGCTGGAGCTTCCTTCTGCGCCCAAGCAGTTCATTACCTATTTTGAGGATGAAAGCCATCCCCAGACCGGTGTGGACCGTATGACCGAAAACGGTATGGGCATCTGCGCGGGCAGACTTCGTGAGGACCCCATCTACGATTATAAATTCGTGGGTCTTTCCCACAATACCCTCCGCGGTGCCGCAGGCGGCGCAGTAGAGGTTGCAGAGCTTTTGTTCCGTCTCGGTTATTTTGACAGATGAATACTCCGCTTGCAGTAAGGCTTCGCCCTCAAACGTTGGATGAGGTTTGCGGACAGAAGCACCTGCTGGGTGAAAAAGGCGCTTTAAGGCGCCTTCTTTCATCGGGGCAGATCCGAAATATGATCTTTTACGGTCCCTCCGGAGTAGGGAAAACCACCGTCGCCCGTATCGTGGCAAATCAGGCGGGGCTTCCGTTCCGTCAGCTCAACGCTACCACCGCCGCAGGAAAGGACATCAAGGAGGTTCTTGCGGAAACGGAGGGCATTGAAGGAATGAACGGGATCCTTCTGTACCTGGATGAGATCCAATATCTGAATAAAAAACAGCAGCAGACCCTCCTGGAATATATCGAGGACGGAAGAGTGACCCTCATCGCCTCCACCACGGAAAATCCCTACTTTTATTTATATAAGGCGATTTTGTCCCGTTGTGCCGTTTTTGAATTCAAGCCTCTTTCCATCGAGGAGATCTCCGAGAATCTTCATCACGGTCTGAAGTCTCTCAATGAAGAAAATGCTACGGAAAAAACTCTGTCCGAGGATGCTGCACGCTATATTGCCGAATCCTCCGGCGGTGACGTTCGCGCTTCCTTGAATTTTCTGGAGCTTTGCTACTATATTGCTTCGGATGAGATCACGAGGGAGGATGCCGAGTCCTGCGCCCAGCGCAATCTGAGCGCCTACGACAGAAGTGGGGACGATAAGTATG
The DNA here is from genome assembly GCA_045544655.1 of Eubacteriales bacterium. Taxonomy (GTDB): domain Bacteria; phylum Bacillota; class Clostridia; order Oscillospirales; family SIG627; genus RGIG5579. The sequence continues at coordinate 1,757 of JAZPZL010000135.1, forward strand.
AGCTTCTGTCCGCTTTGCAAAAATCCATTCGGGGAAGTGACGAAAACGCCGCGGTTTTCTATCTTGCCAAGCTTCTTGAGCTGGGAGATATGCAGGGGGCTTGTCGGAGACTGATGGTCATCGCCTCCGAGGACATTGGTCTTGCTTATTCTCAGGCGGCAGTCGTTGTGAAAGCCTGCGTGGATTCCGCTTTGATGCTCGGAATGCCCGAGGCAAGGATCCCCTTGGTCCACGCAACGGTCCTGCTTGCTACCAGTCCCAAATCCAATTCTGCCTACGAGGCGTACGCCCGCGCGGCTCAGGATATTGAGAAGGGCTTAGGCAGAGATATGCCCTCCTGCCTGAAGAACAATCATTTCTTCGGAGTGGGGGACAAGAAAACTCCGTATATCTATCCTCACGAATATCCCAATCATTGGGTGCGTCAGCAATATCTTCCCGATGATCTGAAGGATCGCGTCTATTACATCCACGGTGAAAACAAAGCCGAGCAGGCGGCGCGTGCCTATTGGGAGAAGATCAAAAATCAATAAGAATGATCTAAAGGACTCCTTTTTGCGTTTTGCTTGCAAAAAGGAGTTTTTTATGGTATCCTTGAAAAAAAGCATTTACGGTGACTTATGACGAAAAAACAAATGAAAGGAATCACCCCGCTTGGCATCTTTTTCTTCGTGGCTATCGTTGCCGTCGGGTTGTTTCACGATTACTTGGCCGTTCTTTCCGGTGCGGCGCTTGCGTGTTTTTGGCTTTTTCTTTTCGGAAAGCAGAAGAAAATACAATTGAATTTTAGTCCGGCATTTTTCTTTGTTTCGGTGACGGTGCTGTTTTATGGGATCGGTGCATTTTTTGCGGTGGATTCGGGAATGGCGATCATCGGCTTTTTCAGATTCCTGCCCGCTTTTCTTTTCCT
>JAZPZL010000136.1:0-26346 GCA_045544655.1 Eubacteriales bacterium
GTGGGCACCATCGGCAAAAAGGAGGTCGTTCTCTGTGTTTGCGGCATCGGGAAGGTGTTTGCCGCCATGTGCGCCCAGACTGTGCTCCTTACCTTTTCCCCGGACTGTCTCATCAATTCCGGCGTGGCAGGGTCGCTCACCGACGAGCTTGAGATCCTGGATATTGCCGTAGCGGAGGATCTGGTCCAGCACGATATGGATACCTCCCCGCTGGGTGATCCCGTCGGTCTGATCTCAGGCATCAACGTGGTCTCCCTTCCCGCCGATCCCCACCTTGCAGAAGAGATCCGCAAGGCGGCAAAGGAACTGGAGATCCCCACGAAAAAGGGCAGGATCGCCTCGGGGGATCAGTTCATCGCCACCGCGGAGCAAAAGGAGCGCATCAAGGCGCAGTTCGACCCCATCGCCTGCGAAATGGAGGGAGGGGCAATTGCTCAGGTCGCCTTCGTAAATAAAATTCCCTTTGCCTGCATCCGCGCCATCTCCGATTCCTACTCGGGAAAAAACGAAATGGACTACCCCGTATTCGCATCCCGCGCCGCAGAGCGCGGGGCAAGCCTTCTCATCAAGGTTTTGGAAGGTTAAAGAAGCCGTCCTTTCTTTGAAAAGAAAGGACCAAAGAAACTTTCCTCTTTTTGCTTTAAGTTTTTTCGGCGGAAACTCCTTGATACCGGGATTTTATCATCGCCGTTCGGCTCGACAAAATCAGGTATCGGCGGTCGAAAAACTGCGCAAACGATATAACATATCGTTTACTTGCTTTCCGCTTTTTTTCAAAAAAGGAACAAAATCTACCCGATAAAAACTGCGTTTGGAATGCTCCAAACGCAGTTTTTCATTTACTTTGATATAAAACGGCTTTCTCTCCGTTGCCGAATTGCACCGTCACTTCGACGCGATCCCCCTTCCGTTCCCGACTCACGGGAGCTATGGAAACCGCGGAAAACAGATCGTAGAAAAAGCTTCCCGTGTGGGACGGATGGGCGTAACGCTCGTAGGTCGTCTTCCCCTCGGCATCGCGGGCAACGGTATACACGGAGGAAATGGGGTAATTTGCCGTCAGGGTGGAATCCCTCAGATCCGCAAGAGAAGCGATCTCTTCCCCGTTTTTATGAGTCAGGTGAAGCTGAAGAGGCTCCACGGGATTTTCACCGTGAAATTCGGCAAAGGTAAAGGGCAGGTAAGAGGCCTTGAACATTTTTTCGAAGGAAATCCGCTTGTCGATACCACCCTCCACGTACACCGTTTCCCCGTCCTCGCGGGTGGTCTTTTTGGGTGTGGAGGTCTGCTCCAGAATGGTGAGAAAGCTGTTTTCTCCGTCAATGCTTCCGTCGGGCAGATAGGCAACCTCCGGTTTTACCGCCAGCATCTGCACGTGATTGGCGTTGGCATTTCCCTTGGGATACAGCTGGATCAAGCCGTCCGCAGGGAGCATTGCCGCGTAGGACTGAAACATCACCTGTTCCCCGTTTGCTTCACAGACCGCGCGAGTGCCGTCCCCCTCGTCCCAACGGGAGATGCCCGTATAGGTATAGGGACCCACGGGCAAAAAGCCCTCGCTGCGAACCATTCTCCCATTGGACCAGCCCTGCCTCGTCAGATCGTCGGAGGAGCCGAACATGGTATTGATCACCCGACTCCACGCCCAGTAGCAGGAGGAGGAGCAGTGATTGGTGATCAGCGCCGTCCACTGATCCGTGGTAAGTCCTTCCGAAGAAAGTACGCCGGTTTCGGGATCGTACCGCTCCATCACCGTATACAGATTTCCGGACTTACCGCAGCCGGTTCCCGCACGGTACGGACACCCTGCGTAAAGGGTTCCCTTCTTAAAGCTCATGGGCTTGCCACCGTGCATCAGGGTATCGATGGCATAATCGTGGTTCTGATCCGGCGTCCATTCAAAGGAAAGCTGCAGCCGCATAAAATCCACGCAGATCTGCCGCAATTCCTCACCCGTCATACTCCCGTTTGCTACGGGAATGGCGTAGATCCTTTCCCAGGTCAGAGGACTGAGTACCTTGGGATAAACAAAGTCCTCCGTCCCTTTTTCCTCCGTAACCGCCAGAGGCGCGGTCGCTTGGGGCTCGGTCACCGGCTCAAGAGAGGAGCAACCCGTACCGAGCAGGGTGCACAGCACCAGCAAAAGAGCCAAGATCCTTTTCATATCAGTTCTCTTTCTTCCAGGTCTCGAAATTGGGAACGGGCTCCAGCTTGTGCAGGCTTCTTGCGTGATACCGCTGGATCACGGCGCGGTCCTCCTCGGAGGCCTCCCCCGTGAGAATGAATTTATCAATAGCGGCGTAGGTCACGCCCATTTCCTTCTCGTCGGTCTGTCCCTCAAACAGTCCCGCGGAGGGTGCCTTTTCGATAATGGAGGCGGGAGCGCCCAAATAGCGGAGAAACTCGTACACCTCTCCTACGGTCAGGTCGGTAATGGGGTTAAAGTCGTGTCCGCCGTCCCCCCACTTGGTAAAATAGCCCATATAGCGTTCACTGCGATTGCCCGTACCTGCCACGAGTCTCCCCTCCGCCGCGCCGATGGCGTAAAGGGTAGTCATACGAAGGCGGGGAGCAATGTTGGTCAAGGCTTGGGAATTCAGCTGGGCAACTCCCTCCAGAGCGGCGATCTCCGCCTTTTTCACCTCGGTCAGATCCACCATACGGTTTTCAATGCCGAACTTCTCGCAAAGCGCCTTGGCATCCTCCAGATCCTTGCCGAAATTCACGGAGGAGCCGCAGGGCATCATCACACTCACCGTGTTCTCACAAGCCATTTTGGATAAAATGCCCACCAGAGCGCAGTCCTTGCCGCCGGAATTGCCGAATACGATTCCGCGGCTATGACTTTTTTCCACAAGCTCCCTGATAAAAGCAACTCTTTCTTCTGTTTCTTTTTTATAATCTCTCATCGTTTTTCCCCTTTCGGATTCACTGCTTTCATCATAGCACAAGAAAAATCAAAGGTCAACCGATTTTTCCGTTGCAAAATGAAAAAAGTCGTGATACAATCAACTTACGAACTGAAAGGAGCTTCCTATGAAAAAAATCTTTGCCCTTCTGTGTTTACTGGCACTTTTGATCCCACTTGCCTCCTGCTCCTCTTCCCTTGCCACGGAGGAAACGGTGGCAACGACTGAAGAAAAAAAGACCGAAGCCGTAACCGAAAAGGAAAAAGGCGAGATCGTTTATCCCGACTCCTTTGCCATCGGCTACGCCCGCGTGGATATTACCGGCTCCTTACCCGTCCCCATTTTTGAATCGGAAGCAAATAAAGTACGCGATCCCCTGATGCTCACCTGCACCGCCGTATGGGACGGCGAAGAGATCGCCCTTCTGATGTCGCTGGATATCCGCGGTATGACCAGAACCGTAGCGAAGCAATCGACGGAACGAATCCAAAAGCTCTTCGGGATCCCTGCCGAAAACGTGATTATGAACTGCACCCACACCCATTCCGCGCCCGCCGCGGGCGGTGGAAGCGATGCCAGCCTTCACTGGATCACCCAGTACTACAAGCAGCTCCCCCTCGTGGTGGAAGAAGCTCTGCGGGATCTGGACGTGGTAGAGGGCGTCTACGCGGGTAAAGGCCATACGGACGGCATTACCTTCGTCCGCCGTTATCTGATGAAAGACGGCACCTACGATACCAACCCCGGCATAGGAAACGCAGTCGCCTACGAATCCGAGGCGGATACCGAGCTGCAGACCCTGCGCTTTGACCGCGAAACGAAAAAAGACGTTTTGATGATCAATTATCAAACCCACCACGCCGGCGACGTTCCTTCCAAAACCGTATCCGCAGACTTTATTCACTACTTCCGCGAAGCCGCAGAGAAGGAACTGGACGTTAACTTCGTATATCATCAGGGCGCAGGCGGCAACGTCAATTTCCTTTGCGCCATTCCCGGCGACCAAAAATACTCCGGCTCATCCGGCTCCGCCAAGGGCTTTATGATTGCTACCCGCGAGGCGCTCGGGAAGGAAGAGACCGTTCAGACCGGTAAGATCAAGTCCCTCGCCCGCGACACCACGGTCACTGTAAGAAAAGAGCCTGAGGAGCTGGTCAAGCTTGCGAAAAAAGTAATGGCAGCACCCGAAACGGAACGCGGCACACTTGCCGCTCAGTACGGCTTTGAATCCTGGCGCCACGCGAATTCCACCATCGGCCGCTCCCAAAAGGGAGAAACCGAAGACATCCCTCTGACCGCCATCACCTTCGGCGATATCGCCTTCTGCGCCTTCCCCTATGAAATGTTCGATCAAAACGGCAAGGAGGTCCGCGAGGCTTCCCCCTTTAAGGTCACCTACGTTTGTTCTTTGGCAAACGGCTCCTACGGCTATATCCCCACCACCTTCGCCTTCCCCCACGGCACCTACGAGGTCAACGCCTGTCAATACGTGATGGGAACGGGTGAACAGCTGGCGCAGTCTATGGTAACCATGCTGAACGAATGCAAATCCGCTTCTTAAAAGAGAGGTTCATTATGAAAAAACTCATCGCACTTTTATGTCTTCTTTCCCTTTGCCTCCCCCTTGCCGCTTGTTCTTCGGGACTTACCGCGGAAGAAACCAAGGCAGAGACCAAAGAAGAAATCAAGACCGAGGAACCGAAAAAAGAAGAAACGGGTGAGATCGTCTATCCCGATTCCTTTGCCGTGGGCTACGCCCGCGCGGATATCACCGGCACCCTTCCCATTCCGATCTTTGAGGACACGGGTACCGCAGTCGCAGACCCCTTGTATCTGACCTGCACCGCCGTATGGGACGGCGAAAGCGCCGCTCTTCTCATGAGCGCGGATCTTAGAGCCATGACGGATTCCGTTGCCAAAAAAAGCGCGGATCTGATCCGGAAGCAATTCGGCATCCCCGAAGAAAACGTGATCATCAACTGCACCCATACCCACGAGGCTCCCCTGGCAGGCGATGTCAGCGAAGCAGGCCTCCGCTGGCTCTCCAATTACTACAAGCAGCTTACCTCTGTTGTGGAAAAGGCACTGCGCGATCTGGACGTGGTAGAAGGAGCGTACACCGGCAAAGGCTACACCAAAAATTTGTGCTTCGTCCGCCGCTATCTGATGCCCGACGGCACCTATAAAACCAATCCCGGTTCTCAAGAGGTCGTTGCTCACGAAACCGAGGCAGATCCCGAGCTTCGCACCATCCGTTTTGACCGCAAGAACAAAAAACACGTTCTCATGGTCAATTAACAGACCCACTACGTAGGCGGAGTAGGGGAGGGAAAGGTTTCCTCCGACTTTGTCGGCCCCTACCGTACCGTCGCAGAGAAGGAGCTGGATTGCCACTTCGTCTACCATCAGGGCGCAGGCGCAAACATCAACTTCTTTTCCTCCATTCCCGGTGAACGGATCTACAACACCTATCAGGAAACCGCCGAAGGCTTTATGCTTGCGACCCGCGAGGCGCTTTCCAAGGAAGAAACCATTCAGACCGGTAAGATCCGCTCCATCGCCCGTCCCACCACCGTTACCGTAAGAAAAGAGCCGGAAGAACTGGTAAGCCTTGCAAAAAAAGTAATGGAAGCCCCCGAAAATGAAAGAGGCTCCCTTGCCGCCCAATACGGCTTTGAGACCTGGCGCGCCGCCAATTCCACCGTCATCCGCGCCGAAAAGGACGAGACCGAACAAATGCCCCTGACCGCCATCTCCTTCGGCGAGATCGCCTTTGCCGCCGCCCCCATTGAGATGTTTGACACCAACGGAAAAGAGGTGCGGGACGGATCTCCCTTCAAGACCACCTATATGTGCTCTCTGGCAAACGGCTCCATGGGCTACGTGCCCTCCATTGCCGCCGTTCCCCACGGAACCTATGAGGTTCTCGCCTGTGCCTACGTACCCGGTACGGGCGAACAGATCTCGGGAGAGCTTGTAAAAATGCTGAATGAGTGTAAATCCGCTTCCTAAAAGGAGACAGAAATGAAAAAAATCTTAGCATTGATCCTCGTCCTTACAACCCTTCTCCCCCTGGCAGCCTGCGCTTCCAGCCTCCCTGCCGAGGAAGGTAAAAAAACGACCGAGGAGATCAAAACCGAAGCCAAAACGAAAGAAGAAAAAGAGAAAAAGGGCGAGATCGTCTATCCCGATTCCTTTGCCGTGGGCTACGCCCGCATCGACATCACCGGTACCCTTCCCATTCCGATCTTTGAGGATACCGGCACCATTCTCGCAGACCCCCTGATGCTCACCTGCACCGCCGTCTGGGACGGAAATCAAGCCGCTCTTCTGATGTCCGCTGACCTGCGCGGTATGCAGAAAAACGCCGCCGATCGCAGCAAAGAAATGATCGAAAAGCAGTTCGGCATCCCCGGGGAAAACGTCATCATCAACTGCACCCACACCCACTCCGCGCCGGTTGCCGGCACCACCGGCGACGATTCCCGCATCCGCTGGAACGCCAACTACTACAAAAAACTGACCGCAGTGGTAGAGGAAGCCCTCCGCGATCTGGACGTGGTGGAGAACGTGTACACGGGCAAAGGCTATACCGAAAGCCTCACCTTCGTCCGTCGGTATCTGATGCCCGACGGAAGCTACAAGACTCACGGCAGCAGCGATGCCCTGGGACACGAGACCGAGGCGGACAACGAGCTGCAGACCCTGCGATTTGACCGCAAGACGAAAAAAGACGTTCTGATGATCAATTATCAGACCCACCATTGCAGCGGAATCGGCAAGGGCAAGGTCTCCGCAGACTTCGTCGCACCCTACCGCACCGCCGCCGAGAAGGAGCTGGATTGCCACTTCGTCTACTACCAGGGCGCAGGCGGCAACGTCAATTTTATCTCTCCCATTCCCGGCGAACGGAAATACCCCAACTATACGGAAGCCTCCAAGGGCTTTATGATCGCCACACGGGAAGCTCTTTCCAAGGAAGAGACCATTCAGACCGGACCCATTCAGGTAATTTCCCGTGATCTGACCGTCACCGTACAAAAAGATCCCGCAGACCGCGTGGAGGATGCAAGAAAGGTAATGGCAGGCGAGGAAAGTCAGCGCACCGCTCTTGCGTCACAGTACGGCTTTGAATCCTGGCGCGCCGCCAACTCCACCATCAAGCGTGCCGAAAAGGGTGAGACCGAGGATCTTCCTCTGACCGCCGTTTCCTTCGGCGAGATCGCCTTTGCCGCCGCACCCATTGAGATGTTTGATACCAACGGCAAGGAGGTACGGGACGGCTCCCCCTTCAAAACCACCTACGTATGCTCTCTGGCAAACGGCTCCTTCGGCTACGTCCCCTCTATTTTCGCGTTCCCTCACGGCTCGTACGAGGTTCTTGCCTGTGCCTACGTTCCCGGAACGGGCGAACAGATCTCGGGAGAGCTTGTAAAAATGCTGGGAGAATGCAAATCCGCTTCCTGAAAGGAATCTCAATATGAAAAAGATCTTATCCTTCATTCTCGTCCTTATCACCCTGCTTCCCCTCGCCGCCTGCACACAGGGTCTCCCTGCCCAGGAGCCTGAAAAGACGACCGTGGAATCAAAGACCGAGCCCAAAGAGGAAAAGGGCGAGATCGTCTATCCCGATTCCTTTGCCGTGGGCTACGCCCGCGGAGAGATCACAGGTCCCCTGCCCATGCCCTATTCCGGCGGCAATCTTTCCAAGGTTCAGGATCCCCTGTATCTCACCTGCACCTCCGTCTGGGACGGAGAAAAGCTGGCATTCATTATGTCCGCCGATCTTCTTCAGATCACCCGCGAGGTCCACGTAAAGCTCTGCCAAATACTGGAAAAGGAATACGGCGTACCCGAGGAACGGGTCATCATCAGCTGTACCCATACCCACACCGCCACCACCGCAGGCACCTCCAGACCGGAGGGCACCCGCTGGCTTGTCAACTTTTACAAGGTCTTCCCTCAGATCGTGGAAGAATCCCTTCGGGATCTGGACGTAGTGGAAAATGCCTTTGCAGGCAAGGGTGAGGTGGAGAAGGGAATCACCTTCGTCCGCCGCTATCTTTTGCCCGACGGCACCTACAAGACCCACGGTAACAATACCGCCGTCGCCCACGAGACCGAGGCGGATCGGGAGCTGAGAACCGTCCGCTTTGACCGCAAGAACAAAAAACACGTTCTGATGGTCAACTACCAGACCCATCACGGCGGAGCAGGCTCCCTGTATCCCGACTCTGTTTCCGCAGACTGGATCCACCCCTTCCGCAAGCACGCCGAACAGAAATTCGACTGTCTCTTCTCCTATCAGAGCGGTGCGGAGGGCAATATCAATTTTGAGTCCCCCATCCCCGGGGAGAAGAAATACCGCAATTACAACGAAGCCATCCCCTCCTTTATCAAAACGACTCAGGATGCTTTGTCTGCAGAAGAAAAGGTAAATCTCGGGAAGATCGTTTCCGCTTCTGCCACAGTCACCGCCACCGTCAAGAAGGACAGTCCCGAGCGCATTGCTCTGGCAGAGCAGGTCAGCGCCCTGGGGGACGACGAGGAGGCAAAGCGCGCACTGTGCGATCAGATCGGCTTTGACTCCAAATACGAGGCAAGCGGCATTCTGAAGCGCAATAAGGAAATGGGCGATACCGAGGACGTTCCCCTGAACTGCATCGTTTTCGGGGACCTTGCCTTTGCCGCCTTCCCCTTTGAGCAGTTTGACACCAGCGGAAAAGTCGTCCGCGACACCTCCCCCTTTAAAATGACCTTTATCAACGGACTTTCCGGCGGAACCTACGGCTATATGCCTACGAAGGAAGCCTTCCCCCACGGCGGCTACGAGGTCGTTGTGTGTCCTTACACCTCGGGATGCGCCGAGCTGTTCGTGGAAGCTATGCAAGATCTTTTGAATCAATGTAAAGAATAAGGAGTTTTTATGATGAAATCTACGTTTTCTGTGGGATACGGAAGAAAGCAGCTCTCCGGTCCCCTCCCCATCAATACCTGGAACAGCACCGCAGACGTTTACCGTGATCCCTTGTATCTGACCTGCATCGCCTTCAGCGACGGGGAAAACACCGCCCTGGTGATGAGCGCAGACGTAATGAAGGTAGACGGCACCGCCTTCGAGGAATGCGCAAGGCTTTTGGGTGAAAAATTCGGGATCCCCCGCCAAAGTATTATGATCAGCGCCATTCACTCCCATTACGCGCCCACCATCACCCGCAGCTGCTCCTGGGCAGAGACCTTCTTTGACGCCGCCCTTTCCGTGACGGAAAGCGCCCTTGCCGATCTCTCCCCCGCCCGCATCTTCGCAGGAAAGGGCTATACCGATTCCCTCACCTTCGTGCGCCGCTACCTTTTGGCAGACGGCACCTGGAAATTCAACCCCTCTGCCGCAGACAACCCCGTGAAGCACGAATCCGAGGCGGATAACGAGCTTCGCACCCTGCGCCTGGTCCGAGAGGGCAAAAAGGATATCCTCATGGCAAATTATCAGACCCATTACCACGGTCGCGTAGAAAAGGGTATGATCACCGCAGACGTATTCGGTGACTTCCGCGCCCTTGCGGAACAGGAGCTTGGCTGTGATTTTATGTACTGCAGCGGAGCCTCCGGCAACCTGAACTTCCTCACTGCCATCCCCGGTGAGAAAAAGCATTTCACCATCGGTGAAGCGGCGGCAGAGCTGCTCCGCACCGCCAAAGAGGCACTGGGGCAGGAAATAGAGCTGGAGTCCGGCAAGGTAATCACCGCCACCACCGTTTACAAGGGTAAGGTACGCCACGACACCCCGGAGCGCATCGCCCAGGCACAAGAGATCCGCAACGTGGGAAGAGACACGCCCGAGGGAGCGGAGCTGGTCAAAAAATATAAATTCGTCAACAAATACGAGCCCGGTGCGATCCTCCACCGCAATTCCCTGGGCGAGACCCTGGACGTGCATTTCTTTGCCGTAGCCTTCGGTGACGTCGCCATTTCCGGCGTTCCCTTTGAGCAGTTCGACACCAACGCACAGGAGGTGCGAGCCGCTTCCCCCTATAAAATGACCTTCACCCTGTCCATGGTAAACGAATCCTTCGCATACGTTGCCTCCGCCCTGGCGGACCATCACCGCTCCTACGAGGTGGCAACAGGCAAATTCGTTCCCGGAAGCGGCACGGAATTTGCCGCTCAGCAGCTGGGTCTTTTGGAAAAGTGCAAGCAAGAAAGCTAACCCCCACGAAAAACGGAAGAGATTTTCTTCCGTTTTTTTGTGCATTTCATGTAAAAATTCACCAAATATTCACCCTTTTTCTTCGACTTCTTGGTAACATATATAAAGAATAATATAAAATAGGAGGAGTATCCTATGAAAAAACTGATCGCTCTGGTTTGCCTTTTGGCGATCTGCCTGCCTCTGTGCGCTTGCGGCGGCGGAAGCCTTGCGGCAATTACCAACGAAAACGAGAACCCGACCGAGGAAAACAAAACCCTTTCCACCAAAGAAGGAAAAGATGAGATCGTCTATCCCGAGGGCTTTTCCGTCGGCTTCGGAAGAACCGATATTTCCGGTCCCTTGCCCGTTGACGTCTGGGAAAGTCAGGCGACCGTAGTGGGTGACCCCCTGATGCTCACCGTAGTTGCCGTTTGCGACGGGGAAAACGTGGCGCTTCTGGTAGGCGCCGACGCTTTGGGAATCAAGAAGTCCTCCTACGAGAGCTGTGCAAAGCTCGTTGCCAAATACAACATCCCCCCCGAAAATTTGCTGATCAATGCGACCCACTCCCACTCGGCACCCTCCATCGGCGGTAATGCTCGCTGGCTGAAGAATTTTTACAGCCGGTTCACCGAGGCCGTGGAAGCGGCGCTCCGTGACCTGACCCCTGCAAAAGCGTTTGCGGGAGAAGGCGAAACCAAGAACTTTGCCTTCGTCCGCCGTTATCTCCAGCCCGACGGAAGCTATATCACCCAAGGCAACAAGTCCTCCGTCAAGCACGAAACCGAGGCAGACCGTTCCCTGCGCACCATCCGCTTTGAGCGCGAAGGCAAGAAGGACGTTTTGATGACCAACTGGCAGTCTCACTATATGGGCGGCATTGCCAAAGGAAAGCTTTCCTCCGACGTATTCGGTAATTTCCGTTCAGTCGCCGAAAAGGAGCTGGATTGCCACTTTGCATATTTCAGTGGCTCCAGCGGAAATTTGAACTTCAATTCCCCCATTCCCGGTGAAAAGACCGTAGACTCCCGCGAAGAAGCCGCAGAGGAATTCGTAAAGGCAGTTCGCGAGGCCATTGCAGGAGAAAAGGAGGTGCAGACCGGCAAGATCCGCGCCGCTTCCTCCACCTACGCGGGCACGGTTATGAAGGATTCCCCCGAGCGTCTCGCTCAAGCCAAGGAAATTGCAAGCGTCGGCAGAGATTCCGCCGAAGGACAGGCGCTGATAAAAAAATACGGCTTCTCCTCCAAATACGCCGCCACCGCCGTAATCACCCGCCACAACCTGGGGGATACCCTGGATATGAAGTTTTTCGCAGTCACCTTTGGCGATATTGCCTTTTCCACCGTTCCCTTCGAGCAGTTTGATACCAACGGACAAGAGGTGAGAGCCGCTTCTCCCTTCCCCGTGACCTTTACCCTCTCCATTACCAACGACCACAACGGCTACGTACCCTCCGCCCTTGCCTTCCCCCACGGCGCCTACGAGGTAGGTCAGACCAAATTCGTGGAAGGAAGCGCTGAAGAATTCGTCCGTGAGCAGATCCGCCTTTTGAACGAATGTAAAAACGCCGCTTAAGACGAAAGGAAGCTTTTCTATGAAAAAACTGATTGCCATTCTTTGCCTTTTTGCATTCTGCTTGCCTCTCCTTGCCTGCTCCGCCTCCCTCCCCCAAACGGAGGCGACCGAGGAAAATAAGACCGCAGAAACCAAAACCGAATCCGAAAAAAAGGATAGCGGAAAGATCGTTTATCCCCGAGGCTTTTCCGTAGGCTACGCCCGCGTGGATATCACGCCCCAAGCCGCACTCCCCATCTATGAGGGAGTCGGCGAAAGTGCCCACGACCCCTTGCAGATCACGGCTACCGCCCTTTGCGACGGAGAAAGCGCCGCCCTGCTGCTGTCTGTAGACGTGCGCTCCATCCGAGTCAACGTCGCGGATACCGTACTGAGGCTGATTGAAAAAAGCGTTGGGATCCCCGCCGAGCGTGTGCTCCTGAACGCCACCCATACTCACTCTGCCCCCGCTCCCGGCTTTGATAACAATGAAAACACCTCGCATTGGGTAGAAACCACGTTTTATAAACAGATCGTTTCCGCCGCCAAGGAAGCACTTTTGGATCTGACTCCTGCCGAAGCCTACGTGGGTGTTTCTCACACCGAGGGCATCACCTTCGTCAGAAGATACCTGAAAGCAAACGGAAAATACAGCACCAATCCCAGCACCTCCGACGAGCCTGTCGCCCACGAATCCGAGGCAGACAACGAAATGCGCACCGTCCGCTTTGAAAGAGAGGGCAAGAAGGACGTTTTGATGGTCAATTATCAGACCCACTACGGCGATTCCCCCTCCCGCTATCCGGATCAGTATTCCGCCGACTTTGTCCACACCTTCCGTGAAGCGGCTGAAAAGGAGCTTGGGTGTCTTTTCACCTATCACAGCGGTGCCTCCGGCAATCTGAATTTCAGCGGCAAGCTGAAGGGCGAAAAGAAATACGAAAACTTCGTGGAAGCCACCGAGGGTCTGATGCTGGCGGCAAAGGATGCCATCACAAAAGAGGAAAAAGTTGAAACCGGACCCATCCGTTCCGCCTCTTCCAAATACGTCGCCACCACCATTCAGGACTCCGAGGAACGCTATAACCACGCCGTAGAGGTCAATACCGTCCGCGGTGCAGGCAAAAGCTTTACCGAGCTTCTGCACAAATACGACTTTGTGTCCAAGTATCAGGCAACCGCCGTCATTATGCGAAAAGGTCTGGGCGAGCATCCCGAAATTCCCTTTACCGCGATTTCCTGCGGTGATATTGCCTTCGTATCCGCCCCTTACGAAATGTTTGATACCAACGGGCAGGAGGTGAGAGCCGCCTCTCCCTTCAAATCTACCTTTATCTGCTCTCTTACCAACGGCTCTTTCGGCTACGTGCCCTCTGCGCTAGCGGTTCCTCACGGATCCTACGAGGTCATTATTACCTATTTTGAATACGGCAGTGCGGAAAAATTTGCCGCAGAAATGATCCGTCTTTTGAACGAATGCAAAAACGCCGCGTAGAAAGGAATTCACACCAATGAAAAAACTCATAGCTTTCATCTGCCTGCTTGCGATCTGTCTCCCCCTTTGCGCTTGCGGAGGAGGAAGCCTTGCCATCAACGAAACGAACACAAAGCCCGAAACTGCAGAAGCGAAAACCGAGGAGATCAAGGATACGGGTCCCATCGTTTACCCCGATGCCTTTTCCGTTGGCTTTGGCAGAGCGGATATTTCCGGTCCCCTTCCCGTAAACGTCTGGGAGGGTGAGGCCACCGCGGTCCAGGATCCTCTGTACCTGACCGTAGTCGCCGTTTGCGATGGGGAAAACGTTGCGCTCCTTGCGACTGCCGACGCTATGGGCATTTCTCTGAGCGTTTACGAGCAATGCGCCAAGCAGATCGGGAAGAGCTACGGTATTCCTGCGGAAAACCTGCTCATCAACGTGACCCATTCCCACTCCGCGCCCTCCATCGGAAACGACGCCAGATGGCTGAAAAACTTCTATGAAAAGTTCAAGATCGGCGTAGAGGACGCCCTCCGCGACCTTGCCCCTTCCAAAGCATATACCGGCAAGGGCTATACGGAAAACTTGAACTTCGTCCGCCGGTATCTTATGCCCGACGGCTCCTGGCAGACCAATGCAGGCTCCACCGCCGTTTCCCACGAATCCGAAGCGGACAACGAGGTCCGCACCATCCGCTTTGAGCGAGAGGGGAAAAAGGACGTGCTTATGGCCAACTACCAGTCCCACTATATGGGCGGTGTGGGCGAAGGAAAGCTTTCTGCAGACATTTTCGGCGCGTTCCGCACAAAAGCGGAAAAGGAACTGGATTGTCTCTTCGGCTATTACAGCGGCTCCTCCGGAAATCTGAATTTCAACTCCGCCATCCCCGGTGAAAGGATCCACTACGATTGGCAAAGCGGCGCGGGAGAATTCGTTCGCGCCGTCAAGACCGCCCTGGAGAGCGAAGCGGAGACCTCTACCGGCAAGATCGTTGCCAAGGCGTCCGTCTATCAGGCGGCCGTGAAGCAGGACTCCCCCGAGCGAATCGCTCACGCCAAGGAGATCGACGCCACCTCTGATGAAAAGCTCCGTTCGGAAAAGATCCGTCAGTACGGCTTTCTTTCTAAGTACGAAGCGAGCGCCGTAGTCACCCGCGCAAGCTGGGGACCCACCAAGGACCTGCACTTCTTTGCCGTCTCCTTCGGGGAGATCGCTTTCTCCACCGCTCCCTTCGAGCAGTTCGATACCAACGGGCAGGAGGTCCGCGCCGCATCCCCCTTTAAAATGACCTTCACCCTGTCTATGACCAATGAATCCAACAATTACGTCCCCTCCGCCCTTGCGGAGGATCATATGAGCTACGAGGTATCCACCTGCCGCTTTGAAAAGGGCAGCGGTACCGCCTTTGCAAACGAACAGATCCGTCTTTTGAACGAATGCAAAAACGCCGCATAGAAAGGAATTCACACCAATGAAAAAACTCATCGCACTGACCCTGGCACTTGTAATGCTTCTCCCTCTGTGTGCCTGCGCCTCCACCTCTCTGGAAGCACAGCAGACCGCAACCGGTGAGGATCAGGAAACCAAAACCGAAAAAACGGAAGAAGCCAAGGAAACCGGCCCCATCGTCTATCCCGAAGGCTATTCCGTAGGCTACAGCACGATCGACATTACGGGCAAGACCCCCATTGCCTATTTCGGCGGCATCGCAAAAGGCGCTCACGACCCGCTCCTGCTTACCGTAGTTGCCATTTCCGACGGGGAGAGCGTGGCGCTCGTTATGACCGCAGACCTGAAGAAGATGCTGGATAACGTGGCAAACAGAAGCCTTGAGATCATCGAAAAGGAATTTGATATTCCCGCCGCAAACGTGATCCTCAGCTGTACCCACACCCACTCCGCCCCCGACGCAGGCTCTCAGGCGGAGGGCAACGTTGCCTGGATGCAGCAGTATTACAAGAAGCTTCCTCAAGCGGTAGAAGCCGCTCTTCGCGATCTTGACGTGGTAGAGGGCGCTTATACC
The DNA here is from genome assembly GCA_045544655.1 of Eubacteriales bacterium. Classification (GTDB taxonomy): domain Bacteria; phylum Bacillota; class Clostridia; order Oscillospirales; family SIG627; genus RGIG5579. The sequence continues at coordinate 15,157 of JAZPZL010000136.1, forward strand.
GGCAAGGCAAATACGGAGCATCCCATCGGCTTCGTGCGCCGCTATCTGCTGGAAAACGGTAAGTATAAAATGAATCCCAGCGCCTCCGACAAGCCCGTTGCCCACGAATCTGAGGCGGATCCTGAATTCCGCACCATCCGCTTTGACCGCAAAAATAAGAAGGACGTGCTTCTGGTCAACTTCCAGACCCACTACGGCGGAGCAACCAGCACGTACAAGGAACAGCTTTCCGCAGACTTCGTTCACCCCTTCCGCAAGGAGGCAGAAAAGGAATGGGATTGCCAGTTCGCTTACTACAGCGGTGCAAGCGGTAATATCAACTTCAACACCGCCCTTGCAGGGGAGCGTTATTACGAAACCTGGCTGGATGCCATCGACGGCTTTATGGAAACCACACAGGCTTGCCTGAATGCCGAGGAAAAGGTTTCCCTGGGCAAGGTTCAGGCTCAGAGAAGTACGGTTACCGCCACCGTGCGCCACGATCCTGCCGAGAGAGTCGCTCAGGCGCAGGAGGTTGCCAATGCCGGCTACGAGGATACCGACACAGGCCGCGCACTGATGGAAAAATACGGCTTTGACGGATACTACGACGCCTCCTTTACCATAGTCCGCTCCGAGCTGGGCGAGACCCTGGACGTTCCCCTGAACGCCATTTCCTTCGGTGATCTGGCGTGGACGGGATACCCCTACGAAATGTTCCACGAAAACGGCAAGGAGGTCCGCGACGCTTCTCCCTTCAAGACCACCTTCATCTGCTCCCTCTCCGGAGGAGCCTTCGGCTACATTCCCTCTCAGCTTGGGTATTCCCACGGCGGCTACGAGACCTACAACTGCCGCTTCGTAGGAGGCACCGGTGAACAGCTGGCTCAGGAATCCGTCAAGCTGCTGGAAGCTTGCAAAAACGCAAATTAAAGGAGCATTGCTATGAACTACTGGACGCAAAGCGAGAAAAATGTCTACGTTGCCGCACACCGCGGCTGGAGCAAAAAGTATCCGGAAAATACCATGCTTGCCTTCCGCAAGGCACTGGAGCTGGACGTAGATCAGATCGAGACCGACGTGCGGATCACCCGTGACGGAAGGCTGGTCCTCATTCACGATGCCAAGGTGGATCGCACCACAAACGGCTCCGGCAAGGTCTGCGATATGACCCTGGAGGAGCTTCAGGCACTGGATGCAGGCTCTTGGAAAGCACCTGAATTTGCGGGAGAAAGGATCCCTGAATTTACGGACTTGATGGAGCTGGTCAAGGATCATCCCACCGTCACCTTGGATATAGAATTGAAGGAATACCCCGTGGATGACTGGGAGGAGACCTCCTATTCCGTATGCGACCGCGTCTTGAAGATCGTGGACGATTACGGCTTTACCGACAGAGTCGTGATCAATACCTGGAGCGGCAAGCTTCACGAATACATTTACGGCAAATACGGTGACAAATACCGTCTCCACCTCTATTTTCCCGCCCCTCTCATGGGCGAGATGGAAAAGCCCTTCTCCTTCGGCTATTGCTGCTGTATGTTCGCCTCCGACGGTGTACCCGGTGACCGTCGCGTTGCCACCCGTGAGGAATGCGACGAAATGCGCTCCAAGGGTATCCGCCCCTGGGCGGGTACTGCCGTCAAAAACGGGGAAATGGTGGACGTTGCCATTGCCGCGGGCGTGGAGCTGATCACCTGCGACAATCCGGATCTGATCCTGGAGTGCCTGAGAGAACGCGGCTATCACAAATAATTTTCAGGAGAACGTTATGAAAAAACTGATTGCCCTTCTTTGCCTTCTGGCGATCTGCCTTCCTCTCTGTGCTTGCGGCGGCGGAAGCCTTGCCATCACTGAGACCGAAACTGCCCCCGAAACCTCTTCAGAGAAGGAAACGGGTCCCATCGTCTATCCCGATTCCTTTGCAGTCGGCTATTCCATCGGTGATATCACCTGCACCACTCCCCTGAGTATGTACAACGGCGTTGCAGACCGCATCCACGATCCTCTAATGCTCACCGTCACCGCCTTTTCCGACGGAGAAGGAAACGTGGCTCTGGTTATGACCGCAGATCTGAAGGGAATGCACCGTCCCGTCTTCGAGCGCACCACCAAGATCATCGAGGAAAAATTCGGCATCCCCGCCCAAAACGTCATTCTCAGCTGTACCCATACCCACTCCGCCCCCACCGTAGGCGGAAGTGACGCGGAAGTGACCCGCTGGGCTCCCATTTATTACAAGACCTTCCCCGCCATCGTGGAAGAAGCACTTCGCGATCTGGACGCAGTGGAAAACACTTACATCGGAAAAGCCAATGCAGAAGGGATCTCCTTCTGCCGCCGCTATCTGTTGGCGGACGGCACCTACAAAATGAATCCCTCCTCCTCCGACAAGCCCATCGCCCACGAATCCGTCGCCGATCCGGAGCTGCGCACCATCCGCTTTGACCGCAAGAATAAGAAGGACGTTCTCATGGTCAACTATCAGACCCACTACGGCGGAGCCACCGCAAAATACCCTCTGCAGCTCTCCGCGGATTTCGTAATGCCCTTCCGCAAGCAGGCGCAGGAAAAATGGGACTGTCTTTTCGCTTATCAGTCCGGTGCGGGCGGTGACGTGAATTTCAACTCTCTGATCCCCGGCGAACGGATCTACTCCGATTTTGAGACTGCCATCGAGGGCTTTATGATCGCCACCGAAAAGGCACTCAAGGCGGAGGAAAAGGCGGAGCCGGGAACCATCAAGACTGCCGCAGGCCGGTGTACCGCCACCGTGAAAAAGGACAGCAAAGAGCGAATTTCCCACGCGCGCAGCTGCGCCGCTCTGGAAGAAGGAGATCAGCTGACTCAGCTTCTTAAGGAATACGGTTTTTCCACCAAGTACGAGCCCGGTATGGTCATCAAGCGCAACACCCAAATGGGGGATACCGAGGACGTTCCCCTGTCCTGCATCACCTTCGGGGATATCGCCTTCACCGCCTTTCCTTACGAGATGTTCCACGAAAACGGCAAGCAGTGCCGTGACGCTTCCCCCTTTAAAATGACCTTCGTCAACTCCCTTGCGGGAGGCGGCTACGGCTATATTCCCACCAAGGAAGCCTTCCCCCACGGCGGTTACGAGGTGGGCGTCTGCCGCTATACCGAAGGCTGCGGCGAGCTGTTCGTGGATTATATGACCACTCTCCTGAACGAATGTAAATCGGATTCGTAACCCAAACTCAAAATATCCATTGAAAAGGACTTCCATTATGAAAAAACTGATCGCATTGTTTCTTGCACTTGCCATGCTTCTCCCTCTGTGCGCTTGCTCCTCAAGCCTTGCTACCGAGGAAACGAAAACGGAGGAAGCAAAAACCGAAGTAAAGAAGACCGAAGAAGAAAAAGAAACCGGCCCCATCACCTATCCCGAGGGCTATTCCGTAGGCTTTGGTATGGAGGACGTGACCGGCTCCGTATATCCCCTTGCCTACTACGGCGGTGAAGCCACCGGATCCCAGGATCCCCTGCAGCTCTCCTGCGTTGCCATTTGCGACGGAGAAAACGTGGCTCTCATTATGACCATCGACTTGAAAAAGATGTACGGCAAGGTGTTTAACCAGTCCCTTTCCATCATTGAGAAAAAATTCGGCATTCCAGCCGAAAACGTGATCATCAGCTCTACCCACTCCCACTCTGCTCCCGACGCGGGTGAGGAAGTTTTGGGAAATTCTCTCTGGGTCCAGCAGTATTACAAAAAGGTTCCCCTGGTCGTAGAGGAGGCTTTGCGGGATCTTGACTTGGTAGAGCAGACCTACGTGGGAAAAGCCAATGAGGAGCATCCCATCGGCTTCGTACGCCGCTACTATATGGCAGACGGATCCTTTAAGACCATCGCCTCCTCCAATCCCTGCGAGGATTACAAGGCACACGAATCCCAGGCAGATCCCGAATTTCGCACCGTACGCTTTGACCGCAAGAATAAAAAGGACGTTCTCATGGTCAACTTCCAGACCCACTACGGCGGACAGGTAAAGGCAAATATGCTTTCCGCAGACTTCGTTCACCCCTTCCGCAAGCAGGCGCAGGAAAAATGGGATTGCCACTTTGCTTACTACAGCGGCGCAGGCGGTAACATCAACTTCAAGTCCAATATCCCCGGTGAGCGCTATTACGAAGAGCCAAGCGACGCCATCGTGGAATTTATAAACAGCACCCAGCGCGCCATGGATACCGAGGAGCCGGTAGAGCTGGGCAAGATCCACGGCGAGAGAAATCTGTATCCGGGCAAGGTGATGCACAACTCCGAGGACGAGGTGAAAAAAGCCCAGGAGGTGGTTTCCGCAGGCTACGAAAGTGCCGAGGGACAGGCTCTGATGGCAAAATACGGCTTTGACAGCCACTTCCAGCCCGCCTTCATCGTCACCCGCTCCCGCCTGGGCGAGACCTTGGACGTTCCCTTGACCGCCATCGGCGTCGGCGATCTTGCCTTCACCGCCTTCCCCTACGAAATGTTCCACGAAAACGGCAAGCAGGTCCGCGACGGCTCTCCTTATAAAATGACCTTCATCTGCACCCTTTCCGGTGACGCCCTGGGCTACGTTCCCTCCGCACTGGGTTATGAGAACGGCGGCTACGAGACCTTCAACTGCCGCTTTGCCCCCGGCTCCGGCGAGGAATTTGCAAACGAATCCATCCGCCTTTTGAATCTCTGCAAAAATGCAGGCTAAAATCAAACTGAAAAAACGGAAGCAAATCGCCTCCGTTTTTTTGTAAAATTAACCGAATATTCATTGCTTTTTCCGCATTTTTTGGTAAAATAGTTGTAATCATTCCCAAGGAGGTTTGTTATGAAAAGAATTCTCGCCTTTCTTTTAGCGGCGATCACGGTTCTTTCCCTGGTTTCCTGCTCTTCCTCAAGCCTTGCTACCGAGGAAACGAAGACCGCGGAAAAGACTGCTGAAGCAAAAACCGAGGAGAACAAGGAAACGGGGCCCATCGTCTATCCCGATACCTTTGCCGTCGGTTACTCCATCATTGATATATCCACCGTTCCTCTGCCCATGTACGATGCCACCGCACAAACCATTCACGATCCCCTGATGCTCACCTGCACCGCCATTTCCGACGGGGAGGGCAACGTTGCCCTCATTATGAGCGCGGATCTGAAGGGTATGAAGCGCAACGTATCGGACCGCTCCGCAGAGCTCATTGAAAAGCAGTTCGGCATTCCCGCGAAAAACGTGATGATCAACTGCACCCACACCCACTCCGCTCCCACTGTAGGCGGCGACTCCGCCGAGCTTGCCCGCTGGTCTGCAAAATACTATAAGCAGCTGCCGATCCTGGTAGAGGCTGCCCTGCGGGATCTGGATCCCGTAGAGGGTGCTTTCATCGGTAAGAGCACCGCAAGCGGTATTTCCTTTGTCCGCAGATACCATCTGGCAGACGGCGGCTTCCGCACCAATGCATCCTCCTCCAAGAATCCCATCGCCCACGAATCCGTGGCAGATCCCGAGCTTCGTACCATCCGCTTCGACCGCAAGAATAAGAAGGACGTTTTGATGGTCAACTATCAGACCCACTACGGCGGAGCCACGGGTCTCTATCCCGAGCAGCTTTCCGCAGACTTTATTCTCCCCTTCCGTCAGCAGGCGGAGAAGAAGTTTGACTGTCTCTTTGCTTATCAGTCCGGTGCAGGCGGAAACATCAACTTCAATTCCGCCATTCCCGGCGAGGATCCCTATCCCACCTTCCTGGATGCCATTCCCGAATTCATCAGAGCCACCGAGGAAGCCCTTTCCAAGGAGGAAAAGGCTGAACTTGGCACCATCCATTCCACCGCAAGCATTTATACCGCCACGGTGAAAAAGGACAGCGAGGAGCGGGTAAAGCAAGCCATCGAGTGTCAGTCCGCAGGCTGGGAATCCGAGCTTGGGATCTCCCTGTTGAAAAAGTACGGATTTGAGACCAAGTACGACGCCTCCCACACCATTTCCCGTAACCGCGAAAAGGGCGAGACCGAGGACGTGAACTTTTCCGCCATCACCTTCGGTGACATTGCCTTCACCGCCTTCCCCTACGAAATGTTCGATACCAACGGCAAGGAGGTGCGGGACGGCTCTCCCTATAAGATGACCTTCATCTGCTCCCTTACCAACGGCTCTATGGGCTATATGCCCTCTGCCCTTGCCTTCACCAACGGAAGCTACGAGGTGCTCAGCTGTCCCTACGTGCCCGGCTGCGGCGAGGAATTCGCAAACGAAATGCTGCGACTTCTGAATCTCTGTAAAAACGAAAATTAAATTGAAAAGACAAAAGGAGAACGTTATGAAAAGAATCCTGGCACTGCTTCTGGCGGCAATCACTCTGCTTTCCCTGTGTGCCTGCTCCTCCTCCCTTGCGACTGAGGAAACGAAGACCGCGGAAGAGACCGTTGAAGCCAAGACCGAAGAAAAGAAAGACGACAAAAAAGAGATCACCTATCCCGATACCTTTGCCGTAGGCTACGCTATGGGTGACATCACCTCTTTCCCCATTTCCATGTACGACGCCACCGCGGAATCCGTGCACGATCCCCTGAATCTGACCTGCGTTGCCCTGTCCGACGGAGAAGGCGGCGTTGCTCTTATTATGACCGCAGACCTGAAGGGTATGAATCGAAAGGTATTTGAGCGCTGCACCTCCATCATCGAAAAGAATTTCGGCATCAAGCCCGAAAACGTGATGATCAGCGCCACCCATACTCACTCCGCCCCCACCGTCAACTCCTCCTCCGATTCCAATATGACCCGCTTCGTGGCAAAGCTTTACAAGCAGATCCCCGTCATCGTCAAAGAAGCTCTGCTGGACCTGGACGAAATTGAGACCTGCTATACCGGTAAGAGCACCGCAAACAGCATCGCTTTCGTGCGCCGCTACCTGATGCCCGACGGCACCTACGATACTCACGGCAATAAGAACGCCGTCAAGCACGAGACCGACGCCGATCCGGAGCTTCGCACCATCCGTTTTGACCGCAAGAACAAGAAGGACGTTCTGATGGTCAACTTCCAGACTCACTACGGCGGAGCCACCGGTATGTATCCCGCTCAGGTTTCCGCAGACTTTATCGCTCCCTTCCGCGATGCCGCAGAAAAGGATCTGGATTGCCTCTTCGCTTACTACAGCGGTGCGGGCGGAAACGTCAACTTCAACTCTCCCATCCCCGGTGAAAAGATTTACGCCACCTTCCTGGATACCATTCCCGAATTTATGAGAGCCACCAACGCGGCGCTTGATGCAGAGAAGGAAGCCAAGGTGGGTGCCATCCGTTCTGCCTTTAAGTGGCACACCCAGGCGATCCGCAAGGATCCCCCCGAGCGTATTGCCCAGGCAAAGGAGATCCAGTCTGTAGGCAGAGATACCGCGGAAGGCAAAACGCTCATCGCAAAATACGGCTTTGACAACAAGTACGAGCCCGGCTCCGTGGTTTCCCGCAACACCGAATACGGCGATACCGAGGACGTTCCCCTGTCTGCCATCGCCTTCGGCGACATTGCTTTTACCGCATTCCCCTTCGAGCAGTTTGATACCAACGGCAAGGAATGCCGCGACGCCTCCCCCTACGATATGACCTTCGTCCTTTCCCTTGCCGGCGGCGGGTACGGCTACATCCCCTCCGCCTTCGCTTACCCCCACGGCGGCTACGAGGTATCCATCTGCCGCTTTACCGAGGGCTGCGGCGAAGCCTTCGTGGCAACGATGCTGGATCTTCTGAACCAGTGCAAAAACGCTGCATAAACCAAGCAAAAGAAACGGAAACCCCGAGGTTTCCGTTTCTTTTATCCAAAAATGGACCAAAAAAGTCTGCAAAATCGTAAAAATTAACTGAATATTCATTGCTTTCTTTTCCGTTTTTGGTAAAATGAATGAAAGTATACACCAAAACCAGAAAGGATTTTTTATGTTATGAAGAAAATCATTGCGCTCATCTGCCTTTTGGCGATGATCCTTCCCCTTTGCGCCTGCTCCTCCGGACTTGCGACCGAGGAAACGAAGACCGCGGAAGAGACCGTTGAAGCCAAAACCGAAGAAAAAAAGGAAGAAAAGAAAGAAATCACCTATCCCGATACCTTCGCAGTAGGCTACGCCATCGGTGATATTTCCGGTCAGTGCCCCCTTCCCATTTACGATGGCACCGCAGAGTCCATCCACGACCCCTTGATGCTCACCTGCACCGCCATGAGTGACGGCGAGGGCAACGTTGCTCTGGTGATGTCCGCTGACCTGAAGGGTATGCAGGAGAGCGTTTTCAACCGTTCCTGCACCATCCTTAAAAAAGAGTTCGGCATCCCCGCCGAAAACGTGATCATCGGCTGCACCCACACCCACAATGCACCCACCGTAGGCGGTAGCTCTGCCGAAATGACCCGTTGGCTGGCAAACTACTACAAGCAGCTTCCCATCATCGTAGAAAACGCGCTTCTGGATCTTGCCGAGGTTGAAAACGTTTACATCGGCAAGGGCCACACGGAAGGAATCACCTTCGTTCGCCGTTACCTTTTGGAAAACGGCAAATACCAGACCAACCCCAGCGGTGGTGTGGTTGCTCACGAATCCCAGGCTGATCCCGAGCTGAGAACCATCCGTTGGGATCGCAAGGACAAGAAGGACGTTTTGATGGTAAACTATCAGACCCACTACGGCGGAGCTACCGGTATGTATCCCAAGCAGCTTTCCGCTGACTACATCCTTCCCTTCCGTACCGCAGCTGAGAAGAAGTACGATTGTCTCTTCGCATATCAGCAGGGCGCAGGCGGTGACGTAAACTTCAACTCCCTGATCCCCGGCGAAAGAAAATACGCCAACTTTATCGATGCCATCGACGGCTTTATCCTTGCCACCGACGAGGCTCTTGCCAGTGAAGAAAAAGCTGAGGTAGGAACCATCCGCGGTGCAAAGATGGATTCCGTGGCAACCGTATACCACGATTCTCCCGAGATGGTAGAAGCTGCAAAGAAGATCAGCAAAATGAAAGAAGGCTCCGCAGAAATGCAAGCGCTCAAGGCTCAGCACGGTATCGGCTCCGAGCGTCACGTCAACGCCATCATCACAAGAGCCGGTATGGGCGAAACCAACGACATCCCCCTTTCCTGCATCACCTTCGGAGATTTCGCCTTCTGTGCATTCCCCTACGAAATGTTCCACGCAAACGGTAAGCAAGCCCGTGACGGTTCTCCCTACAAGATGACCTTCATCAACTCTTTGGCAGGCGGCTCCTTCGGCTACATTCCCACCACCGAAGCCTTCCCCCACGGTTCCTACGAGGTAGTGACCTGTAAATATACCCAGGGCTGCGGTGAGCAGTTCGTTGCCGATATGCTTACCCTCCTGAATCAGTGCAAAAACGCTGCATAAAAATATAAAAACCTATTTTTTTCAAACGGAAGCCTGCGGGCTTCCGTTTTTTTGTCCTAGAAATGGGAAGAAAATCTTCTTTAAACTGTAAAAATTAACCGAATATTCATTCATTCCGCTTCGATTTTTGATAAAATGATAAAAAGTATATCCTAGGAGAATTTTATGAAAAAACTGATCGCGTTGGCATTGGCACTTACGTTCCTTTTGCCCCTGTGCTCCTGTGCTACTACGCTGACCCTGCCCGAGCCTGAGGAGGAGCCGAAAAAAACGGTTTCCAAAAAAGAAACCGAGGAGGAAGAATTCGACCCCATCGTTTATCCCGAGGGCTTTTCCGTAGGCTATTCCATTGCGGATATCTCCTACGTTCCCCTGCCCATTTACGAAGGCACTGCGGAAACCGTTCACGATCCCCTGATGCTCACCTGCACCGCCGTTTCCGACGGTGAAAACGCGGCGCTTCTTATGTCTGCCGACCTGAAGGGCATCAACGTGAATCTGGCAACAAGCTCCAGAAATATGCTGGAAAAGGAATTCGGCATTCCCGCAGAAAACATCATCATCAATACCACCCACACCCACAACGCTCACACCGCGGGCGGAAACAGCGCCGACGAAGCGCGCTGGACCGCCATCTGGTACGAACAGCTGAAATTCGTAGCGGAAGACGCCCTGCGTGACCTGGCTCCCGCTCAGGCTTACGTCGGCACCGGTCATACCGACTCCCTTACCTTCGTCCGCCGCTATCTTCTGAAAAACGGCAGCTATCAGACCAACCCCTCCAAGGGTACCGCCGTCGCTCACGAATCCGTAGCGGATAACGAGCTTCGCACCTTGAGATTTGAGCGGGAAGGCACCAAGGATGTATTGATGGTCAACTATCAGACCCACTACGGCGGTGCCACAAGTATGTATAAAAATCAGCTTTCCGCAGACTTTATCGCCCCCTTCCGGGAAGCGGCTGAGAAGGAGCTGGATTGCTACTTTGTGTACCACAGCGGTGCCAGCGGCAATCTGAACTTTAATTCCGTGATCGAGGGGGAAAGAAAATACCCCAATTTCATTGAGGCGATCGACGGATTTATGATCGCAACCCGCGAAGCCCTTTCCAAGGAGAAAAAGGTAAATACGGGCACGATCGTTGCAATGGACGGCACGTACGTTGCCACCGTCAAGCACGACTCCGAGGAGCGTGTGAAGCAGGCGAAGGAGTGCAAAGCCGCAGGCGTGGAAACTCCTCAGGGTAAGGCTCTGATCCAAAAATACGGCTTCGGCTCCAAGCGTGAGGTAAACGCCATCATCACCCGTGACGGTATGAACGAAACAAACGATATCGGTCTTACCTGCATCACCTTCGGTGATATCGCCTTTACCGCCTTCCCTTATGAAATGTTTGACAAAAACGGCAAGGATTGCCGTGAGGCTTCCCCCTTTAAAATGACCTTCATCTGCTCTCTTGCCAACGGAGGTCACGGCTACATCCCCACCACAGAGGCCTTCCCTCACAACGCTTACGAGGTTTACGTATGCCGCTACGTGCAAGGCACCGGTGAAGCCTTGGTAGATAAAATGCTCAGTATGCTGGGCGAATGCAAAAATTTAGCGTCCTAAGGAGATCTTACTATGAAAAAAATCATTGCTCTCATCTGCCTTTTGGCGATGATCCTTCCCCTCGTCGCCTGCTCTTCCTCCTCCCTTGCGCCCACGGAAGAAACCGTGACGAAGGACACTGCACAAGCAAAAACGGAAGAAACGAAAAAAGAAACGGGAGAGATCGTCTATCCCGATTCCTTTGCCGTAGGCTTTTCCCGCGTAGATATTACCCCTCAGGTCCCC
>JAZPZL010000137.1:0-6865 GCA_045544655.1 Eubacteriales bacterium
CCATGCAGTTTCTGCTTTTTCAGCAAGCAACTTGATGGAGAAGGGAAGATCCCAAACCAGTTCGCTTCCGCTGAAGACCACTTCACTGGTAAAGTCATTGGCACCGATCTTTGCAAGTACGATGCAGTAGTAATCATTGCCGTAGGGTTCAAGATCTGCCTTGCTTCCACTTGCCAGAATCTCTTCGCCCATTTTGAAGGTGAAGGTGAAGTCGCCGTTCTGCTCCACACTTGCCTTGTCAAACAGTGCGCGAACTGCAACGCGATCCGTCAGGATCATGGTAGCGCCGAAGAGCTGAACGCCGCCCTTGACTGCTACGACGGAGGTGCCTACTCTGTCAAAGCAGTGGGTACCCGTTACGGTAACCTTTGCAGTATTGCCTTCGGGCAGAGTCACGTAAACCTGCTTCTTCCAAGCACTTTCCTGAGCGATCTTTACGTCGCCGGTAGCAGAGGTAGCCTCGATAGAAGCATCTGCACCCAGGATCAGCTTATAATCGCCGCCCTTCAGGTTGACGATTTCATTGGCAAATCTGGATTCAACCGTACCGAGAATGGTAACGTCGCCCTTGGTAGGCTCAATGTTGATGGTAGCAAATGCGTTGTCAGCATACTTGTCGGCAGTGTAAACGAAGCTCGTTGCATAAATGTTCTTGGCAAAGGTACCGCCGTTGATGTTCAGAGTAACATCGCCACCCTCCAGGAGATAAGGACCTACGTAAGAAGAATCGGTGGAGTTGAGAGCATCCAAACCGGTAACGTCGGCGTTGAAGGTACCGCCCTCAATGGTCATGGTATACGGAGCGGTTCTCTTATGATCGTTGGATTGACTTATGTTCCAAGCCTCGCAGTACTGAACGAAACTGTTGAAGACACCGTTCTTGATCAGGGTAACGACCTCGCATGCGTTGGTGTAAGAGCCTGAAGAAGCGGTTCTGTTAAAGCTGGAGAACTCCTTGTTGTAGGTACCGCCGTTGATCTCGTTGTAGACCTTGTATGCGGCTTTTCTGGGAGAGGAGACGCATCCGCCTGCCCATACGTAGTTAAATACGGGTTCGCCTCTGACGATGTTGATGGCACCGTAGCCGTCTGCATTTTCACCTGCAATTTCAACGCCGCCGCCCAGGTAATAGTGACCGTTGAAGGTACCTGCTTCTACGATGGTCTCAACGTAGCCTTCTACCTTGGTAAAGGAGGAATCACCGCCAACCTTCTTTGACTTGGTGCTGTCGGTGTAGACCGTACCGCTGGCACCGGTTGCTGCAAAGCCGATGTTGGAGCCGTCGGTGGTATATACGTAGGTGTGCTCTGCGTTATCAAAGACGTAGTCGATAGCCACGTTCTTCTTGGGGAAGGTGGGAGCAACGCCGTTCTCGTCCTTGGTGATTAGGTTCAGAACGTTGCCTTTGACGATCGTATCCATCAGAGTTGCCTGAACACCGTAGTAGCCGAACTCGATCTGGGGATTACCCTTGATGGTGTTCTCTACGTTGCCGGTGATGGTACCAAATCCTGCGCCGGATGCCGCAGTCTTGAAGGTACCGCCGGTAATGGTGTTCTTAATGCTTCCGCCGATGGTATAGGTGATGGGTCCGTTTTCGCCGTTCGCTGCAGTAGCGTCATTGCTGTTTTGATCACTGCCGCCGAAGAAGTAACTTGCGAAGGTGCCGCCCTTGATGTTGTTGAGCACGTCGCCGGTGATATTGCCTCTTCTGGAACCGCCGAAGAAGTACCCGTTAAAGGTACCGCCTTCAATGTTGTTGGTCAGCGTTCCGATCACGGAAGTGAAGGAACCGCCGATAAACAGCTTGTTGAAGGTACCGCCCTTGACGGTGTTGGTGACGGAATCGAGTTTTACGTAGGAGGAATCACTTCCACCGTAGTAATTGCTGGTAAAGGTACCGCTGTAAATAGTGTTTTCAACCGTTTCATCGTTCGCAAATTTTCTGGTAGAACCGAGGGAACCGCCGAAATAAGGCTCGGAGAAGGAGGGACCCTTCTCACCGGTCTTGCCGATGTAGTTGATGACCTTGCCTTCTACGCCCTTGAGGTAGTAGGGAGAGGTCTCGGGCTTGTAATGAGTGTAGGTGTAATCTGCTCCGTTCTTGTCCTGAGCGGTAATCTTTTCGCTACTCTTTCCGATCATATTACAGGTCTCGGAAATCTTACCGGTTGTGCTGTTGGTGCTCGTGGAGTAGTTGTAGTAAGCGTAATAGATGCCGCCGTAGTAGGAACCGAAGCTACCGCCTTCAATGTTGTTGACGATGTTGCCGGTAACGTTGTTGCCCCAGCCACCGCCGTATACTCTCTTGTCAAAGGTACCGCCGGTAATGGTATTTTCGATGTTGCCGACTACACTGGGCCAGGTGGTGGAACCGGCACCGAGATAAACTGCGCCGCTGGTGTTGAAATCGCCGCCGGAGATGTTGTTTTCAACCTTGGCGATCTTACCGCCGTAGCCACCCATCAGACAGGTGCCCTTGAAGGTACCGCCGGTAATGGTATTCTTTACCAGATCGGATTCCTTCAGCTCAAAGTAGGAAATGTAGCATGCGCTTTGGAACGTACCGCCGCTGATGTTGGTGTGAGTTTCCTTTGTATTGGAGTTATAGGTACCGTTGTAGGTGGTAGTAAAGGTACCGCCGCTGATGTTGTTTTCTACAACGGTCGCGGTGCCGTGATATGTGCCTCTGAATTCGCAATTGAAGGTTGCACTGCCGGAAATATTATTGATGACCTTATCAACCTTTACAGCAGAGCTCTTCATACCGGAACCGTAGTAGATGGACGTAAAGATACCGCCGCTGATATTGTTTTCCAAAGTACCGATCACAGATGCGTTGGACGCAGGCTGATAGGAATAGATCGTACCGCCGGAAATATTGTTGACGATCTTATCAACTGTCACCTCACCGTGCAAACGGACATAGCTGATGTAAGCATCGCCGTAAACGTTGTGCTCTACTTTGCCGCCGAATGCAGTGGCAGAGATGTTTTGTCCGCACATATACAAACCGGAGTTTGTGGTGGCAGTATCGCCGATGATAGCGCTTCCGCCGATGTTTGAAGTGAAGTCGCCGGTGATTTTGGCGCTCGCGCCCATCGCGTGCTGGACAAGCCACCATTTGCCGGATTCCACCGTTACGGTCAGATCACCGTTGATTGTATCTGCACGGGCAGCGCGGACATAACTACCGCTGGCGTTAGTCAGATTTTTGTAAGAGTTACCGCCGTAAACTGCGATATTGACGTCAGCGTTGATGGTACAAGCGGTACTGTTATTCGTATCGGATGCCATACAGTGAACTGTACCGTCGTACATAATTGCGTTTGCTCTTCCGTAGGACGTAGTGACACCGTCGGCATCTACTGTGAAGATACCGATGTTTCTGACACTTGAACCGTCGATGATGGCGGAAACCTCCATATCGGTGCTCTTGACAGCTATGCCGGTGGTATTGTCCCATCCACCGCTATCACCGATGGCAGTAATGTACCAGCCGCTTGTGCTGCCGGAAACACCGTAATCGGCATTCTTACCGAAGGTAATGGAGGTGTCGATGTATTCTCGCTCGTTCTGGCTCTTTGCCTTTGCGATCTCGGTTGCAGTCCAGCCTTCGAATACCTTAGCGGTAAAGCTGTCGCCGCAGAATCTGGTGTCAGTGCCGGAAACGCTTGCGGCAGTGGTCCATTTTACGTTGTCAAAACGAACCTGACCTGCTCCTGCATACAAATATGCACCAGATACTTTGTCAATGTAGAAGGTCAGAGTGTCGAAGTGATAGCTGTTGGCACAAGCCGCCTTGCCTTTATAGGCATGGATCACGTCGCTTGCAATAGCATCACCCTTGATGGCGATGGGGAGTCTGGTAGCGCCCTTGGTGAAGACGGTCTTGGCACCCCAGAGCACGCCGTCGGTCACGGTAGCGTTAAAGGTACCGTTGATATGAACGGTAGCCATTTCGTTCAGCTCCCATTCCTTGGCGGCAACAGCTTCCAGAGCCTTCTCGATGGTAGCGAAGGGAGCGTTCTCTGCGCCCGTGCCGGTGGAGTCGTTGCCGTTGGTGGCATCTACGTAGAAGTCGGTGCTGTCGTAAGCCCACTCTACGTTCAAAGTGTAGGTCTTGATATAGCCGTTCTGTGCCACACAGGTAACGGTAATGGTCTCGTTTCCGCCTGCGGTAATACCGTCCAGCTTGTCAGCTCCCTTTACGGTCACGCGGGTCTCGTTTGCCGCCGCGGTGGCGGTAACGTTTGCGGAGGAGGTGCCGTTAGGCAGGGTAACGGTATACTCGGTGGTGTTTGCGTCAAATGCGGGAGAAAGCGTTCCGCCCTCTACGGACAGTGCGGAAAGGTTCGCATTGTTCGCAGTGGTTGCATTGAACTCGGTCTTCAGGTTCAAAAGGTGAGGAATGGTCTTGATCTCGCCGTCGGGAGCGCCGTCCTTGCCGGTCATATCGTTGTTGAATACGATCTTACCGATCTTTTCGCTTCCGTTGAATACGCCAAGTTCAAAAGCAAAGTAGCCGTAATCGGGAAGATCAGCACTTGCTTCCAGACCGCTGCCCAGCATAGCATCCTCGAAGTCAAGCTCTGCTTCGAAGAAGGTAACGGGGAGGGAAGCACTCTCGGTCTCGGAGGCCCAAGCGGGAAGTACGTATTCAACGGGGTTGTTGAATTTGCGGTTTGCAGTGGTATCGGTGACGGTTCCGTCTGCCGCAACCTTCTGCGCGGAAAGTGCGGTTACTCGAGTATCCATCCACGTACCGGGGTCAAAGTTCGGGGAATTACCGTTGTCCATTTTGAAGGTGGTGGTAATACCGCTGTTCATGGTGTCGGCATCGGTCTTATCACCGAAGCCCAGGAAGGTGGTGAATTCGTACATGTCACCGGCATGGGCATCTTCCTGAATTTCCATACCCAGATACAGCGCGTCTGCATCCTTCGCCATATATAAATAAATATAGGAAGGAAGCTCGGTGTCCAGAGGATTTCCCTCAAGGTCGATTGCGCGGTAATCCTCGGGAGTCAGACAGAAGGTGGGACCGTTTGCGCCGTATTCGTCAACGGTCACGCCGTCGATCTTGTGTCCGTTCAGAATACCGTCCTGAACGGGAGGGGTGGTAACGTTCTTTACGAACAGTTCTTGTTGTCCTTCGTAATGCTCAGACTCTGCCATAACCAGGGGGAAGATGATCCCCGCAACAAGGAGAGCGCTGAGAAGGATCGCGAAAAGCTTCGAATATTTCTTCATCATTGGTTCTCCTTTCTATTACAGTCTGCCTTCAGGAATGTTCGTTGCGTAGTCTGCGCCGTACAGATCGGCAACTGCCTGATGTGCGATCTGCTGGAGTGCAAGAGCGCGCTCCTCGTCCAGGTCGTAACCGATGGGACGCCAGTCGTTTCCGATACAGGAATTACCGGTCAGAACCTCGTACCATACGCAAGCATTCAGGAACTGACCGCCCTGGGTCTCGCCGTCGTGGTAATCGTCTTTGGTCATCGTGCCTTCGATCTTGTAGGTGGTGCCGCCGATCTCTACGCCGTTACGGGCGTGATGCCAGGCGGCTCCGCTGGGAACGATGGGCATACCATCGTAATTTCCGACCGTGCCGGAAGCGGGAATGGTCTCGGACATTTTTTTGATTGTCTGGGAAATGTTTGCCTGATGCTCGTTCACGGTTTCCTCGGTAGCATTGATTGCTACCATGTTCTTGTGTGTTGCATCGTAAGCCCAGGTCTCGTGGAGAAGCAGGGTAGCCTGGGGCTCGGTTACTTCCAGATAACGGAAGGTGTTGGCAAGGTAGGGAAGAGACTTATTCATGCAATCTTCGTATCTATCGGAATAGGAAGGAGAGTAATGGTCCTGTACGCTGATAAAGTCCCAGGTAAGCTTCTTATCCCCACCCTCCAGGATCTGCTTGAGGGTGCGATTGTTGGTCTTCTTTCCGCCGGGATTCAGATAATCGTGCTGGAACTGCTGCCAGTGGGCACCGTCGTGGATCAGCCAGCTCCAGGTTGCGTTTGCAGGGTTTCCGGAGTAGTACGCCTTATGGGCGTTGAGCTCAATGTTGTCGGCAGCTGCCATAGCAACCAGCTCGTCCAGATAGTAGTAGTTAAAGCTGCAACCGATCATCAGAACGTTGATGGTCTCGTCAAAAGAAGCGTAAGTACGGTCGAAATAGTTGGGAGAGGTGGTGAAATATTCACCGTAGATCACGGTACCGTCCTCGTACTTCACGTAGGGGCGGAAGGATACGAAGGTATCGTAATTTGCCTTTGCAAAGCTGTGCTCAATAGTAGCCTTGCCATCGGTCAGGGTGGCGGTGTGCTTATCTGCACTGTCGGACAGGGTAAGACTTCCGCCGGCGATGCTTGCCGTGTTGCCGTACAGAACGCCGACCTCCGCAACCTGAGAATCCGCAGTCAGGGTGTAATCCATCTTAATGGTATAATTGCTGTCTGTCTCGGTAACCTCCTTCTGAGCAGAAAGGGAAGGCTCGTTCACGTAAAGAGCTGCGGGCTTTGCACCTGCAAGCTCCAGTACGTGAGGAATAGCACTGTAGGTGGTACCGAAGGCATCGGAGAGCTTGGACTGGATCTTCTGGGTGATAACGGCGTTGCAGGGAATGCCGTAGTTCCAGTAGTCGTAATCTGTGCCGCTTCCTGTATAGTAGAAGTAGCGGGCAAGGAAATAGATTCGGTCGAGATTGACTTCCTCAAAGGAGCTGAAGCCCAGCTCGGTCCAGGGAACCTTGATTTCGTAGGATGCGGTGGTCAGATCGTAGGTGCCGGTGGAGTCCGTTACCGTCTCTGCGTTATCGACCTTGGTCATTTTGTAGGGAACGGTCGCAGTGCTCTTGTCG
>JAZPZL010000138.1:0-14516 GCA_045544655.1 Eubacteriales bacterium
TGACCTTCCCCATTTTTGATTTGATCGGAAAGCTTTCCCTCATCATTGCCTTGTTTACCAAGGTGGAATGGAAGCCCATTCCCCATCACGCATCCGTGAAGATCTCTCAGATCGAGAAAAATCTCCGCAGTTAAAGAAAAATGAACCCGAGTGAATCGGGTTCATTTTTTTATGCTTTGTATTCCGCATCGGGATCCAGAGGATAGCAGGGACGGGGAAGGTGCTTGAAGGGGAATACGGAAAGATCGCTGGAGCAAAGTCCGGGGGGATCCGAGGGAATGATCGCGGCGGCGCGCTCCTGGAAGTAGCCGCGGAAATGCTGGGTGGATTTCAGACCTACGTAGCGATATTCGTTGATGTCTGCGCCGGTCACCAGGAAGGGACGGTCGTCAAAGGTCTGGTTGCGGGCAGTGCCGATGATAATATCCACGTTGCCGACGCGCACTCTTGCCGCTCTGCCCATTCGGGTGCTTTTGCCCAGAAGATTTGGGGAGGTGTGCTTGAGGGAGCCGTTGAAGAAGGAAATGATCTCGGCATCGCGGATCTCAAGAGGCTCACCGAAGATCTTCTCGTGTCTGCCGCCGAGGGTGAAGGAGACCGTGTCACCGGGACGGTACTGGTAGATTTCTTCCAGGGCGATGGGATCGATCATATAGCCGAAAATAGAACCGGGCAAATTGCGGCGAAGCATTTCCCGAAGCAGATGCGTACCGTCACCGGGGCAACCGCCACCGGGGTTGTCGCTCATATCGTTGATGATGATATAACCTTCCTTTTCCACCTTTTCCGCAAGGTCAAAGGCCTGGGCGGGAGATTTGGAATCGGGCTTGAAGTAATGGCGGCGCTCCCACACGAAGCGGGCGAGGTCCTTTGCTATGCTTTCCAGATCCTCTCCCTTTTTGCCCACCAGGCAAACGCTGGCGGTGCTCCAGGGGGTGTCCGCGTAGGGGAAGCCCTGGAAGAGGGAGGCGTGGATCAGGCCCCGCTCCTCCCGAACCTGATCAAAATAGGCGTCGATCTCGGGGAAGGGCGGAAATCCCGTCATACCCGTAGAAATGGGAATGGCAAGGGGAAGATGCTCCAGATAAGTTTGCGTTTCTACTTCACCTCGCAAAATTTGGCACAGAGTCTTCATTGCCAGATACCCTGCCTCAAATTTATCCGTGTGGGGATATTTGCGGATCCCGAATACGCCCTGAGTCAGCGCAATGCTTTCGGGAGAAATGTTGCCGTGAAGATCCTTCGTAACGGTGATGGGGATCTCGTTTCCTAAAATTTTGCGGATCTCGGTGAGCACGTACCGCTCCAGATCCGGGATCCCTTCGCCTACGCCTGCGCCGTGAAGGGCAAAGCAAACACCGTCAGCATCCCGATTTGCTTCGCAAACCGGCAGGATCCGATCCATCATTTTCTGTACGCAGTTTTTATCCAGGATCGGCGCGGCGGCGGTGTAAACGCAGGTGGGGATCATTTCTACCCCTTCCTCCCGTCCGCGGGCGATGATACCGCCCAAATACGTGCGCGTATTTTCCGAATCCGCAAGAACCTTTTCTCTTGGTGCCAAGCCACGGGAGGCGTAGCTTTCAAAGTCGATCATATTGTCCGCGAAGGTATTGGCCTCGTGTCCGAAATGCCCGATGATAATTTTCATTTCTGTTCTCCTTTATACGAAGTTGCGGTATTCTTTTTCTGCCAAATATTTGTCAATGAGCTGCTGGAAGCCCTTTATCTCGGTTTTGCTCTGCAGAGCTTTATCGAAATTGGTGGAAACGTTTCCGTAGGTATAGTAGCTGCTGCGGTATTTCATAAAGTCGAAGGCGGAATTGACGGTTTTATCTCCCGTGAAGCGGTATTCCTGACCTACGGCAGAGTCACCGGTGATGGCACACCAGGTCATCAGAGACGTGATATAGCCTGCCAGCATATTCTGGTGGTGACCGTCGGAGGAGCTTTTGGAAATAATAAAGCTGTTGCGGTTGTAGGTAAGCTTGCTTCCGGGTACCTGGGTATTGCCCTTGTGAACGTCAACCACAAGTCTGCCCCAATCTACCACGGTAATACCCATATCCTCCATGGTCTTGAGGTTTTCCATTACGTTGCGGTTTTCGGGGGTCAGCTCTTTTTCGTAAAATCTGTGGTGCACGAGGAAGCAGAATTTTACGTTGGGGTTTGCGGCCTTGAAGAAGTCCATAATGCGGTTCAGATTGTTGAGGATGCCGCCCTTTGCCGTGCCGCCCTCCTGAATCATAACGTAGTCGAAATAGCGGTCGGTCAGATCTGCGCTGTGGTCGTGTCCGTCACAGCCGCGGTCTGCGGCGCAGCTTCCCCCGAAGGTATCCTGCAGGGTATGGCCGCCGTAGGTCCAGTTGACTACCTCTACGTCTGCGCCGTTTTCCTTGGCGATCTGATAGAAATAGCCCTTATCGTGGCTACGCTTTTCAAAGGAAAAATTGGTGGTTTTCTTTTCCAGCACACATTTTCCGTAGTAGGTGTAGGAATTTCCGATGAAGATGAATTTTTTGCCGTCCAAGGGATGGGCGATGGATTCGGAGTCCGTAGGGGGAGTATAGGGCTCCTCCGTTTCGATTTCTTCCGTTTCCGTCTGTTTCGTTTCTTCGGTCATTGTTTCCTCCGTCTTTTTCTCTTCGGTGGTCTTTTTTTCTTCGGTGATGGGCTCAAGTCCGCCCCCGCAGGAAAAGAGAGGAAGCGCAAGTGCAAAAATGAAAAGTGCGGCAAGAATTCGTTTCATAAGTGTCCTCCTAAAGATGATGGATTCAGTATATATCAAAAAAAGAAATTTGTAAAGAAAAACGACTGCAAAATTTGCAGTCGTTGAATCTTAGTTTTCTTTTTCCATCTCTTCGAAGCGCTTTACCTTTGCGGTACTGGTTTTGATGAGGGGCTGGGTTTGGAAGACCAGGTGCTTTACGTGCTTGTAAGCGGGAAGGGTCTCGTTGACCTTTGCCACCTCGCCTTTCATAAATGCGGCGAATTCCGTTTCCGTTCCCTCGGGCATGGTATCGCGGAAATATTCCTTGGAGTAAACGATCTTTGCGGAAACCAGAAGGTCGTCCTCCTTCTTCTTTCCGTAAACCATTACCTCGCTGACGAAGGGGAGCTTGGCAAGGATTTCTTCCAGCTCTTCGGGATAGATGTTCTTTCCGCTCTTCAGAACGATCACGTTTTTCTTTCTGCCGGTGATGAACAGGAATCCGTCCTCGTCTAATCTGCCAAGGTCACCGGTGTGAAATACGCCGTCCTTCAATACTGCCTCGGTTTCCTCGGGCATTTCGTAATAACCGAGCATTACGTTTCCGCCCTTGGCGCAGATCTCGCCGATGCCGTCCTCGTTGGGATCTTCAATGGTAAGCTCCACGGAGGGGAACGCTTTGCCAACGGAGCCGTAACGGATATTCTCGGGATTTTCCGCAGTCAGAACGGGGCTGGTTTCGGTCAAGCCGTAGCCCTGTACCGTCAGAATTCCGAAATCGTTGAAGCCCTTTGCTACCTCGCGGCTGATGGCAGAGGCACCGCTGATGATGAAACGAAGCTCGCCGCCAAGCTCGGCAAGGATGGATTTGAACAGCTTTCTTCTTACGTCAATGCCGGTTTTCAGAAGACCCTCGCTGATTTTCAGGGCGTTCTGTACCAGCTTGGTTTTACCCTGCTTTTCCACACCGCGCCAGATATTGCGGTACATAACCTCAAGGAGCAGGGGAACGCAGACGAAGGTGGTGATCTTATACTCCTTCAGATTTTTCTGTACGTAGCGCAGACCGTCGCAGAACATATTGGTGGCACCGGAGCAAAGGAAATAGGTCAGTCCCACGGAGCCGAAGGTATGGTGCAAGGGGAGAAAGACCAGGTTCCGATCCTCGGGATAAATGTATTCCACGCGGAGCAGATCGTAGAGATTTGTGGCAATGTTTCGGTTGGATAGCATCACCGCCTTGGAAGAAGAGGTGGTACCCGAAGTGAAAATGATGGAGGCGATCTCGTCGGGATCGGGGGAGAAACGGTCAAAGGAGGGATCTTCTTTCAATGCCAGGGAACCGAGCTCGCGAATCTCGCCGATGCTGGGAAGCTCCGAGGTGATTTTTTTCGTGGTGATGAAATGACGGATGCCCATATCGTTTTCCTTGGAGAGGGCAAGCATCAGCTCCAGGTGCTTTTCATCACAAACCACCGCGTCTACGCGGCTTCTTTTCAAAGAAAGCAGAATTTCGGGATCGGTCAATTCCTTGTCCAAGGGAACGATCACGCCTACTCCGCAAAGCACGGAAAGGTAGGTGAGGATCCATTCGTAGGAATTCAGTCCGATGAGAGCGATCCGCTTTTCACACAGTCCCAGACTTCTCAGACCTTGACCGAAGCAGCGGATCTCTTCCCAAAAGCTGTGGAAGGATACGTGGCGGTAAAAGGCCTTTCCGTTTTTCTCATCTTTCAAAACGAAGGCGTCTTTTTCTCCGTAGGATTCCACCGCATCCAAAATGTAGTCACGGATCAGATCGTGCTTGGGGGCATCCTTAATGATCGATAAATGATTCATAAAAAAACTCCTATCTAGTATTCAATACTATGTTACCAGATCTGGTAAACCTTGTCAATGGTTTTTTGAAAAAAATAACAAGAGAAATTTGCTTGTAAACTCTTGTGCTTCTATTGTTCCTATGATAAAATAGGAGGGAATATGACGGAAAGGAAGGTGTGGCTTTGAAAAAGGACATAAAAAAGAGAATTTGGCTTCGTCTGGACAATGCGGCGAAAATATTTCCCGCTTCCATGCGTTCCACCTGGAGCAACGTATTTCGCCTTTCCGTGGATTTTTCCGAGTCTGTAGATCCCGAGGCGCTCGCCCGCGCCGTCAAACGCGCTGCCGCCCGATTTCCCTCCATCAGCGTTCGCTTGGGGAAGGGATTCTTCTGGTATTATTTGGAGGAAAGCGCCCGCGCGCCCAAGGTCCGTAAGGAGCAGTGTCAGCCCCTTCTTCCCATGAGAAGGCAGGAGATGAGCCGCCTTGCCTTACGGGTGCTTTATTTTGAAAATCGGGTGGCGGTGGAGTTTTTCCACGCATTGACCGACGGCTCCGGCGCCACGGTATTTCTCAAGACCCTTGCCGCCATTTATCTGGAAGAACGCTACGGGGTGCGCTTTTACGGCTCCCACGGAATTGCAGATCCGGAGGAAGAGCCGCTTGAGGAAGAACTGGAGGACGCATTCCTCCGCTACGCAGGTCCTACCGCCGCAAAGCGTGAAATGCCTTACGCCTTCCGACTGACGGGGACCCCCGAATCGGACGGCTTTTTGCACGTGACCCGAGGCACCCTTTCCTGCGGAGAGCTTCTTTCCGAGGCGAGAAAAAAGGGAGTGAGCGTGACCACGTATCTTGCCGCTTCTCTTTGCCTTTGTCTGGCAAGGATCCAAAAGAGAAGAGTTGCTCAGAGCAAAGAAAAGGCAGTTCGGGTACAGATCCCCGTGAATTTGAGAAAGCATTTTCCTTCCCGCACCGTGCGGAATTTCGTGGCGGTGTATAACGTGGGAATGGAGAAGGGGGAAACGGATGCGGATTTTGACGAGATCCTTTCCCGCATTCATCATCAAATGGCGCTTTTCAATACGCCCCGCAACCTACGGGCGGTCTTTACCACCAATGTTAACAGTGAAAAGGGCTTGGTGATCCGCCTTGTTCCTTTGTTTTTGAAAAACATTGTGATGCGTGCCGTATTCGATCGGGTAGGGGAAAGCCTTGCTTGCCTTTGTCTGTCCAACCTCGGTCCCGTTCAGGTGCCGAAGGAGATGGAGCAATACGTCACCGGATTTGATTTTATTATCGGTCCCCAGGCAAAAGCACCTTATAACTGCGCGGTGGCAAGCTACGGAGATCAGCTCCGCCTTCACCTGGTGCGTAATACGGTGGAGCCGGAACTGGAAAAAGAATTTTTCTCTTTTTTGTCGTCACAGGGTCTTTCCGTGACGCTGGAAAGTAACGAGAGGTAACTATGTTTTGTATGAAATGCGGCGCGAAGCTGGGGGAGAGGGAAGTGAAGTGTCCCTTGTGCGGCTTCGTTTTGCCAAAAATCTCTTCCGAGCAAGAGAAGAGCCTTTATCCCCGCACGGAGCGTCCCCGTCAAAGGGAGGATTTTAAGGGGTTGTTGCTGTTCTTCACTCTGCTTCTTTGCGGTGGCGGCGGCGCGGTGCTGGCGATGGATCTTTCCGCGGGCGGCGGGATCAGCTTTTCCGCCTGGGTCCTTTTCGGTCTGTTGCTTTTTTACATCGCTTTTCTTCTGCCACGCTGGTTCAGAAGACCCAATCCCGTCATATTTTTGCCCGTGTTCGGTGTGTGTATTCTGGGGCTTTTGTGGTATCTGGATTTTAACTACGGCTCGGGCTGGTTTTTCCCCTTGGTGCTTCCGCTCGGCACCGTCTTTTTGCTTCTGCTGGAGGCAGTCGTGACCCTGACCCGCTACGTTCGGGGAGGAAAGCTGTATATTTACGGTGGCTTTTTCATCGGTCTTTCCTTTCTTACGGTCGCTTCCGAATTGATGGGAAGAGCCTTTTTTGCACTTCGTATATGCCTGACCTGGTCGCTGGTTTCCTTGATCCTGCTTTTCATTCTCGGAATGGGACTGATCATCATCGCCATCGTTCCCTCCTTCCGTGCATACGTACAGAAACGGTTTTTCGTGTGATTTAAGAGAATCTTAAGATTTTCGCCTATTTTATCTTAATCTTTTTTCTGCTATCATAGCGTCGGAGGTGAAAGAAATGTATCGCATTTTGATCTGTGATGACGAAAAAGATATTGTATCTGCTCTCAGGATCTACCTTTCCTCGGAGGGGTATGAAACCTTGGAGGCGTATACGGGGAAGGAAGCCTTAAGTCTCCTGGATTCCCGGGAGATCCATTTGGTACTTCTGGATATTATGATGCCGGAAATGGACGGGCTGGAGGCTCTTTCCCTGCTACGGGAGAAGTATAATCTGCCCGTGATCCTCATCAGCGCAAAATCGGAGGATACGGATAAGATCCTGGGACTGAACGTGGGAGCCGACGATTATATCACCAAGCCCTTCAATCCCGTGGAGGTACTGGCAAGAGTCCGTTCTCAATTGCGCCGCTACACCCGCCTGGGCGCAATGGAGCCGAAAGCGGAGGAAGAAAAAAGCGCGGTGCTGACGGTGGGGGATCTTTCCTTGAATGACGAGACCAAGGAGGTGACCCTTTTGGGGGAAGGAGTGATCCTGACCCCGACGGAATTCCAGATCCTGAAATTTTTGATGGAAAACGCGGGAAAGGTGCTTTCTCCGAAAAAGATCTACGAATCGGTGTGGCACGCTGAGCCTTGGGGCGCGGAAAATACCGTTGCGGTCCACGTCCGCCATTTGCGGGAAAAGATCGAGATCGACCCTGCTTTGCCCCACTATCTGAAGGTGGTTTGGGGGCAAGGCTATAAGCTGGAAGGAGGGGGAGAACTGTGAAAAAATGGTTTTATAATCTTCCCGTCAAGTTTTTTGCGTTGCTCCTTGCTTCGATCTGCTTTTTTTGCACCGCCGTATCCGGATTCGGAATCCTGGCATTGCTGGAAACGGACGGCTATCGAGACGATGGAAAAACCATGACCGAAGCCGTTTTGGAGCGTCGCTTTCGCTACGTTCCTTACGACCTTGCAGAGCTGTATCACAACGGCTCCAATTATCTGAATGCTTATTTGGCCGATCTTCGTCGGGAGATCGACTGCGAATACGACATCCTGCACAACGGCTCCTTGCATGGAGACCGAAGCGAACGGGATTATGCGGCGGCGGTGACTGAAACCGTCTATTTTGCATCGGATACCGCATATCCAAGCGAAAACGGCTATCAGGTGACCCTGTATTTGTTTGAGCCTGCCGTGGGGAGCGATCTGGAGCTTGCGCTTCAGATTATGCTTTTCTTCTGTCAGATCCGATACGGTCTGATCGCCATTTGCGCTTCCTGTGCCGCAGGCTTCGTTTTGCTTTTGATCTTCCTTTGTATTTCTGCAGGGAAGAAGGGGAATGCCGTGGCAAGATTCAACTTCTTTCACAGAATTCCCTTGGAGGTCTATCTGTTGGGCGGCGGGGTCGCACTGCTATTGGAATTGATGCTGTTTGACGCATTTTCCTTTTCTCTCTTTTTCCGCCTGCTTTTCGCTCTTCCCATCCTTTGGGCAGATGCGTTTCTGCTCCTTCTTTTCGTGATGACCTTTGCCGTTCGCTGTAAGCGGAGACGCTTTTGGGAAACGACCCTTACGGGAAAGCTTTTTCGCGTGCTTGCCCTTCTTTGGCAGGATCTTCAGCTCGTGCCGAAGGTGGGGATCGTAATGGTGTGCCTCGGTGCGCTGGATCTGTTTTTGGCGGCACTGCTTGGCTTTCACGGCGCGATGGTGATCTATCTTGCGGAGGGGATCGCCTTGACGGCGGTGCTTTTGTGGTACGCCGCCTCCGTGCAGAGACTGAAAAACAATGCGGAGGAGATCGCCTCGGGGAATCTGGGCGCACGCTGTGATCTGACCCGTCTCCCTCCCGGTCTGCATTCCCTGGGAGAAACGATGAATTCCGGAGCCGAGGGAATGGAAAAGGCGGTGGAGGAGAAGATGAAAAGCGAACGGTTCAAAACCGAGCTGATCACCAACGTTTCCCACGATATCAAAACCCCCTTGACCTCCATCGTCAATTTCGTGGACTTGATGAAAAAGGAAGAGATTGAGAATGAAAAGGTGCGCGAATATCTGTCCGTTCTGGATCGCCAGTCGGCAAGACTGAAAAAACTGATTGAAGATTTGGTGGAGTCCTCCAAGGCCGCCAGCGGCGTTTTGTCCGTAGAGCTTGCCCGCTGTGATGCGGGGGTGCTTTTGGCGCAGGGCGTTGGGGAGTATCAGGCACAGCTTGAGGCAAAAGGGCTGATCCCCTGTATCACCATTCCCGAGGAGCCCTGCTATATTATGGCAGACGGAAAGCGGCTTTGGCGGGTGATGGATAATTTGTTCCAAAATATCGTAAAATACGCCCTTTCCGGCACCCGCGTTTATATTAGTCTGGAGGAGCGGGAGGGAAAGGTGGATCTGATCTTCCGCAATATTTCCGCCGAGCCTCTTTCCCTTTCCGGGGAGCATCTTGCAGAGCGCTTCGTTCGCGGTGACCGTTCCCGTACGACGGAGGGAAGCGGCTTGGGACTGTCCATTGCCCGCAGTCTGACGGAGCTTCAAAAGGGTGTTCTGACTCTGACGGTGGACGGAGATCTTTTCAAGGCCGTGGTTACCTTTGATCGGGTATAACGGAAACGTAGAATAGGATGTAATATGAGGAATTTTACCGAAACCCAAGTAAAAACCGAAGAAGTAAAAATCCCCGGGGAAAAAGAGGAAGTGAAAATTCCCGCGAAAAGGCGGGATCTGAATCCCTATCTCCTTGCCCTTTCCTTGGTGGTGATCTTGTGCCTTGGCGTATTTTGCGCTGCGGCGCTGCGCCCTGCCCGCCCGGAAAAGCCGAAAACGACGGAAGCGAATGAAGTGGATTATAACTTGCCCGATTGGATGACCCCCGCCTTTCTGACCGAGGACGGAGAGAGCCGCACCGGAGAAAAGTTGGACGCGGTGCGGGATCTTGCCGTACACTACGTGGCAAACCCCGGGACGAGCGCCACGGCAAACCGCAATTATTTCGAGGGACCGGATTCCAATTCCAGTTCTCATTTTATCGTAGGTCTGGAGGGGGAGATCCTTGCACTGATCCCTACGGATGAAAAAAGCTGTGCTACCAACCAGCGCAATTCCGACACCATTTCCATCGAGGTCTGCCATCCCGATGAATCGGGTGCGTTTTCCGAGGTGACCTACGAAAGCCTGATCCGCCTTTTGGCGTATCTTTGTGCCGAATTTGATTTGACGGAAGAGAATCTGATCCGTCACTACGACGTGACGGGAAAATTGTGTCCCCGCTATTACGTGGAGCATCCCGAGGCTTGGGATGCCTTAAAGGCGGACGTGAAAGAGGCTCTTGCGAAAGGAAGGCTCCATGACTCCCAAGCATAAGGAAATTTTAAAGCTCGTCTCTTTTCTGCTTGTTCTTCTTTTCATATTTTTCGTTACCGCATATTTGGGAAAGCCCTTGCTGACTATGGTGGAGGACCCGATGGAGTTTCGCGCACTGGTAGAGGAGAAGGGCTTGTACGCCCGATTTCTCTTCGTCTGCCTCGTATTCGTTCAGGTCGTGGTGGCGTTGATCCCGGGAGAGCCGCTTGAAATTTGCGCGGGAATTGCCTTCGGAGGAATTGAGGGGACGCTTCTGTGCCTCTTGGGGATTTTTCTTGGAAGCGCGGTGATCTTCCTTCTCGTTCGGAAACTGGGGATCCGATTGGTGGAGGTGTTCTTCTCTGTAGAAAAGATCCGCTCCCTTCATTTTTTGCAAAATGAAAAGCGATTGGATCGGGTGCTGTTTTTGATTATGATGATTCCCGGTACGCCAAAGGATCTTTTGAGCTATTTCGTGCCTTTGACGCGGATCTCTTTCGGGCATTGGCTGGCGCTTACCACCCTCGCCCGCATCCCCTCGGTGGTGACCTCTACCGTGGGCGGTGACGCCTTGGGAGAGAAGAATTATCTTTTTGCGGTGATCGTTTTTGCCGCAACCTGCCTTCTCAGTCTGGCAGGCGCCATACTCTTCGATTATTTTACCAAGAAGCGTAAAATGAAATAAATATCTACATCAGGAGGACGAAAAAATGTTCGGATCAAAACTTGTGGTGCGTCGCTTTGACAACTACGCCGCCAAATACGAGGCAAGAGACGTGGAGGAGGTCAAGGGAAGGATCCTGTTCTACGGTCATTCTCTCTTTACCCGTTGCGCCTATGAGAATCGTTGGGGTAACCCTTCTCTGGAGGAAAACGTGCTCGGCAAGGACGGAAAGCCCTGCATTCTCAACCACGGCTTCGGCACCTCTTCCGCCGACGATCTTTTGTATTATTACCCCCGTTTGGTTCGCCCTTACGAGCCTCGCGCCCTGGTGCTTTGCACCTCCAATAACGATTTCGGCTTTGGCTACAGCCCCTTTGAGGTCACCGATATTCTGGCAAGAGTGATCGACTGGACCAAGGCAGATTTCCCCGGAATTCCGATTTACGTATTTTCCAATTTTCCCACCTTGAAGTCTGTGGATACGGTGAGTGTATTTACCCGCAATCGCGCCGAATACGATAAGATGGTAGAGGTAATGTGCAAGGAAAAGGAGGTCCGCTTCGTAAAAATGGTGGATCAGCCCTTTATGTTTGAAAATCCCGAGGACGTGGGAAACTATGATAAGATCCGCGCAGATCTGTACTCCGAGGATCGCACGCATTACGGTCCCGAGGGGTATATGGTATTCCACAACTTTATCAGAGAGCTGCTGGACGATATACTGTAAATATTTTTCAGGAGGATTCTTATGCTCCAAATTAAAAATCTGACCAAAATCTATAAGCCTAAAAAAGGTCAGCCGGTAAAGGCACTGGACGGCGTGACCCTGACCTTCCCCGAAAAAGGAATGATCTTCCTTTTGGGAAAAAGCGGAAGCGGAAAAAGCACCCTTCTGAATCTTTTGGGCGGACTGGATTCCTTTGATGAGGGTGAAATTTTGATTTCAGGGCAAGAGACTGCCCATTTTCGCGGCAAGGATTTTGATTCCTACCGCAATACCCTCGTAGGCTTTATCTTTCAGGAATACAACGTGCTGGAGGAATTTACCGTGGGGGCGAACATCGCCCTTGCTCTGGAGCTTCAGGGCAAGCACGCTACGGATGAAGAGATCGGGGAGATCCTGGACGAGGTGGATCTGACCGGGTACGGCAATCGCCGCCCCAACGAGCTTTCCGGCGGACAAAAGCAGAGAGTCGCCATCGCCCGCGCTTTGGTGAAAAAGCCGAAGATCATTATGGCGGACGAGCCTACGGGCGCCCTGGATTCCGCCACGGGCAGACAGATCCTGGATACGCTCAAAAAGCTTTCCCGTGAAAAACTGGTCATCGTGGTATCCCACGACCGTGAATTTGCGGAAAATTATGCGGATCGCATCATCGAGCTTGCCGACGGCAAGGTGATCGACGACGTGGAATTTGAAAATGCGCCTCAGGCATTTGCCGAAAGCGGCATTACCTACGGAGACGGGGAGATCCTGGTTCCTGCGGCGTACCGCCTGACCGAGGAGGATCGGGAAGCCATCAACGGATATCTTTCCGCGATGGAGGAGGGAAAGACCCTTGCCATACGTTCCCGATCCGCTTCCCGCAAGCGGAGAAGGACCGAGGAGAAGGAAGGCGTTTCCGCACCTCTTTCCCTCATTCGCTCCAAGCTTCCCATCAAGGCGGCCTTCCGCATCGGTGTCGGTGCCTTAAAGCACAAAAAATTCCGTCTTGTGATGACCATTCTGCTTTCCTGCGTGGCGTTCGGTCTTTTCGGTCTTGCCGATACCTTCGGCGCTTACGATCATATTACCGCCTGCGTGGAATCCCTTCAGGACTCTCATATTTCCTACGCTTCCGTAGAGCGCAGGGAAAAGGTATGGGATGAAAGAGGCGGTCAAAAGGAATATTATATGACCGACGGCGGCAGACTCCACGAGGAGGAGCTGGAAGAGATCGGGAAGAAGACCGGCGTACAAATGGAGGGGGTATTTATCCCGTACAACGCGGATCTGAATTTTTCCCATCATTACGATAACAATGCGGAATTTACCAAATCCGATATGCACATCTACCCCTATTCCTTCAACGGCTTTTCCGCATTCCGGGAAGAGGTTTTGAAGGAGATGGATATGCCTCTGGTAGCAGGGAAGATGCCGGAAAAGGAAAACGAGGCGGTAATCACCACCTACGTTTGCGAAACCTTTATGATCGGTGGCTTTTCCCAGGGAAAAGCCGAGACCAAAACGGAGTTTGCCCCCATTTCCTCCCCCAAGGATATGCTGGGCAGGGTTTTGACCCTCGCCGGTACGGACTATACCGTGGTGGGCGTGGTGGAATCCGGCTTTGATCTGGAGCGCTACCGCCCTTTGACGGAGAAGGAAAAGGATCCCTCTACTGCGGATATGCTGGTAAACTACGCCCTCTTGCAGGAGCTGCAGGGGATCCGCGATCATTCTCTTGCCCAGGTACTGTTCGTCAGCGAGGATACCCTGCGGAAGATGGAAGAAAATCAGGTTCCCTTCCGCCCCGCCAACTACGGATATTTCAGCGTGGAATGGACCGGGGAAAGCAAGGACGATTGGTACGGCCTTTGGTCGGATTTCTATGCTCCTTACGATGAACGGATTGAATATCCCATTTTGTGGGTGGACGGGGAAAAGAAGACTCTGGAGGATCACGAGATCATTTTGTCTGCCGCTTGCGTGGTAGAACAGCTGGGCGTGGAGTACAGCGACGATATGCCCAATTTGTTCAGCGGCTCTGCCGATTACGCCCACTTGAATGAGGCGGAGCGAGAGGCACTCGTAAAAGCGGTTCGCGAGCTTCCTTCGCTGACCATCGTTTCTTACGGCAATCGCGATTATCAGAATACCGTTCAAAACCTTGAAAACGGCAAGGTCGTTGGAATCCTGATGCCGGACGGCATTCATCCCGATCCCGGAAACGTGATCCTTGCCGGTGAAAATATGCTTCGTCACGTGATCCGTACGGACGACGGGATCTATCAGTATGCCGTTGGCAAAATGCCTGAGAGCACGGGCGAGCTTCGCACCTTGGTGGAATTTTGCTACGATGAATCCGGTGAGGTTGCCTATCCGATGCAGAATGCGGTTTGCTTTGAATTGGACGGGATCCACGAGCTGCTCGTGGTTCTTTCCAAGGTGGTTCTCTATATCGGCATCGGCTTTGCCGTTTTTGCGGCACTGATGCTGTCCAATTTCATTGCCACCAGTATCATTTACAAAAAGCAACAGATCGGCATTTTACGTGCCATCGGTGCAAGGGGAAGTGACGTGTATCGCATCTTCTTTGCGGAAAGCTTCGTGATCGCAATGATCAACTTTTTCCTTTCCGCGCTTGGTACGGCTCTTGCCGTTATGACGATCAATTGGATGATCCGTTCCGAAACGGGGATTTTGGTGACCATCCTTTCCTTCGGGCTTCGTCAGGTATTGCTTCTGTTTGCCGTCAGCCTTTTGGTAGCGGCTTTGGCAAGCTTTTTCCCCGTGAAAAAGATCGCCTCAAAAAAACCCATCGATGCCATTCGCGGTCGATAAAAAAAGAGATCGAGCACATTTCGTGTTCGATCTCTTTTTTCTTTTAGTGGCTTTAGCCCGTTGAGGACGGAACGTCCGAAACAAAGAACCACCCGCTAGGCGGGTGCGCGTCGGAGGTTATACCAAAAAATTCTCCCCAGTGGTACAATAAGGTTGTTCAAGTCTTAGAGTACAACGAAAGGAGAATTTTATGGCGAATCGCACGAATAGTTTAGCACATACGAAATGGTTATGCAAGTACCACATTGTAATTGTTCCGAAATACCGAAGAAAAGTAATA
>JAZPZL010000139.1:0-12262 GCA_045544655.1 Eubacteriales bacterium
TAGGAGAATGCAGTGTAAAGTGCACCGAATTTTGCCTTTAAGTCCTCTTCACCATAGCCTGCGATTTCAAATGCTTTTCTCATAATTTCGGGATTGTGGTTGCGAACCGCACCGGAGGAAAGCTCTACGCCGTTACAAACGATGTCGTACTGATAAGCAAAGATCTCCAGAGGATCCTTGTTCTCCAAAGCGTCCATACCGCCCTGAGGCATCGAGAAGGGATTGTGGGTGAAGTCGATCTTGCCCGTTTCCTCGTTTCTCTCGTACATGGGGAAGTCCACGATGAAGCAGAATTCAAAGGAATCGTTCTTGATCAGACCAAGCTCATTGCCGATCCAGGTTCTCATTTCACCTGCGAGACGGTTGATCACGTTTGCCGCATCGCTGATGAAGAACAGGCTTTCACCCTCTTTGATGCCAACCAGCTCGGTCAGCTCTGCCTTTTGCTCCTCGGTGAGGAATTTCGCAATGGGACCCTTGTATTCGCCCTCCTCCAGGGTGATATAGCCGATACCGAATTTCATACCGATGCTTCTGGAATAAGCGTCAATCGCTTTTTCAAAAGCCTTCTTGCCGTCTCCGTCACCGTCCTTCTTTACCAGATAATTGGCAACGATACCGCGAACCAATTTGTTCTTAAAGGGAACGGTTCTTCCGTTGATGGTCAAAAATTCGTGCTTTGCAAAAAACTCGGTAAGATCCTGAATGAGCAGGGGATTGCGAAGATCGGGCTTGTCGGAGCCGTATTTCATCATTGCATCGGCAAAGGTGATGCGGCGGAAGGGAGGCTCGGATACTCTCTTGTCGGAAAATTCCTTAAAGGTATTGTAAACCACCTTTTCCGCAACCTGGAATACGTCCTCCTGAGTAGCAAAGCTCATTT
The DNA here is from genome assembly GCA_045544655.1 of Eubacteriales bacterium. Classification (GTDB taxonomy): domain Bacteria; phylum Bacillota; class Clostridia; order Oscillospirales; family SIG627; genus RGIG5579. The sequence goes on from JAZPZL010000139.1 coordinate 884, forward strand.
CAAAGTCGAGCTGATAGAATTCTCCGGGGGATCTGTCCTGACGGGCATCCTCGTCACGGAAGCAGGGAGCGATCTGGAAGTAACGGTCAAAGCCGGATGCCATCAGAAGCTGCTTGAACTGCTGAGGAGCCTGGGGAAGCGCGTAGAACTTGCCCTTATGCTTACGGCTGGGGACCAGGTAGTCTCTCGCGCCCTCGGGAGAAGATGCGGTCAGAATGGGGGTGTTGATCTCCATAAAGCCCATATCCTCCATCTGGCGACGCAGATAGGATACGATTTTGGAGCGAAGCACGATGTTGTCGTGGATCTTGCGGTTTCTCAGATCAAGGTATCTGTATTTCAGTCTTACTTCCTCGCGGGTCTGAGTGGAAGCGTCAATTTCAAAGGGGAGACCCAGCTGACAGGGACCAAGCACCTCAATGCGTGCGGCCTTCACCTCGATCAGACCGGTGTCCAGCTTTGCATTGACGGTTTCTTCGTCACGGCGCATAACCTCGCCCTCTACGAGAATAACGGTTTCCTTGGGCATTCCCTGGATCATCTTATCGTCGGAAAGAACGACCTGGGTAATTCCGTAGTGGTCGCGCAGGTCAACGAACAAAACGCCGCCGTGATCGCGAACGGTGTCGATCCAACCGGTCAGAGTAACCTTCTGTCCGATGTGGTCGATTCTTAAATCGTTACAAGTATGAGTTCTCAGCATAATTTTCCTCCGTGTAATAGTATCAACGTTTTATTTGGTTTTATGGGGGAGAAAACAAAAAACCTTTCGCCCCAAGTATGGGACGAAAGGTAAAACTTCCGCGATACCACCCAAATTGACCTCGTCGGTCCTCTCATTTGCATCCTTACGGGATGAACGTGCGGTTCTAATCACCAAGAGGCTTTCTTCCGCAAACTCCGGAGTGTTTTTCTCGAAAAGGCTTTGCCGAATTTCCACCGCCATCGGCTCTCTGAGAAAGCTTGTTTTTCGATACTCTCTCCATCATCGTTACAAGGTATTATACCACGGTCAAATTGAATTTGTCAAGTATTCGGAAATAAAAATCCAAAGGACGCGGCTTGAAAATCAGTTCATAAACGTTTCTGCCCATCTGACTGCCGCCATTGCATCGGGAGCGTAGTGATCTGCTCCGATTGCTTTTGCATATTCCGCAGTAAGGACTGCACCGCCTACGACGATTTTGCACCGGGGAGCCTTGTCCCGAAGCAATCGAACGGTTTCCTCCATTGCGGGAACGGTGGTCGTCATCAAAGCGGAAAGCCCTGCAAAATGAGCCTTGGTTTCAACGACCTTTTCAACGAAGACCTCCGGAGCAACGTCCTTGCCGAGGTCTATCACGTCATAGCCGTAGTTTTCCATGAGTAGCTTTACGATGTTTTTTCCGATGTCGTGTATGTCTCCCTTGACGGTAGCAAGAACAAATTTGGCTTTCTTTATACAGTCCTTGCGATTTCTCATTGTATCCTTTACAGCTTCAAAGGCAGCCTTTGCCGCTTCCGCACTCATCAGAAGCTGAGGCAGGTAGATGCGTTTTTCTTCAAATCCGATGCCCACCTCGTTGAGCGCGGGAATGATCTCGTTGTTTACGATCTCAAGAGGAAGCGTATTCATTAAAAGCTTTTCCGTAAGCTCCCGTGCCTGATCGCAAAAGCCTTTTTGAATGGCACCTTTCAGATCACTTGCCCCCAAATCCTGAATTTCCGTTTTTAAGATGGGCTGAGCCAGCGTTTGAAAAGCGTTAGCGTGAGCAATGTACGCCTCGCAGTTTTCATCAAGACCGTGGAGCGCGCGAAAAGCATAATAGGTTTTCATCATATCCACGGAAAAAGGATTCATAATTGCCGCGGAAAGACCGTTTTCCAAAGCCATGGCAAAAAACGTACCGTTGATGGCGTCCCGCACGGGAAGTCCGAAGGAGATGTTGGAGACACCCAAAGACGTATGACACCCCAAAACCTCACGAATATAGCGCAAGGCCTTCAAGGTTTCAACAGCCGCTTTGGAATCCGCACTGACGGTCAGAGCCAGGGTATCAAAGATCAGATCCTTTTTTGCAATCCCGTATTCCTGTGCCTTTTCCAGGATTTTTTCCGCAATTGCGATCCTACCTTCTGCGGTATCGGGAATTCCGTTTTCATCCAAGGTCAGACATACGACGACCCCGCCGTATTTTTTTGCAAGAGGGAAGACCTTTTCCATACTCTCAGCTTTTCCGTTCACGGAATTGATCATCGCTTTTCCGTTGTAACGGCGAAGCGCCGCCTCCATAGCCGAAGGAGATGCGGTATCGATTTGCAAAGGCAGATCCAGAACCGCCTGGAGCTCCGTTACGGCACGGGTCAGCATTTCAATCTCGTTGATCTCCGGAAGACCGACATTCACGTCAAGCACGTGAACGCCTGCTTCCTTTTGCTTGACTCCTTCTCCCAAAATATAACCCATATCGTTTTCAGCCAGTGCTTGCTTAAAGCGTTTTTTACCCGTAGGATTGATGCGCTCTCCGATGAGGATGGGATCAGATCCGAATACTACCGAATGATGGTAAGATGAGACGACTGTCTGATTATTCTTAGGTAATGACTGAGGCTTTTTACCTTGGATAGCCTTGTTGAGAAGGGATATGTATTCGGGGGTGGTGCCACAGCAACCGCCCACGATGCGAACGCCCTGGTCCACGATCTGATTCAGCTCGTCTGCAAACTCCGTTACGCTTACGTCAAATACGGTTTCGGCCTTGATAATCTTGGGAAGACCCGCGTTAGGCTTGAGCAGGATCGGTACGGAGGCGGCGCGAAGAAGCCTCTGTGCTACGCCCTTCAGCTGTTTCGGACCGAGAGAGCAGTTGGCACCGATGGCGTCTGCTCCCAAGCCCTCCAGCATGGCAACCATTGCTTCGGGGGTGGCTCCGGTCATAAGTGCTTCATCTTCGCCGTAGGCATTGGAAACCATAACGGGAAGGGAGCTTTCTTCTTTTGCGGCAAGCAGAGCTGCCTTGGTCTCGTAGCTGTCGTTCATCGTTTCAATGAAGATAAGATCCACGCCTGCGGCAACACCAAGCCTGATGCTTTTTTTGAAAAGGCTGACAGCATCCTCAAAATCAAGATCGCCAAAGGGCTTGAGCAGCTTTCCCGTAGGACCGATGTCCAAGGCTACGAAGCACTCTTTTTCCGTTTTGGAATTTTCAATGGCTTTTCGAGCATTTGAAACGGCGGCAAAAATGATTTGCTCCAGCTCGTCATCGTTAAATTTCAGTCCGTTTGCTCCAAAGGTGTTTGTGGAGATCACGTTGCTTCCCGCATCCAGATATGCGGTATGGATCTCTTGGATCACCTCAGGGTGAGAAAGATTCCATCGCTCGGGAAATTCGCCCGGGAGAAGACCCTTTTTCTGCAAAAGTGTGCCCATTCCGCCGTCAAGGAGGACGACGTTACTTTTTAAAAAATCTCTGAAATTCATATTTAACACGTTCTTTCTTTTTTTATTCCAACAAACGCGGTTACCGATTTGGAGGGGGAGAGAAGCAGACTTTCATTCAGGCAGACACCAACGGTATTTCCCGCGTTCAAAAGATTTAAAATATCCTTTTGAAAATTCAAAGGAAGATCACCGTAGCCGGGACTGAATCTGGGGGTGAGCCGAAGGGATTTTTCCTGTTCCAGCGCTTTGCAGAAAGCATCACACAGGGCTTCCACCCGCTCCGTCCCGATGGCGTGAAACAGCAAGGCTTTGGTGGGAGCAAGGGTTTTGTATTTTTCGATCAGTCGGTCAATTTTAAGACCCGCGCAGGCGCAAAAAAGGATCACCTCGTCGCAGCTTTCCAGATTCTTGGCCAGCCCCTTGGATGGAATTTCCATAGATCCGATGATAATTTTTCCGTCTTTTCTCCGGATGGGGAGAATACGGTATGCAACCTTATTGGAGAAAACACCCACACATTCCTCGGTGCATTCCCGAAGCAAGGCAAGGATCTCTTCGGTTTTGCTCCGATCACCTGCATAGCGAAGCACTTCGTTTACTGAAATTGGGGGTAAATTGCAAAGGGTGGTTAAAACGGGGGAGATCATTTGCCCAAAATATCGGAAAGATTTGCTTGGATCTTTGCGGCAACGTCGGGCTTATTCATAGAGTAAACGTGTACTGCGTTGATCCCGTTTGCATAAAGGTCTATGATCTGGTCCGTAGCGTAGGCAATACCAGCTTGCTTCATCGCGTCAGGGTCGCTTCCGAACTTATCAACGATGCTCTTGAATCTTTGGGGCATAAAGGAGCCGGAGATCTGGATCGCTCTTGCCACTTGATTTGCATTGGTGATGGGCATTACGCCGGGGATGATGGGAACGGTGATCCCTGCTTCACGGATCTTATAAAGAAAATTGTAAAGAAGATTGTTGTCAAAAAACATCTGAGTCGTCAGATATTCGCATCCCGCGTCGATCTTTTCCTTCAGGTACTTAATGTCCTCTTTCTGATTCGGACTCTCGGGATGGATCTCGGGATAGCAGGCACCTCCGATACAAAAATCGGGATTTTCGGATTTCAGCTCGTAGATCAGATCGGTGGCGTGGGTATAGTCCCAAGTGCTTCTGTCCGCATTCAAAAGCTCTGCGGGAATATCACCGCGCAGTGCCATAATATTTTCAATTCCCGCTTCGCGAATCGCCCGAATCTTTTCCCTGACCGTTTCTTTGGTAGAGGAAACGCAGGTCAAATGCGCCAGCGTGGGAACACCGTGAAGGGATTTGATATTCTTTGCCATCTCAAGGGTGTATTGGCTGGTGCCGCCGCCTGCGCCGTAGGTGACACTCATAAACGAAGGATGCAGCGTTGCGATCTGTTCAATTGCGTGTTTTACGCTATCGAAATTGCTTTCCGTTTTTGGGGGGAATACTTCAAAGGAAAGACTGAGCTTGTCTGATTTCAATACGTCGATAATTTTCATATTCGTTACCTACTCTGTATCTCTCTTGGTTTTTGTCAGCCTATGGCTCATCGCCAGAAGACCGAAAATCTTTTGTTCATCGCTGCATTCACCGATGACTGCGGTGATCCATTTTTCCTTGTTCATATGATACGCGGAAAAAAATCCTTCCTCAGTTCGTAAAATATCTCCGAGAATGGGATCTACCTTTAAATTTACCACGGTGACGGGGGCGATTCCGTCCAGACCGAGGATTTTAGGATTCAGTTCCATTATCACCGCAAACCATTTTCTGCCTATGGGATGTCGGTAGATGGCAGTAGTGGGATTCTTTTGAAATAAGCGTTCGGCACAAACGCCGTAAGTTTCGTTGATATGAGAATCAAGATCAAATCTCGTCATTGTTACGCCTCTGTAAGTTTTCTCAATCTAATCATAGCACACAGCAAATTGAATTGCAAGAATTTGACGAAAAAAGGGGCTGTAAAAAAGTCCAATTCAAAAAAGCCAGTAAAATAAAGGATTAAAAAAAGAAATGCTATAGAAGCACAAATTTTGTGTAACTATAGCATTTTTCGTTTTTAGAAGCTTTTTAGGGAGATTCTTCGACTCCGCTTACGCTTCGCTCAGAATGCGGAAGTCGAGAAAAAGGGATGTTATCCCTTTTTCGAAGGTTTTCGACGGCAGACACTTGGTTTTGAACGAACGAATGGGAGGCTCAAAACCGTAGTGACAACGAGTCCGCCTTGCGGAGCCGCCTGCGGCGATTCGAAGGATCTCTTTTTTTACAGCCACTTTTTGCCTTATAGCGTTTTCAGAAATTCGCGGAAAGGGGGTAGCATTGCTTCTGCCCAAATGCGGCAGCCTTCTTCATCGGGATGCTTACCGTACTTGCTTTTTCCTTCCCACTGCGCATAGTCAACCAAGAGGGGCGCGACGTGGAAAAAGCCGTCTGCCTTTTGGGAAAGCTCTTTTACCAGATATTCGTTGATGGCGTTCCACCGAACCAGGTAATCCTCCTGCCAGTCAAAGGGAGGAACGGAGATGAGAAACACTTTGATTCCTGCATCCTGTAGCTTTTGCACGATGGTATCAAAGTCCGTTTTCATCCCTTCCACACTTCGTCCGCGACCGACGTCGTTACTTCCGTATGCCACGACGACCGCATCCATCTGCTTTGCCTTGAAAAGCCAGGCACCGTCGCTGGCGGCATCCTGTCCCTTACCGTACCCGATTCCAAGATTCCAGTAGGAATACTCCTCGCCGATCGCATCGCTGATCAGTGCATTCCAATGGGTATAAGCGTTGGGAGGCGTTCCCACGCCTTGGGTGATGGAATCGCCGAGATACCCGATCTTTTTCTTCACCTTGCGGTCACAGCCGATCATACCCGGGAAGGGAACGCGCTTGTCAGGAATAAATTTTCCGTCCTGAAGGGTGAATACGGGCAAAATGGATTCCCAGTGATAGGGGATCATATCACCCTTGTATCGAACCTCAAAGCAGAGATAATCGCCCTTATCCGCCCGCAGCTTGACGGGATCGCTGTAAAAGAATTCTCCGGGCATCACGTGCTTTTCGCTTTCTCCGGAAAAAGTCAAGGTAATTAATTCATTCACAATGCCTGCCTCTTCCGCAGAGGTTTGCTTGCAAATACCAACCTTTGCTTCCAAAAGCTCCCATTCATCACAGATCTTATTGCAACAGCTTTCTTCACCGAATTTGTAGGTGCTGTCCATAATATTGGAAAAGAGCAGGGAGTAGTTGTAGGTACCGCCTGCAAAGATCTTGTAGTAGATCCTGCCGGTCATTTCTTTTCCCTCGGTACCGAAAATCAATTGATTTCCTCCGGCGCCCAGAGTATTGGAGGAATAGGCTTCAAACCATTTCACCGTAGCTTCTCCTTAAGCGTCAAGGCGAGGATTGTCCAGGTATTTAGCGGGGTTCTTTACCAGAACCGTTTCCAGAATTTCATCCCCGTTTTCGTATTTTTCACGGATCATATCGGCGATCTTGGTTACGAAATGGGCGTAACCGGGACCCTCGTGGGTCACCAGAAGCTTTTTCAGGCAAATATCGCAGGAAACGAGAATGTTGTTCACGTAGCCCGCATCGATCAGCTGATAGAACACTTCCATTCTTTCTGCATCGGTGGGAAATCTTCCGTAAGCGCAGGGAATGGGATATTCTTTTCCGAAATTGTCAAATTCCAGATAAACACCGCGATCCATGATCTTCTTCATATCCTCAACGTCCAGAAGAATATCCGTGTGACAGATGGCGATATTTTCAGGCTTTACGCCTTCTTTTTCAAGCAGATCAATGACGAAAAGACCGTGCTGCGCCCAGGGACTCAGATGTACCATAATGGGAGCGCCCGTTTTTTTGTGGGCGATGGCGGATGCCTTCAAAACGCGGATCTCCTCAGGATTGATCTCGGTGCTGGTACCGATCTCACCGATGATGCCCGCCTTGATATCGGTTCCGTCAATGCCCTCGGTCAGTTCTTTTACCATAACGTCTGCGATCTCTTCTATGGACATATTCTTGATCTTTTCGGGGTGCGCGTCGTACGTGTAATAGCCGCAACAGGTTACTACGTTCATACCGGTCTCGGCGGAAAGTCTTTTCAAAAACTTCACGTCTCTTCCGATTCCGTCAATGGTCACGTCTACGAAGGTCTTACCTCCCGCTTTTGTAAACAGAGAGATCTCCTTGATGGCAAGGTCGTGATCGTCCAGAAGAAGGTTGTCGCGAAGCTCGTAGCAGTTTGCCATCAAAGCGTCGTAGTATTGGGGTGCAACCTTGGCATCCCAGCCGACGGAGCCGGGCGTGCGGTCACCAAAATATTGAATGCTGATGTCGATCAGGGCGTGTTCGTGAGGAGTGGTAATTCCCAGATCCTCTTTTTTCACAACGCCGTTTACGGTCATAATACCCATAATTACTCTCCTTATTCGATAAAGGCTTCTTCCTGTTCCTTGATTCGGTTCAGGATCTTATTTTCCCATACCAGGATGAATTCAAAAACGTCAAATTCCTTTTGGAATCTCAACTCGTTTTTGCAAGCAAAGGCTTTTGCTTCCGCCCAGGCGGGATCCATTTGCTCCTTGTTGCCCGTGGCGGCAAGGTAAAGCACACGCGCTGTCTTTCGGCAAAGTTCAACGTAGAAATTCAAGCATTCCCAGGATCGGTAGGAAACACCGTCCGTCTCGGAAAGATTCCGGCGGATCACGGGGAGAAATTCATCGATGATACGGGGAATCTTTTCGTAATTCTCTGCGTTTTTCTTTCCGCGTACGGGAGTTTCACCCCGTAAAACCGTAGAATCATACAGCTCGGAAAGGGTGGAGAGAAGCTTTGCGACCCGAAGACCGTCTTTTCCGTAGCAAGACGTAAAATACGCTTCTTCGGTCTGTTCAAATTGATTCTTACCGCTCCAAAGGGAGTTTCCAAGCACGTTCATTCCAAAGCCGTTTGGCATAAAGACACGCATATTCTGACAGCTCATCATACCGCCAAGCCCCAAGGAACGGAAATCCTCGGCATCCTGCCCCATAATTTGCACGCTCTCGTAGCATCCGGGATCGTTGAAGTAATCCCACATATAGTGGTAGTCGAAAATAAAGCTGTCTCCGTGGAACGTTTTCTGCCAAGCGTGGAGATAGGGAAGGGTGTCACCTGCACCGGGAGTGGGAACGAAGCCGTTTCTCTTGAAGGGCGGCTCGGTTTTTCCCTTGTCGGATGCAAGAGGAACGGAGTAGCTTCTTCGGATGGGTGCGTAAAGCAGAACAAAGCGATCCTGGTTTTCGATCACTTCTTTCTCAGGCTCCCACAAGAGATCCAGATAAATGAGGAATACGATCTTCGTATCCAGCCCCTCTTGAGTCAGCCGTCGGTCAATCATATTTAGAATCTTTACGTAATGATCGGAGGGACGGGCAGTTGCGCAACGCTCACATTCACACTGATTGTTTACCGTATCGGCAAACCAAAAATGAACGTAGCGAACCTCGGGATTGGATTTTGCATATTCGGTGACTTCCTCTACGATCAGACGCTGTACCTCGGGATCGGAATAGCAAAGATTGGTATCAATGCCTGACCCTTTGAACAGACATTTCTTGCCATCGATGGTGGCAATGAGCTTTTCTCTTTCGGGAATCACTTCGTCATCGCGGTTCAGTTCGTGCCAGGCACCGCTGATCATACCGAGGATCTTTGACCCCCAACCGTGACCGATGCGCTGGTGTTGAAGACCGCGCAAAGCGATCTCACGGTCGAAATCACAGACAAAGGAATCGATGGTTTCGTTGGAAATGGGGGTAGGTGTAAATTCGGGATTGCTGTAATGCTCGTACCAGCGCTTGAAGGTCCACGCGGGACGGAAGAGCTGGGTAAAGAATTCGTTAAACCCAAGCTTCGGCGCAAAATCAATCATATCAACTACGTTTTCGTAGCAGTTTGATCCCTCCAGACAAAGTCCGCGATGCCTGTATGCAGGAGTTTCGCACAGCTTGACGGAGAGGGAGGAGGAATCCCTTTCGGGTACGGCTTCACCGCTTCTGCCGGGACGAACGAAAACGCATCCTGCTTCACGGAAAAAGCGATAAACTGCAATGAGAACGCTTCTGTCGTTTGCGCCGCAGATCTTACCCGCGCATTTTTTTACGTCGATGCAGATCGCATCGTCAATGACGGGATCCTCCGTCTTGGGTAAGCCGGGGCAGAGATCTTTTCCGATGAAAAGAATTTTTTCATCGGAAAGATCAAAGCTTTTTTCAATGTTTACCGTTGCCTGAGGATCCATTTTTGCCATCAGCCTGGCGAATTCTTCAGCGGCAAAGCAAATGACGGGGGAGTCCTCTGCAACGATATTCCAGGTTCTTTGATTCATAAAATCACACTGCTTTCTGATAGAAATGGTGCTTAGAACGAATAGCCTTCCACGCTGTAATAAGCCATATTGGTCTGTCTTACGTCAAGTCTGCCGAAGCAGGCGCAGATGGGAAGATCGCTCTGTACCCAAACGGTGTACTGAACGGATTCGCCCAGCATCAGACCGCGGTCACCCAAGGGCTTATCCAGACGGATGCAGGTAGTTCTCATACCGTCCAGCTCTACGAAAATTCCCTTTTCTGGGTCCTTATCCTCAAAGAGGAAGGTAAGCTCGATCTTTGCTTTTTCCTCGTTGAGGTTGGTCAGCATCAATGCCTCGTGACCTTCAAATTCGGGGTTATCTCCGTGAGGGGGAAGATATCCGTCACAAAAGACCCAGTTTCTCTTTCCTTTTTCCATAACGGTTCTCCTTATTTCTTAAAGATTGCGGGGATCGCCTTGTCGTTGTAGGTGGTCATACGCTGTGCGCCCTTCTCGGTGATCAGGTAGCAGTCCTCCACGCGGAAGGAGCCCCATTCCATACCCTTGAAATAAGCGTCGATGCAGATTGCCATACCTTCCTCGATCACACGCTTGTTGTTCACGGAGAATACGGGTGCTTCACACTCCAGCATACCGGTGCTGTGAAGGCTTCCGTAGGGGCAATAATCAATGTAACCGTACTTGGTCAGATAGTCGGTGTAAGCGTTCAGTACCACGTCGCAGGGAGTGCCGGGGATCATTTTTGCGCTGGCTTCGTTCAAAGCTTCGTAAGCGCAAAGTACTGCGTCGGTGATCTTCTGAGGAATTTCGCCAAGCACCAGGGGGCTGCAGCAAATACCGTTATAGCCTTCGTAGCATACGCCCGCAGCAAGATTGAGGATCTCGTTTTCCTGAAGCTGACGCATGGTATTCTTGCACATGCTGATGAAGGAGTTCTTGGGGCCGGTTGCCACCATGGGAGAGAAGGCCTGAACGTAGCTTTCTGCGCCGAGGGTCATCATTTCGGACATAAACATTCCTTCAACGTAACGCTCGGTCATACCCTTTTCAATTCTGGGAACAACGTTTTCAAAAAGCTTAGTGGTCATTTCCCAGTTGGTTTTCAGAATCTCGATCTCCGCAGGGCTCTTGCGGATTCTTTGCTCGTAGTGAATATCGTCGCAATCCACGATCTCGGCATCACTGAATACCTTCTTCAGCTTGTTCATAATAATTGCGGGGAAGATCAGTCTTCCGATGAATCCGACTCTCTTTGCACCGGGATGCTCAGACTTTACCTGCTTGAACAGCTCTTCAAAATCAAGCTGACCCTCGGTATCGTATTCAAAACCGCTTACCTCACCGATCTCGGGGAGAATGGCAATACGGCTGTTGGGAAGCTTGTTTTCTACCTGACAGTAGTCGTAGGATGCCTGACCGCTGCAAACAATCACCTCACCTTCCGCGGGGATTACGATTGCAGAGTTTTCGTTTACGGGAGCAAATCCGCAGTAATAGCGTACGATGGCGATCTCCAAAAGATTGGAATAACCAACTACGATATCAATGCCTTGCTCAGCCATTTTTGCACGAAGTG
>JAZPZL010000140.1:0-2663 GCA_045544655.1 Eubacteriales bacterium
ACGCTGATTTTTCCGGAAACAGTTTTTCAAAGGCGTCTATAATCATCTGCTTATGAAGGTCAAAATTCTTTTCCGTTTCACTATCATTGAGGCATACGACCTTCCCTTTTTGCTTTTTCAGATATTGGATCGCTTCATCGCTATGATCCAGCGAAGCCGTATGAAACATCTTTCCGATCGGTTTATGGGGCTGGAAACCGCCGGTCAGGATCTGCCAGTCTCGAACCGAATAGATCGTAACGTCTGTTCCGGTTCTCAATTTATTGATACAGGTCTGATGGATCACGTCATATTCCTGCTCCCAAAGCGTTTGGAAGGTGCTTTTTTTATAGGAAGTCTGGATGTGATGGCTGTTGCTGCCGGGATAAAGCCTTTCCCGACCGTATAAAAGCAGTTTCAGCAATCCGCTGAGCGGTTGCTTTCTGATCCACTTTCCGGGGAACGCTTTCACGCTGTCCTTGAACGAAAAGTGTCGGTTCAGCAGATCGTTATTATTAAACAGCATACGGGAGAATAAGCCGTTGGCGTACTGCACGCCGATGGACGGAAGATCGCAAGGCTCTCCGCGGACGAAAAAATCCTCCGGCGAGGTTTCTTTGATCAGAAAAACGTCGTCGTTAAAATATACGAAGTTTTCAGATAATCCATCGATCCGATGCATATTCCATTCGATGGGATCCGAGCTGAAGGTGGGAAGATATTCCGACGGCATAAAATCCCCATGCCGCACCCACTTGAGCTTCGGATGATCCAGATTGAGCCAGTCGGGTTTTTGACCGTCTGTAACAAAATAAATATTTCTTACCCACGGCGCGCATTTTTCAACGCCGCGGAACCAATATTTCAAGGTATCCCAATCCCGGTAACGGACGTCACTATTGCCCTCAGAGGCACTCAGTCCGAGATGCTCCTCTCTTTTTTTCTGCCAGGCAGGGTCGCGGTCGTCCACCCAGGTCACGACGAAATCGATTGCACTTGAATGCTTCATTTTTTTCCTCTCCCCAAAGCTTGCTTGGTATATCGAACTACATCAAAAATGATCGGCATATATAACGACAGCCATTTTACACGCGTTGCGATGCTTTGCCCCTTCAATAACCGTCTTCTTTGAGAATGATCGAAATATTCTTTAAAAAGCTTAATCCCTTCCCGTTTATTATCAAATAATATTGCTTTTGAAATCCCTCTCCCGTACCAATTGCGGGCACCGGTTTGAAAGCGATTCTGCCAGAGAAATTTTGCGGTTTTCAACGTAGCATCCAGCTCGTCGCGCTTCCTGAACTCGCTCTTTTCATGGGTAATGCTTCCCGGATTTTGAACGTAATAATAAACGGTTCTATCTACGATGGAAATAGCCTTGCTCTTATCAAAAACCTCAGAAAAGACCCATAGATCCTCAGCGCACTTAAGGGACGGATATTTTACACCCTCCAGCATTTCCCGTCTATAAAGCTTTCCCCATGCGGAAACGGCGTATCTTCCCGCTACCGAAAAAATGTCCTCTTTCGTCAGCACCGCGTCCTTCATAAAAGCGCAAAAGCCGCCGTTCGTGCTGCCGTCTTCGTATACGTCCGTATGTTTTCCAATGGCGATATCACTGCCGTCGGAAATCATCCGCTCGTATAAGACCTGCACGGCGTCCTCGCTGATATAGTCATCGGAATCAACAAACATAATAAAACCGCCGGTGCAACGATCCATTCCGGAGTTTCTGGCAAAGCCAAGTCCTTCGTTCTTTTTGTGAATTACTCTGATTCTCTTATCCCGCTCTGCATATTCACCGCAAATCTCCGGGCATCGGTCCGGCGAGCCATCGTCCACCAAAATGATCTCCAGATTTGAATAAGTCTGATTTAAAATACTGTCGATACATCTGTGGATATATTTCTCCACTTTATATACCGGTACGATCACACTGATCAAAGAATTCATTTCTTTAATCTCCTTTTTATATATCCTATCATTCTTTTGCTGAGATTAACGTTGGTCAGCATCACGGCTACGCAAATCAACAACGAAATCCCCACCGATATGAATCCGTTTACAAAAAGCTCCGCCCAAGGATTGGCCAACGTTCTCATACAATAATCAAGCAATACCAACGCCCCGGAAAACACCGCGATCATCCCGTAATTTCGGAAATAAAACTTCCGAGGACTGGAATTAAATGCATTTCTATAAAGCACATACGGCTCAATAATATGACATACCAACAGGTTTGTGATAATGGTGGATGCGATCACACCGATCACACCAATCTGCTTCACCAGCAAGACCGACAACACGATATTCACAAATCCTTCGATCAAAGGCTTCCATCTATCGTTATAGAAGGTACCGGTAGCATCTCTGAACATCAAGGTGCTTTGACGCATAAACTGCACAAACCCATTCAGTGTAATCACCAGAGTAATTGATTTTGCCACCATCAAATCTGCAGAAAACAGCATCGCGATCAGATTATCGATAATTGCATAATAGCCCAAGAAGAAGACGATGCCCAGCATAGAATTCAAAAGATGGAATACTTCGTTGTATTTTTTTGCGGTGTCTTTATTCGACTCCACATAAAAATGCCCCACAACCGAGGTCACAGAAGTAAATACCAACTTCAACACTTCCGTCAGCGACGTCATAACCATCGTATAATTGGAATACTCTCC
>JAZPZL010000141.1:0-10622 GCA_045544655.1 Eubacteriales bacterium
CCGATTGCCAAGGGGCAACCGGATAAATATACCAACAACAGATTTGAACCGAACGTATTTTGGGTGGATATGGTAGAAGGGGTCGGTTACGGTCGTACCAATGATCTGGGATATAATAATGCGGAAGATTTTGATCCGTCGAGGCAGACGGTCGCTTTGATCGGCAGTTCTCATACGGAAGCCCTCCAAGTTCCTCAGAAAAAGAATTATTCATCTCAGCTTCAGAAGCGGTTTCAAAGTGATTCCGACGAGAAAAACGATTATTCCTGTGTGAATTTTGGAATGTCGGGGCATTTTTTCAACATCAGCGTGAGCAATTTTGAGTATTTTGCAGAAAAATTTCCCGATACCGACCACGTAGTGATTGAAACCTTTAAGTTGAATTATACCCCCGAAGAGTTGGAGAAAATGCTCGCGGGAGAATATCATTCGGAGCTGGGAGAGCGCGGGACGCTGTATACCTTGGTTCAAAAAATCCCCTATGCCAGACTGCTTTTCAGGCAGTATCAGGAGTCAAGAAAAACAGCCGGTGGAGCGGGGACTGCTGTCACACCCGAAACGGATTATGAGCTCTACGAAGAGGGAATGGAACGGGTGATCCAAAAGCTAGGTCGTATTGCCAAGGAAAAAGGGTTTACTCTTTCAATTTTATATCATTCCTCTGTGGCGGTAGAAAACGGACAAGGAGTTCGCAAAGATGATTCTCGCTTGACTGAAATCTTTCGTGAATGCTGTGAAGAAAACGGCGTTTCGTTCGTTGATGCCACGGATCGTTTCGTAGATCATTTTAATCGCACCTACGAATTACCTTATGGATTTTCAAATACAAAATTCGGTTCCGGGCATTTGAATGAAGTGGGTCACGGTCTGATTGCCGATGAACTGTATAATCATTTTGAAAAAATGGCGGAGGAAAATGAATAATGGTATTTAACAGTATTGCTTTCGCTGTGTTTTTTGTATTGCTGGCAAGTGTTTTATCCCTGACCAATTCCAAGAAGGTCAAACGTTTTCTCGGGGATAAGCTTGCAACGGTAAGACACTGGATTTTGTTGATCGCCAGTTATATTTTTTACGGATATTGGGATTGGCGTTTTGCTTTTTTGGTGCTTGGTATGACGGCCACCGCATATTTCTGTGCGTTGTTGAATTATAAAACCAAAAAGAAAATTTTTCTCGTGGTTGGCGTAGTCGTCCCCTTGGTCGTTTTAGGCTTTTTCAAGTATTTTAATTTCTTCGTAGATTCTTTTGTGACTCTGTTTTCTATAGAGCATATCGGTTCTTTGAAGATTCTCCTTCCTCTCGGGATTTCCTTTTATACGTTTCAGTCTTTGAGCTATACGATCGACGTTTATCGGGGAAAGATCGAGCCGGAGAAAAGCTTTTTGAAGCTTGCCTTGTACATTGCTTTTTTCCCTCAGATTCTGTCCGGTCCCATCGTGAAGGCGGGGGTATTTCTTCCTCAGTTGGATGAAGACCGAAATATCGGTTTAAAAAATCTTGAGGCGGGATTGCAATATTTCGTATTTGGCTTGTTCAAGAAAATCGTGATTGCTGATCGTATTTCCGGCAGTGTGGATGCAGTGTTTCAATTCCCTGAAAATTATCACTCCATTTCTATCTTGTTTGCTGTGATCGCATATTCCATTCAGATCTATTGCGACTTTTCCGGTTATTCTGATATGGCGATCGGCAGTGCAAAGGCATTGGGCTTTGATTTGCCGCGAAATTTCAATATGCCGTACATTTCTAAAAATGTTACGGAATTTTGGAAGCGTTGGCATATCAGCCTCTCCTCTTGGCTGATGGAATATCTGTATTTTTCCTTGGGTGGTAACCGTCGTGGAAAGGTGAGAACCTATTGGAACCTGCTTCTCACAATGTTACTCGGCGGATTGTGGCACGGTGCCGCGTGGACGTTTGTGGTCTGGGGCGCTTTGCACGGCGTTGCGCTTTGCGTGCACAAGCTTTGGATGAAGGTATCCGGGCATGATAAGAATTATCGGGGAACCCTTCTCGGGAATATCGTGTCGATTGCTTTCACTTACGCCTTCGTATGCTTCTGTTGGATCTTTTTCAAGGCACCTACCTTCTCAAATGCTTTTGCGGTAATTAAGGGTATTTTTGGTTTTCAGGATGGTATTTTCTATATCAGCTCCTGGACGGTGTTTGGTATTGTTGCGGTGATTGTATGTACCGCACTTGCAATGATCCGTTCCGCCAAAAACAAAGAAAAATCGGAAGGCTTTTATCCCTTGGTAAAGCTGGATACCGTTTGGGGACTTACCGCTTTGCTGGTTGCTCTCGGAATTACGTTGGGACTTGCATATACGGGAAGTAATCCTTTTATTTACTTCCAATTCTAATGATCTGCTTTGTAAATTTGGCTGCGACTTTGTTCCTTTTTTGAAAAAAAGGAACCGAAAAAGCTTATTTCTGAAAGATGCTTCGTGATTTTCGAAGCAAAACAAAAGTGACCCGAATGTTCGGGTCACTTTTTTTGTGTGTTTTTTCCTCTGAGGGAAGTTTCTTTCTTTTCAAAGAAAGAACCGGAACTGCGCCAAGCTTACTTTACCTTTTCGTAGGTGATGGTATCCTCCGAGAGGGTGGCGTGGAGGGTATCGCCTGCGGAAAAACGTCCTTCCAGGAGCTGAGTGGAGAGGGAATCCTCCACCCGCTTTTGAATGGCGCGGCGCAAGGGGCGGGCACCGTAGACGGGATCGAAGCCTTCCCGGGCAAGCTTTTCTACCACTTCCTTTGAGAAGGTGAGGGTGATGCCGGAGGCGTCCTTCAGGCGGGAGGCAACCTCGGCAAGCATCTTTTCACAGATGCTTTGGATCTCCTCTTCACCCAGACGGTGGAAGACGATGATCTCGTCGAGACGGTTGAGAAATTCGGGACGGAAGGTCTCCTTCAGAGCGCGGTGGATCTTTTCCTCATCGTCGCTTTGCTGAGCGGCATCGGGAGCGGCGGTGGCAAAGCCCATTGCCTTTCTTACCGCAAGCTGAGAAGCGCCGCAGTTGGAGGTCATAATGATGACTGTATTTTTGAAATCCACCCGTCTGCCGTGGGAATCGGTGAGGTGACCGTCCTCCAGAACCTGCAGAAGGAGATTAAATACGTCGGGATGCGCTTTTTCAATTTCGTCGAAAAGAACCACGGTGTAGGGACTGCGGCGCACCTTTTCCGTCAGCTGTCCTCCGTCGTCAAAGCCAACGTAGCCGGGAGGAGAGCCGATGAGCTTGGAAACGGAGTGCTTCTCCATCAGCTCCGACATATCCACGCGGATCATTTTGTTTTCGTCTCCGAAAAGGACCTGAGCAAGGGCGCGGCACAGCTCGGTCTTACCTACACCGGTGGGACCGGTAAAGAGGAAGGAGCCTACGGGACGCTTGGGATCCTTCAGGCCCGTGCGACTGCGGCGAATGGCGCGGCTCACCGCTTCCACGGCGGCCTTCTGCCCCTTGACACGCTCCTCCAGAACCTCTTCCATCTTGCAAAGGCGGGCTGCCTCCTCCTCCAAAAGGCGGCTGACGGGGATCCCCGTCCATTGGGTCACCACGGCGGCAATATCCTCTGCGGTGATGGCATCCTTTGCGGAAAGCTTTTTGTCCTTTTGATTTTTCAAAAGGGCGTTTTTCTCTTTGATGGCGGAGAGAAGCTCTCCCGCCTTTTCGTATTCTTCCTTGGCAACCGCTTCCTTCTTTTGTGCCTCCAGTGCGGAAATTTCCTCCTGAATGCTCTTTTCCGCAGGGGAAGCGGAAAGGGTGGCAATGCGGCGGCGGGAAGCGGCTTCGTCGATCAGGTCGATGGCCTTATCGGGCAGGAAACGGTCGGCGATATAGCGTGCGGAAAGGCGAACGGCGCTTTCAATGGCTTCGTCGGGAATGGCAAGCTTGTGATGCGCCTCGTATTTTCCGCGAAGCCCGCGGAGAATGAGGATCGCCTCCTCCTCGGTAGGCTCACCTACCTGCACCGCCTGGAATCTGCGCTCCAACGCCGCGTCCTTTTCAATGGTGCGGAATTCCGCAAGGGTGGTAGCGCCGATGAGCTGGAGCTTTCCGCGGGCAAGATGGGGCTTTAAAATATTGGAGGCGTCCATACTGCCCTCGGAGGCACCTGCGCCCACGATGGTGTGAAGCTCGTCGATAAAGAGGATGACGGAGCCGTTTTCCACTACCTCGTCAATGACGTTTTTGATCCGCTCCTCGAATTCGCCCCGATATTTGGAGCCTGCCACCATAGCGGCAAGGTCCAGGGTGACCACCCGCTTTTTCAAAAGGTTTTCGGGTACGTCTCCTTGGGCGATCTTTTGGGCAAGACCCTCGGCAATGGCGGTTTTGCCCACGCCCGGCTCACCGATGAGGCAAGGATTGTTTTTGGTGCGGCGGGAGAGGATCTGAATGACCCGCTCCAGCTCGGTGCTTCTTCCGATGATGGGATCCAGATTCCCCTTGCGGGCTTCTTCGGTCAGATCCAGACCGTATTTTTCAAGATGCTTCATTTTTCCGTGAGCGGTCTTTTCTTCCCGGGACTCAGCTCCTTCATCAAACGCATCGCTTTCCCGAATGAATTCGCGGCAGGATTTATACAGTGCGGCGGGATCTGCCTCCAAAAGGCGGAGAATGCGAACGGCAAGGCAATCCTCCTCGGAAAGGATGGCAAGGAGAATATGCTCCGTACCCGTTTCCTTTCCGTGGCGTGCGCCCTCCAGCGCAGCCGTCTGCAGAATGCGTCCCGCACGGGGGGTGAGCTGGGTGGTGGTAACCTTCAGAGGCTCGCCCGTTTCGGTGATTTGGGAAAGCTTTTCCACGAAGGGATCGTATTCTACGCCGGCCTCCTCCAGAAGAAGCTGGGCGGGGGAGTCCTCGGTCAAAAGCAGACCCAGGAGCAGATGCTCACTTCCGATGTAATCTTGTCCCAGATTGCTCGCGGCTTCCCCTGCATTTGCCAGGCAGCGGCGTGCATCGTCAGAAAAATTTTGTTTCATAGGTTTCTCCTTTCAAGGGTCAGTTGGTAAGTCTCCGCAGTGTTTTTGCACGGGCAAGGTCGCGGGTGGCTTCGTCACGGTTTTCCCCGTCTCCCAGGATCATGGGTGCGGGCATCAGCTCGATGAGGAGCCGATCGGTGAGAGGAAGATTTCTCGCCTCCTCCAGTCCCAGTGCCTTACCGAAGCGGATCAGCGCGTACAGGGAGGAAAATTCTCCGTAGGACATTTTGCGGGCAAATTTTACGGTGCCGATGGCACGGCAGATCTTGTCCTCCAGATCGTCTTTGTATTTGTTGAAAATGAGACTTGCGGCGTTCCGCTCCCGTTCCTCCAGATCGGCAAGCATACGGAGAAAGGAATCGCGGATCTCATCGGGGGATTTTTCGCGGCTGAGCTGGTTGGAGATCTGATAGATCCCCTCCGCCTCACGACTGCCTTCGCCGAAGATCCCGCGGACGGTGAAGCCTGCATTGTTGAGGTTTTCCGTCAGCTTGTCCATCGCTCCTGCGCCGTGGAGGGCGGGGAGGTGGATCATTACGGAAATGCGACAGCCTGCGCCCAGATTGGTGGGGCAGGAGGTGAGATAGCCCAGTCCCTTGCGGTAGGCGATGGGCAATTCCTTTTCCGCCCGCTCACACCAGCGCGTTGCCGCTCCGAACGCCTCGTCGACGGCCTTGCCGGGATAGATCGCCTGGATGCGCAGGTGGTCCTCCTCGTTTACCATAACGGATACGTCTCCCTCGGCAGAGAGGATCAGACCTGCGCCCGCACCTGCTTTCGTCAGAGCGGGACTTGCCAGACGGGTTTCCACGTAGGCGGTCTTTTCCAGAGAATTGAGCCGATCGAAGGAAACGGCTTTTCCTCCGTAAGGAGCAAGGGCTTCGCAGATCCTGTTCCAAAGGCTCACCCGCGCTTCCGGATCCATCCGATGGGGAAAGGGGGTCTCGTTCAGGTTGCGGGCAAAGCGTACCCGAGTGGAAATGACGGGGGAGAAGATCTGCCCTTCCTTTTCATACCAGTACATTATTTTCCCTCCTTTGCCCGGATCTCATCACGCAATTCTGCGGCTTTTTCGTAATTCTCGGCGGCAACTGCCTTTTGAAGAGCTGCCTTGAGGGAAGCGATCTCATCCTCGGCGGATGCTTTTTGCTTTTCGGGAGCTTTTACTTCTTCGGTCGTTTCTCCCTGATAGCCCTTCCCTACGTAGGGGGAGAGATCCAGCCGATCCCCGAAGGCGTCGTAACAGCCGCTACAGCCGAACTTTCCCTTCTTTTGAATCTGCGCCAGGGTGGTGCCGCAAAGGGGACAGGCGGGGGATTTCTTTGCGCTTTGAGCGGTGGGGGAAAAGAGGGAGAAGGAGGAAAGGTGACCCAGCAGATCCTCCTGAAAGATCCCGATCCCCATTTTTGCCGCGCAGGCGGCGCAAAGATGAAGCTCGCGGACGGCGCCGTTTTTGTTTTCGTGATAATTGATGGTGGCGACTTGCTTGCCGCAACGGTCACAAAGATTCTGATTCATATGATCCCTCCAAATCGGTCAGTATTTGCAAAATAACGGTTTTTATAAGATCCGCACGCAGAATGCCACGCTCCTCCCGCGCCACCTTTGCCAGGGCGGAATCGGAAAGGGTAGAGGCGATCAGTCTGCCTTCGCGGGGGGTGAGAAAGCCTTTTTCCCCCAGTGCGGAAAGGTAAAAGGATGCGGTTTCCAAATTGATCTGATTTCCGATGGACTGATAAAAATGCATCAGAAATTCGTTTCGGTGCATCATCACCTTGCGAATGCGAACGTAACCGCCGCCGCCTCTGCGGCTTTCCACCACGTAGCCTCTCTCGGGGGTGAAGCGGGAGGTGATGACGTAATTGATCTGGCTGGGAACACAGCCGAGACGGCTCGCCAATTCATTGCGAACGATGGAAAGCTCTCCTCCCGATTCCTCCAGCATTTCCTCCAGCATTTCCGCAATTCTCTGAGATAGCAACATGGCAGATACTCCTTTTTGACTTTGACTTTCTTTGACTTTCAATTTGATTATAGCACAAAACTTTGATTTGTCAAGAGGAAACTTTCTTCGGTGTGAGCTTCCGTTTTTTTATCGGACGGTTGAAAAAGAGGGGAAGAGTATGATATACTGTGAAAAAAAGCTTGGGAGGATTGTGTATGAAAGAAGCTTTTGCGATGCAGGATTTCGTCGATCGAGCCATTGATATACATTCTCACTTCAATCACGGAGTGCCGTTTGAAATTCCCTCGGGGGATTTGCACCGCCGTGAGATTTCCGATTTGGAAAAGGAATACGGCCGCTTCGGGATCGAACAGGTGGGGATATCTTCCTTTGCTTCCGTCTACGTGGGGGAGAAGGTTTTTCCCGATGGCGTAAGGTGTTCTGAGCAGAAGGCGTGTATTTGCGCGGAGAATCTTTTTACGCATCATTTGGTTCAAGCTTCGGATCGCTTTCGCCAGTGGGTGGTGGTTGATCCGAGATATAAGGAAACTTTTGAGCAAGCCGAAAAAATGCTGATGAGTCCCAAGACCTTGGGGGTGAAAATTCATCCCTCCTACCACGGCTACGATATTTTGGAGCACGGGGATGAGATCTTCTCCTTTGCCCATAGCTTGGGTGTAGCGGTGTTGATGCATCCTCAGCATACGGAAGAAATTTCGCCTTTGGCGGACAAGTATCCGAATATGAAGCTGATTATCGCTCATCTCGGGTCTATGGCGCATATCAATGCCATCCTTCGCTCGAGGGCGGGAAATATTTATACGGATACGTCGGGCAGAAATATTTCTTCCAATCGCATTTTGGAGTATGCGGTGGAGCAGGTAGGCTCTGAGCGAATTTTGTTCGGCACCGATACCTACTCTTTGCCCTTCCAATTCGGGAGAGTTGTATTTGCGGATCTGACGAAGGAGGATCGGAAAAATATTCTGTATCAAAATGCCTTGCGACTTTTTCCCCGCGCCTTGAAATGAAAAGCAAATTTGGCGGAAATTGAAGCGAAAGGTTGCTTTTGAAGGGAAAAAATGATAAGATAAGGAAAGAAATCGAGAAAACGAGGAAGATTCTATGAGAATGAGAAAAAAGAAGCATACCGACGAGCGTCTGGCGGCGTGCTCTCAGCTTTTGATCACCGATCCCGAAAGCCACAAGGGACATTACCGCTTCCTTTTCGGGGAAGGAAATGAAGAGAAGCCTTTGCATCTGGAGATCGGATGTGGCAAGGGTGCTTTCATTCTGGAGCTTGCCCGCCGCAACCCCGAGGTTTTGTACGTTGCGGTGGAATACTGCCGCGAGGCTATGCTTCTGGCGGTGGAAAAGCTGGCGCGGGAGGGACTTGGTAACGTGCTGTTTCTCAATGCGGATGCGGCAAAGCTTGCCGAGTATTTTGACAAGGGTGAGATCGACCGCATTTATCTGAACTTTTCCGATCCCTGGCCTAAGAGCCGTCACGCAAAGCGCAGACTGACCGCTCCCGGATTTCTCGCCGTGTACCGCGAGATCCTGAAGGAGGGCGGCTATATTCGCCAAAAGACGGACAACGTATTGCTGTTTGAGTCCTCTCTGGAAAGCTACGACCAATGCGGCTGGCGCTGTGAGGATATTTGTCGGGACCTTCACAATTCTCCCTGGGCAAAGGAGAATATTCTCACCGAATACGAGATCAATTTCTCCGGCAAGGGTCTCACCATCAACGCAGTGACCGCTTATCGGGACTGAAGCAATGAAGGAATTTGTCATCGGTCCCAACGATGCGGACCAAAGACTGGATAAATTCGTGCTGAAGGCAACCGTGGGCCTGCCAAAATCCCTCCTTTATAAAGCTGTCCGCACCAAGAAGATCAAGGTGAATCGGAAGCGCTGTGAGGCGGGACAGCTTCTGAGGGAGGGGGACTCGGTACAGATGTTTCTCGCTCCCGACTTTTTCGGGGAGCGGGAGGAGCGCTTTCTCACTCTGGTGCCTTCACTCTCCGTGGTGTACGAGGATGAAAATCTTTTGATCTGCGATAAGCCCGTGGGTCTTTCCTGCCACGCGGACGATACTCAGGAGACGGGTACGCTCATTGATCATATCAAAGCGTATCTGGTGCAAAAGGGCGAATACCGTCCCAAGGAAGAAAATTCTTTTGCTCCCGCGCTTTGCAACCGCATTGACCGCAACACCTCGGGACTTGTGATCGCGGCAAAAAATGCGGTGGCACTTCGTCAGCTCAACGAAATGATCCGCGAACGCCGTGTGGAAAAGGGCTATCTTGCGCTGTGCCACGGCAAGGCTCCCACCCGCGAGGGGATCCGTCTGTTTCTGAAAAAGGATGGGGAGAAAAATCGGGTGAGTGTGTCCGAGGTGCCGCGGGAAGGGTATCTGACCGCCGTTACCGACTGCAAGCTTTGCGTTTACGATGCGGTGCGGGATCGAAGTCTCGTGGAGATCCGCTTGCATACGGGCAGGACCCATCAGATCCGCGCTACCCTTGCCCATCTGGGACATCCCTTGGTGGGGGATACCAAATACGGAACGGTGCGGGACGAGGTTTTTTCGTATCAGGCTTTGAGAAGCCACCGATTGGTGTTCCGTCCCGAGGAGGGAAGCCCTCTGTTTTATCTGGACGGCAAGGAAATTCTTGCCCCGGAGAATCCTTTTTTTGCTGTAAAAAGCTGATTTTTGCAAAGGAGTTTTCCACAGGTAGTTTTCCCCAAGACTGTGGAAAACTCTGTGGGTTTTTGGGAAAACCTTGATTTTTGGGGCTTTTTTCGCCCAAATTTTCCCTTTTTCCCTGTGGAAAACTTTTTTTGGGGAAAAACCGTTTTTGCATTTTTTGGAGAAAAGCACTTTTTTTCTGGATTTTTTGAAAAGAAAAAAAGTGTTTTTTGTTTTTTGGTCGTATATAGAAGTAGAGGCAAAAAAATAAGGAGGTGTTTTTTTGATTCCCGAAAGCTTTATTCAGGAAGTGATCCTGCGAAATCCCCTGGAAGAGATCGTTTCACAGTATGCCCCCCTGAAACGGGCGGGAAGCAATATGGTTTGCTGCTGTCCCTTCCACCACGAAAAGACTCCTTCCTTTACCCTTTATTCCAACCCCAGTCATTATTATTGCTACGGCTGCGGCGCGGGAGGTGACGTGATCACCTTCGTGCGTACCATGGAGAATCTGGATTACGTTTCCGCGGTGGAATACCTTGCAAATCGCGCGGGGCTTGAAATGCCGCAAAACGCTCCTATGGAAAAGCGGATCAATAAGAAAAGACTGTGCGGCATCAATGCGGAGGCTGCCCGCTTCTGGCACAAAAATCTTTTTACTCCTGCGGGAAAGGTGGGTCTGGATTATCTGGTCAATCGCGGACTGAGTATTCCCATCATCAAGCGTTTCGGCTTGGGCTATGCGGGAACGGAATGGGATGCCCTTTACAAGCATCTGAAGGGATTTGGCTACGGTGACGAGGAATTGAGCAGTCTGTTCCTTTGCCGTTTGGGAAAAAGGGGAACCTATTACGATCTGTTCCGCCAAAGAGTGATGTTTCCCATTATCGACGTAAACGGAAACGTCCTTGCCTTCAGCGGAAGGACCGTGCTTCCCAAGCCGGAGGATCCCAACGAATCTTACCATAAATACGTGAATACCAACGATACTC
>JAZPZL010000142.1:0-4417 GCA_045544655.1 Eubacteriales bacterium
GAAGATAAAGCATTTTCCTTTTTTGGGGTGGAAAGCTTTCTTTGCCTACAAAACCCATTGACACCGGGATTCTTTCATCACCATTCGGCTCGAAAGAATCGGATGTCGGCTGACGAAAGTCATCGAAAACGATATAACATATCGTTTTCTTGCCTTCCGCTTTCTCGAAAGAAAGTAGGTCGCAGCCAAATTTTCAAAGCAAACCTGCGAAGAAAATTTGAGCGAGACAAGGAAAGGAAGAAAATCGCGAAGGCGTTTACTACAGTAAATAACTGAGCGATTTATCAAACCTTGACGAAGTCGCAGCCGAATTTTCAAAGCAGAGGGGGATATTGGGTATCCGTTTCGGAAGCCAGGGTCCCTCCGAACATCTTGGCAAGGGTCTTGGGGATCTGTACGTTTTCAATCGTCTTATCGTGGAAAATTTCAGTTCCTTGACCGAAGGCAAATACGGGTACCTTGACGTCGGTGTGGGATTCGGAGGAGTAGTTGAATTTGCCCTGTCCCCGATAAACCAAGCCTCCCGTTTCGTGATCGGCAGTGATCAGTACCACGGTATCGGGATGGTAAAATGCCTGCTCCATTACCAGACCGATGGTCTGATTGAAGCGTGCCAGTGCCTTAAACGCCATGGTCATATCGTTGTTGTGGCAGTGCTTGTCGATATAGGCCTCCTCGTACATCATAAAGGAGCCGTCGGGATCGGCAAAAAGGGCATCCAGATTTTTCGTCACCGCGCTTTCCAGTGCTTCCAGTTCAGCCTTGGTGTATACGTTATAGTCGCAGGAAACGATCGTACCGTACTTTGCCTGAATGCTTTTCTGAGAAGCCAGAATATCCTCCGTATCTCCACGGTCCGTGGCGTGAGCGGAAAAGCCGGAGGGCGTGGCACCGGCGGAGCCCTCGGTGCTCATCACCGCAGTCGCCATACCGCAGGAGGCGGCAAGCTCGGTAATGGAGAGAAGATCCGTATCCTCCTCGCTTCTGCCGATCCTTCCGTTGGTGGTCTTATAGCCGGTGGCAAGCGCCGTGGCGGCGGCGGCACTGTCGGTGGTAGTGCCTTTGATATTATCGGTACGGGCAAGTCCCTTGTTGGGGAAAAGGTGACCGTAGAAGCTTTTTTCACCGTCGGTATAGTCCACAAGCTTTTTATCCTTGAACGCCTCGAAAAGCTTGGTCTGATTCTGCCCCATTCCGTCTCCGATGAGAAGAATGAAATTCTTCGGTGCGGCGGTCACGGGCTGAGCGGTGGTAATCTGCGCAGGGACACTTGCCCCGCTCAGATAATCCTCGGCAAAGCGAACCGCGGCGGCGGCAACGGCAAAGGAATTCCCCTCCATCGCCACGTGCCCACGACGGGCAAGATAGGAGCAGGTAAAGCCCTCGGCATTGGCATCCAGCGCCTTGGAAATATCACGGTCGGTCTCCCCCACCACGATCTCGTGCTCTGCGGGAGATGTCTGCTTTTCGGTGGTGACAAGCTTCAGCTCCACCCCCGTTTTCTCCCGAATGGCATCGCGAAGCCACAGAGCGGCGCGTGCCGTATAATCCGGCTGCTTTTCGCTGTAAACGATGGTAAAATCCTGAAGCGCCCAGCCGTTCAGCCCCAGCCCCTCCACGGGAACCTCTGCCACGGCACCCTCGGGATCGGGAAGGATCTGTTCTCCCGTCTGAGCTTGCTCCGTGGTCTGCGTCGCTTCAGTCTCCGTTTCGGCAGGAAGGGCGGAAGCGCAGGAGCAGGCAAGTAGCATCCACAGCGCCAAAAGCGCAGACAAAATTCTGATCTTCATAGGTAAGTTCTCCTTCTTTTTTGATACAGAACTGCCCAACAGAGGGAAATCCTTATTCAGTGAACTTTACCTTATATTAACCCACGACAAGATAAAAATCAAGGATTTACACACAATTCCCCAAAAATCGGCAAGCGATGGAGTTTTTTGAAAAATCTCCGTTTTTTTCTTTACATTCCCGATTTTTTTTGATATGATAAATTGAATCCATAAGAAAAGAAGGAAACACTATGAAAAAAGAGATCATTCAAAGAGTTCTGGATAAAAAGATCGTAGTCATCGTACGCGGTGTGTACGGTGAAGATTGCCTGAAGCTTGCAGAAGCCCTTTGCGCAGGCGGGATCGAGCTGATGGAGGTCACCTTCGATCAGTCCAGTGTGGAAAATCAGCAAAAGACCGTGGATACCATCCGCCTCATCAATGAGAAATTGCAGGGCAAGGTCGTGATGGGCGCAGGTACCGTTACCACCCTTGAGATGCTGGAGGCAGCGTATCAGGCAGGAGCAAAGTTCATCGTATCCCCCGATATGAATCCCCAGGTCATTGCAAAAACCGCGGAGCTGGGACTGGTTTCCATGCCCGGTGCCATGACCCCCACCGAGATCCTCACCGCTTACCGTGCAGGCGCGGACTTCGTCAAGATCTTCCCCGCTACCAGCCTGGGCGCGGCGTACGTGAAGGCAGTTCGCGGACCCCTCAACCAGATCCCCCTTCTGGCAGTGGGCGGCGTCAATGAAAAGAACGTGGGCGATTTTATCAAGGCAGGTGCCGTAGGCGCAGGCGTTGGCGGAAATCTGGTGAACAAGGACTGGATCGCCGCAGGTGAATTCGATAAGATCACCGCTTTGGCACAAGAATTTATTAAAAATGCAAATGCATAAATAGAAGGAGAAGAACCATGAAAAAGATCGTTACGTTCGGTGAAATTATGATGCGTCTGAATCCGGAGGGCTACCGCCGCTTCGTTCAGGCAGACGGCTTTGAGGCAAGCTACGCAGGCGGCGAGGCAAACGTTGCCGTTTCTTTGGCAAACTACGGCTTTGATGCCGCATTCGTTTCCAAGGTTCCCGCTCACGAGATCGGTCAGTGCGCCGTGAATATGCTCCGCAGATACGGCGTTGATACCTCTATGATGGTACGCGGCGGCGACAGACTGGGCATCTACTTTGTGGAAAAGGGCGCTTCTCAGCGTGCCTCCAAGGTCATCTACGACAGAGCCAATTCCGCCATCGCACTGGCTAAGAAGGATGAATTCAATTGGGAAGAGATCTTCAAGGGAGTGGATTGGTTCCACTTCACCGGCATTACCCCCGCTCTGGGCGGTGATATGCCCGCGGCTTGCCTGGAGGCCTGCAAGGCGGCAAAGAAAAGGGGCGTGAAGATCAGCTGTGACCTGAACTACCGCAAAAAGCTGTGGTCCACCGCTGAGGCGCAGAAGGTTATGAGTGAGCTGATGCCCTACGTGGACGTTTGCATCGCCAACGAGGAGGATGCCAAGGACGTATTCGGCATCGAAGCAGAAAACACCGACCTGAACGCAGGTAAGGTAAACGATGCAGGCTATATCAGCGTTGCACAGAAGCTGACCGAGCGCTTCGGCTTTGAGAAGGTTGCCATCACCCTCCGCTCCAGCATCTCCGCTTCCGATAACGAGTGGGGCGCAATGCTCTACTGCGACGGCAAGGCTTACTTCAGCCCCAAGTATCTGGTACACATCGTTGACCGCGTAGGCGGCGGTGACTCCTTCGGCGGCGGTCTGATCTACTCCATCCTTTCCGGCTACGACGAGCAGAAGACCATCAACTTCGCCGTTGCCGCATCCTGCCTGAAGCACAGCATCGAGCAGGACTTCAACCTGGTCAGCGTAGCAGAGGTAGAAAACCTGGCGGCAGGCAACGCCTCCGGCAGAGTTCAGAGATAACTACTTTCTTTTGAAAAAGAAAGTAGCAAAGAAAACTTCCCCTTAATTGTTTCGTTGAATTTCTTTTGCAAAAGGCAAGAAACTTCCCCTTAATGATTCAGTTGAAGTTTTTTTGCGGAAGTCGAGAAAAAGGGATGTTATCCCTTTTTCGATAGCTTTCGACAGCCGACACCCGATTCTTCCGAGCCGAACGGCGATGGAAGAATCACGGTGTCAATGAGTCTTCCTTTTTTTCAAAAAGGGAACAAAGAAAGGATCAAAATGATGAAAAAAATTCTATCCTTGCTTTTGGCATTTCTCATTCTCCTGCCCCTCTCCACGGGGGTATTTGCGGCAGAGGAAGCGTATATTACCGACGCTCTCGGACGGGTGGAGGAAAATACTCTGAAGCAGTTGAATGAAGAAGCAGCAAAGCTGAAAAAGGACTACGGCATCGGCGTATTCCTGGCGTACGTGCAGGGTCACGCGGACGATGCGGACATTTCCGCCATCGTAGGCGAGGAAAAGGACTACGTGCTTCTGCTGCTCGGTGAGCGCGGCACCCGCATTTTGACGGAAGGCAAGGCGAAGGAGATCTTTGCCGCCTCCGAGGACCGCGACAGACTGGGCTACGTCCACGACGAGCAGGACGAATGGGCAGACAGCATCAGCAGATAGCTGGAGGTTAGCGAAGAATATCTGGGGGATGCGAAGCCCGAGGAAGCCG
>JAZPZL010000143.1:0-5750 GCA_045544655.1 Eubacteriales bacterium
AGGTAAAAGATTACAAATTCAGCCAGGTTTGGTTTTGGCTTGTTTTTCAAAGAATCTTTGCAAGACAAATGAAAAATAAAAAGTTATTAATTAATATTCTCAGCTTTCAGGCATATTTCATTCGTGTCATTAAGTTCAAAATTTCCAAAAAATAAGACAGTCAATTGACTGTCTTATTCTTATCCAATCCGATGGATTGGCATGGCATCACCCGCAAGGGTGTATGGAATCAGTCGCTTTGCGACTGTATGGCACCACGCGTCAGCGTGTATTTCCTTCGGATTGATTCCATACCGCCTATGGCGGATTCCATCCAACACTGCGTGTTGATTCCATGCAGGGCTTCGCCTTGATTGTGGACGAAAGGATCAAGCATGAGTGCAAATTATCTTTTGAAATACTCGCAAGAACTTGCAACGGGCATTGAGGAATTGTGTAAGTCTCTCAACGATAGAAGAGGGAATTTCAATACACTTTTTCAGCTGAAGAAATCTTCTTCCAGTGTTTTTGCCAATATTTCCGAAGCCCAATATCCTCAAAGCCTTCCGGATATGCTTTCTAAATTTGAGATTGCGCGTAAGGAATGCATGGAAACGGAATCTTGGTTAAAACTCCTTTTGTCTTCTTCCGATATCGATGATTTGGTGTTCAAGAGATCCCGTAACCTCTGCGGCAGAATCCGCAGAATGCTCACGTCCTCTTGTATTACAATCGAAAATAAGATCAATAAAAATAAGCCGTGAATTTTCACGGCTTATTCTTGTATTTGAGGGTTATTGCTGATTTCCAAAATATAGTCAATGGAAACATCGTATAGGGAAGAGAGCTTAATTAAAATATCGGTTGGAATATCCCGTTGACCGAGTTCGTAATTGCTGTAGACTTGTTGAGAACAATTCAGTTTTGCCGCAACTTGCTTTTGCGTTAGATCGTGATCTTCTCTCAAATCTCGGATTCTTCGAAACATTCCATCACCTTCTTTCAAAAATATTATATCCTACCGCGAATTGCGGTATTGACAAATACCGCAAATTGCAGTATAATGAAAGTGACGGAAGTCGAAAAAACATATAAGGAGAAGCATTATGTCTAATTCAAAATTTAATTTAAGAGATGGTTACCGAAAACTTGTGATCGATCCGGTGAAAAGCTATGATGAGTTTCAAGAGAGAAAGAGAAAGCATAAGCTGATAAAGATTGTTTCTTTGTTATTGTTTATTATTCCCATCATCCTCATGGGTGCTTTTATTAATATTCTTGGAAACGGCGAAGCTTATGATACGGCTTCATCGATACTAACTATACCGATTGTTGTTGGTGCAGTAGGACTTTTATTTTCTGCACTTTTAGGAGCGAAACTGAAAAAAATCAAAAAAATCTTGGAACTCAGACAATGTCAATCTTGTAAGGCGCTGATTGAGTATGATGATTCTGTTGATTATGAAGAATTACGCAGATGGGAAGTAAAAAAAGTTCAAAGTGGTAATAATGGAACTCATGTCTATCAAACGGTATATTCAGAAGTATTGATTTCCTGTGTTTGCCAAAAATGTGGCACAAAGAAGGAGTTTAAGGAGAAGTTTCGTGTAGAAAAGTGGACCGATGGTTCTCAAAGTTATTCCTATGATCTGGATGAGTTAATAGAAGGATTCTTTAAAGGAACAAATGTTCAGATTAACTAAATTGATTTGTGATAAATCACGATGAAAGACCGGTTCCATTTTGAGTGTCGGTCCCAAAAAGAAAAGCAGGTCATTTGACCTGCTTTTTTTGCTTAATAGTTTTTCGGAATGAATCGATTTATTTTTTATGAATCGCTAAAAAGATACCGTATATGAGATGGATCGACGGAATATTACTTGACGATAATTCTTAAATATGATAAAATCAGCGTAAAATTGATGCTTTGGTGAACGAACTGATGGTCAAGAACTCTTTGAAGGCAGAAGAGATTCATTCTGTTTTGTCAAATAGCTGATTTATATGAATATACAAAATCGCAGAATCGACAGATTCTGCGATTTTCCATCAAAATACGAAAAAAACGATAAACGCAAGTTTTATTTTCGGATGAATCATAGATTCTTATTAACGGTTTGACGAGAGTTGAACCGAGATTTTTAACAGGAGAAGGGAGGGCGAGATGAAATACAGTTATCCAAAGATCAGCAATACTTTGACGTATCAAAGAATGGATGATGATACCGTTGAGGTTGTCGATCATATCACCGATGATCGCTTTGCCATGGACATCGACGCTGTTCGGTTTGTCAGAAAACTGGATGGATTTACAAATCCCTATAAAATTCCGA
Organism: Eubacteriales bacterium; assembly: GCA_045544655.1. Classification (GTDB taxonomy): domain Bacteria; phylum Bacillota; class Clostridia; order Oscillospirales; family SIG627; genus RGIG5579. The sequence goes on from JAZPZL010000143.1 coordinate 2,313, forward strand.
CGTTATTGAGCCGAGAAGAAATCGACGAGACCCTCCACTTTATTAAGGAGAACGATTTGGTTCGATATCGGGATACGATGCATCTTTCTTTTGGAAACGTTTTAAAAACCTTGTGGATTCCAAAACGGTCCTTGGGATTGAAACGACTTGCCTGTTTAACCAACTTTTTTCTGATGCTCCTGTGGCTTCCTTTGCCGATCCTCGGGGTCGTGATGTTTGCCAATAATATTAAAAACGTAGAATTCGGTGGGATTTGGGGTGGGTTCTTCATCGGACTGATTTTCGGAATGGTGTTTCACGAGTTCGGTCATGCATTTGCAGGAATTGCTTACGGCGCCGCCGTTTTTGAAATGGGAGTTATGCTGATGTACTGTGTGATACCCGGTGCATACGTTATTTTGAACAGAAATCCGGTGAAAAACAGGATGAAACGCGTTCAGATAAATGCTGCCGGGGTCGAGATGAACTTTTTGCTTTTTGGTGCATTTCTGATTTTAGGTGCGGTCTTTCCTTTGATGGGCGGTATGTTTTTATGCGCAGCCATTTTCAACGGAATGATCGGCGCAATCAATTTGACGCTTCTGGCGGGACTTGACGGTGCGGCTATTATGTCGGATCTTCTGGGAGTAGAAGATATGATTGGTTGGGCAAAAAGAATCCTTTTTAATCGAAAAGAAAGAAGGAAGCTCCTTCGTAGCGGTTCCGGCGGTGTTGCATCCGTCTCGCTTTGCTATATGCTGCTTGCATTGCAGCTTTTGTGGCCGATTCTTTTGATTACCAACGTTTTGGAGGTTGTAGCATGCTTTTTTTGAGAAGGGGAATCTGGACCTTGGGAATCCCCGCGGTCCTTTCGTTGATTGCCGTAATGCAGCGTTCGATAGTCCTCATTGCCGGAGCGGTCGTCGTTCCGTTTCTTCTTTTGTTGCTTGTTCCTGCTTTCAAGGGGAGGGAAAGCGTATGGATGTTTCTTTTTGTTGGGATTTCATCCATCCCAATCAACGCTTATATTTTAATTTTTATGAATGAGCAGGGCTATCTTTTTGATGATTCCTTTTTTATTTTAGGGATTTTCAGAACCATTCTGTATGGTTCGGTTTTGTTCAGTATGGAAGAGATCGTTATGGGTGTAATTACCCGCTTGTTCTGGAAAAAGCAATATAAGCTCCCATTGTAAGGGGCGAGTTAATGCAATATAAGGAGGATTTTATAATGAAAAGTTTGGAGCGTTTTCGCGATGCGCAAAAACAGGACTACGCTTGCGCCCTCGCTGAGATTCAGAACGGATACAAGGAAAGTCACTGGATGTGGTACATATTTCCGCAGATCAAAGGACTGGGGAGAAGTCCCACCGCACGATTCTATTCCATCGAGGATCTGGATGAGGCGGTTGCTTTTCTGAACGATCCGTATCTGGGAGAGAATCTGCGCGAGATTTCCGCAGAGCTTCTTAAGAAAACCACTGATGATGCTGAGGATATTTTTGGATATACAGACGCAAAAAAATTGAGATCTTCAATGACGCTCTTTCATTTTGCCAGAGAAATGTGCGAGGAAAACCGCGTGTTCTATGAGGTGTTGTTAAAATTTTTCGACGGTGAGTTTGATGAGAGGACTCTCGATTTGCTTGAGGAATGAGCGTCAAGGCTTGAAACCATGAAAGGAGCTGTGCAGAGATGAAAAGCGTTTATCGTTTTGATGTAGAGAAGGTAAAGGAAATACTTTTGAATTCGGATCACGCTGTGTTTTTTGGCGGAGCAGGTGTCTCGACTGATAGCGGGATTCCCGATTTTCGCGGAAACGGAGGACTTTATGATTCCGAAGATCAGTCAAATGAGTATTACCTGAGCAGAGAGTGCTTGATGAGGGAGCCGGATCAATTCTTTCGTTTTTTTAGAAACAATATGGTATTTCAGTATGCAGAGCCAAACGATGCGCATACTGCAATTGCTGCGCTGGAAAAGCAAGGAATCATAAAAGCCGTAATCACGCAGAACGTAGACGGGCTGCATCAAAAGGCGGGGAGCCGTCGGGTGATCGAACTGCACGGCGCGGCGAATCGATACTATTGTACCGGATGCGGTAAAGTATACGGTGAAGAGGTTTTGGCTACTCAAGATTCGATTCCCCGTTGTGAGGTTTGCAATTCGCTTGTCCGCCCGGATGTGACTCTGTACGGGGAATCTCTGGACGGATTTATCTATGCGGATGCCGAGGAGGAGATGTCCCGGGCAGACGTGCTGATCGTCGGAGGATCTTCGTTGGTGGTCCATCCCGCAGCTTCCTTGATAGATGCATTTCAGGGGGAACACTTGGTTATTATTAACTACTCTCCAACTCCGTATGACGGTTTGGCGGAGTACGTAATCAGAGATTCTATATCCGATGTTTTCAATATTTTGGTAGAGTAATATTTTTTTGCGAAGGGAAGCGGATGGGTGTAATCCAAAAATCGGACCGCCGTCAAAAAAACAGCGAGGAAAACCTCGCTGTTTTTTCATATAGACCTTTTCGTTATTGCTCCTTGAGAAACGTTAAGGTGTGGAGCTTTTCGTTATAAGTAATTCGAGAGACCTTTTCCATACCGTCGTATTTTTTGTAACCGGAGCTGGTGGAAACGATATCGATGGCATCGCCCAGAGCCGATCTGGAGCCGAAGCGGACGTAAGCCGCCTTGGCGTCTTTTTGCTTTTCAAGAACCTCTTTGAAATCGCTCTTGTCGTATTCTTCCAGATAATATCCTTTTTGGTTGAAAAAGTTGTATTTTGTTGCGGTGCAGACGGGCTTTTCAAAGGGCATTTCAATGGTGTGGGTCTCTTCCAGCATTTCGCTGGTGATAAAGGCGTAATTGTAAAGGGGAATCTCGCCCTCTTCAAAATCTGCATTGTCCCAGGTAACGTCTACGAAGTAACCTTCACCGTCCAGATAAATGCAGTTCCAGCCGTGTGCCTCTCCCGCATCTCCTACCACGTAGGTGCAATCGTAGCCAAGCTCGTACATAATCAGCTGAAAGGCCTTTGCAAAGCCGGAGCAAACGGTTTTTCCGTTCACCAGGCATCCGTAGGCTGCGAAAATGTATTCGCAGGAGGGAGATCTGTCTGCTTTATAATATTCGTCCAGTGCATCGTGGTCGTAAATGGCATTCTGAATCAAGTAGTCGTGGACGAATAGGATCCGTTCGTAATCGTCGGAGGAGTGCTTTTTTGCAAGCTCGGCAACCTTCGTAACCTCTTTCTGAAGCTCCTCCAGCTTGTTTTCACTTTTGAAGAAATTGGAAACGTAGCTGTAATAGGTAGGCTTTAATTTGACGGTTCCAACGTCATCGAATTCGGTATAGCTGTAGGAGAAGCCACCCGTAAACCAAAAGTATTCCGGATGGTCGTATTGAACGGCACTTCCCACTTGCGCCAGGGATTTTTGAAAAGCGGGAACGTCAATGCT
>JAZPZL010000144.1:0-19253 GCA_045544655.1 Eubacteriales bacterium
AAACGGTGATCTGCCGACCCCGTTTTCCCGCACTGAGCGTCATCGTTTCCAAGCTCAAGCAGCTTTCGTCAAATACAACGGGAAAGCTACGTTTCAAGCCTACGGGAGAGCATCCGCCATGCACGTAGCCGGTCAAAGGCATCAGCTGCTTTTGCGGAATCATTTCAATGCTCTTTTCATTGACAGCCCGCGCCGCCGCCTTCAGATCCAGCTCCAAGTGAACGGGGATCACAAACACGTAATTCTTTTTGGAGGCTGCTTGGGTAACCAGTGTCTTAAAGGTTTCCTCCACACTTTTCCCCACGAGACTTGCAACCTTTTCTCCGTCTGTGGTTTCCGGATCATACTGATGATCCGTATAGGCGATCCCGGAAGATTCCAGTAATCGCATCACGTTCGTTCTATCGTCTTTTGCCATATTATTCACTCAAAAAATCGTCTACGGCCTTTTGCGTGCCGCGGTAAATGGAATACTTGTTCTTTCTTGCTACCTCTACACTGCGGGTCAAGGAGCGGGCTCTGTCTTTATAAAACGTATCGGTGTCTTTTTTGTTTGTGAAAAAATACACCTGAATAAAATCATCCCCCTTATCTGCGGTCAAGATAGTAACCTGCTTGATTTTATACACGGCAACCATATCACCGTACTGAACGTCAACCTTAACGTAATAACCGAGAGATTCCATTTTTTCCTTTGCCTCCTCAGAATTCGGGATCGTAACTGTAGAGCAAGAAGAAAAAAGCGGAATCAAACAAATTACAAGGAAAAAGCAACACAATAGTTTTTTCATTTTTTTAAACCGTCCAAATAGTTTTTCACATCAAAAGGATCAATCACGGAATCCTTCTTTAAATAAAGGGGATGATGAGGATGACCGCATTTTTTGGAGCACTTCCCTACCGAAACCCAACGGGCATCGTAGGCTTCTCCGATCCGAATCATATCCCGCACGCAGGATGTAAGGTAATCCCTTTTTTCAATGATCGTTCCCCATGCGGCCCAAACCGTAGGAATGCCTTCACAAGCATTCAGAACGTATTCAAACGCCTTCATATTTTCTTCGTGAAGGTAGGGATTAAAATTATGTTCCATATGATCGGGATCGGTCGCACGCTGGGCATATACGTTAAACATAATAAAAGAATCAAAGCCGTTGTGCAAAGCAATCCGTTGAACGGAAGCCAGGGTATTGTCCAAATGATCCGGTTCAGCAGTAGAGGGATTGATTCCGATACAGATCAAAGGATTCTTTCCTCGAGTTCCCAAAATATAACGGTACTCGGAATAAAAATCCGGAACGTACAGCCATTTATCCGTATCATAATCCTTTTGATCACTGCCAACAAGCGCCTCCTCAAATGAAAGAAGGGAGATTTGCGCTGTATCTGAAGAAGGAATATGCATAATTTTCTCCTACGATTTTAATGAAACAAGTATAGCACAAAAAAATTGTTCCATCAAGAGAAAAAAATTAAAAAAAGTATTGACAAACTTTCCCTTCGGTGGTATACTCTTATCAAGAACAAATCCTATTAAGCGATTTGAATTTATATAATAAGGAGAATATGAAAATGAAAAAATGGAAATGCACCGTATGCGGAGAAATCGTAGTTGGAGAAAAGGCTCCCGAAGCTTGCCCCGTTTGCAAGCAGCCCGCTGAAAAATTTGTTGAAGTGATCGAAGAAGAAGCTGCCGCTTGGGCAACTGAGCACGAGGTTGGAATCATTGAGGGTGTAGATCCCGCAATCGTAGAGGGTCTTCGCGCAAACTTTATGGGCGAATGCACCGAGGTTGGTATGTATCTTGCAATGAGCCGCGTTGCTTTCCGCGAGGGTTACCCCGAAATCGGTGAATACTGGAAGACCGCTGCGTTTGAAGAAGCAGATCACGCTTCCCGCTTTGCAGAAATGCTGGGTGAAGTGGTTACCAACTCCTCCAAGAAAAATCTTGAAATGAGAGTTGCCGCTGAAAACGGCGCTTGCGCAGGCAAGTTTGAGCTTGCTAAGATGGCAAAGGCTCAGGGGCTTGACGCAATTCACGACACCGTTCACGAAATGGCAAAGGATGAGGCCCGTCACGGTAGAGCTTTCGAGGGTCTTCTTAAGAGATACTTCGGCTAATACAAAACGAAACGGGGGTATTCCCACCCCCGTTTTTCCTATTCTAATACAACCGTTTTATAGGAGAGATCAATATGGAGAATTATACCGTTTGCAATTGCAAGCAAGTTACTTATCACGACATCGTGACTGCACTTCACCAGAACGAGAATTTCAGCAGCGTTTTGGGAGCTTTTGAACACGTCAAGGACGTTACTCATTGCTCCACAGGATGCGGCGGATGCTATCAAAAGGTTTTGGATGTTATTTCCAAGGAAATGATGAGATAAAGCTATGACGCGAGATTTTCTCGCGTCATTTTTTCCACGACCTTGATTTTAGAAGCAAGATTTGCTATACTTTCTAAAACAAAAGAAGGAGTTTCATTTTGAAAGCAGGATATTCCAAAATTGACATCACTCCCCCACTGGGCGCAAATCTGAACGGATATTATCGTGAACGGTACTCCGATCATATTATAGAACCGCTGTATTGTACGACGGTTGCCTATTCCGACGGAGAAAATACGATTCTGACCGTAAGCCTTGATATATCGGAAATTTTGCAAAAGGATACCGATGACATCAGAAGCCGTGTCTCGCGTATTACAGGCGTACCCTTTGAAGGAGTTTTCATCGCCTGTATCCATACGCACACAGCACCGGTAATCAGCGAGATCCGAAGCTTCTTTAAGCGGGATGAAGCTTATTACGAGTTTTTTTGCGAAAAGATTTGCGAAAGCGCAAAGGAAGCAATTTTGGATCTGAAAGAAGCCGCCCCTTCCTATTCCCGCGGTAAAGCGGAAGGCATTTCCTTCATCAGACGTTTTCGATTGAAGGACGGGTCTGCGGTAACCAATCCAAAGCTTGATGTAATGGATCAAGTAGCAGGACCGATCGGAACACCGGATGAAAGCGTAACCTTGGTTAAACTAAAACGCGAGGGCGACAGTGAAATTTTGATCGTTAATTTTGCAACGCACCCTGACGTGATCGGAGGCACCGGAATTTGTCCCGATTGGCCCGGATTTATGCGTGATGCCGTTGAAGCGGCTCTTGCAAAAGAATCTGATGGAAAAGGCGTAAAGGTGATTTTCTTTAACGGCGCTCAAGGAGACGTGAATCACCACGATAAAATGAACCGCATCGTAAAAAAAGGCGTGGAGCATTCCAAGCACATGGGACGGGTTCTCGCAGGAGCCGTGCTTGCCTGCTACACCTACACAACACCGATCCCCTGTGACATGGTCTTCTTTAAGCAAAAAATGGCTCGGGTTGCAGTTGCCAAAGGAACGAATGAACAAGTGCAGATTGCCTGTGAAATTCAAAAAAAGTATTTAAATTACGAGGATCTCTCCAACGCTCCGTTCAGCATCGTAATGGCAAGAAAATATCTCCGTCTGGAGCATTGTGAACCGACGGTAGATTTAAACGTAGTTTGCGTAGGCTTCGGAGACGTTGCTTTCGTCGGACTTCCCGGAGAGCCGTTTACGGAAATCGGTGTAAAAATCAAAGAGCAATCCCCCTATACAGTAACGATTCCCTGCTGCAATGCCAACGGCTCGGAAGGATATTTTCCAACGGATGACGCACTTCTGGAAAGTGGTTATGAATCCCAGAGTTCTCTCTTTCTCCCCGGCGTAGCCCCAAAGCTGATCCAATGCTCTCTTGAACTGTTAGACGAACTAAAAAACAAGGCGTGAATTCACGCCTTGTTTTTTTAGTTATTGAACACCCAAAATTTGATGAACCAAAATGCCGGTATCAATGTCATCCATCGTATCTACAACGATTTTTTCAATCGTTTTATCGGGATGAGGATTGATCCATTCATAAGAGTAAACGGTGCCTTCCTCCCCGTGTTCCGTCATTACGCGCTCAGAATCTACAAACCAAGTAGTGCAATAACCGTTGTGGCGGTAATAGTTTGCGGCAAACGGCTCGTTTTGTCTGCGATCCCAATGACAAATGTTATCACCGTAAGAAAGGTCGATTTCTTCCAAAGAGCCATCGCTATAGCATACTCTGTAGGATGCGATCTTCTTGTTGCGCACCCAGCAAATTCTTCTTAAAAAGTCAGAGCTTGCATGACGGAAGATCAAGCTTCTGAAATTACCGTTCACGGAAAATTCGGTTTCATCTTCAACAGCTTTCAAGGAAAGGGTATCATCATTCTTGATCGCAACGACCTCTGCATCCGCTTCAAGAGAAGGATAGGATACGTCCTGAATTGCGGAGCGGATGGAGGGGAGCATATCGGAAATAATGCGATCGTATGAGAAACGGTTGTAAGAACGGTACTCTTCGGACCAAAGCATCAGACCGGTATAAATGAAATCGTAAAGCTTACCTTCCCTACCCATTTCATATTCTGCGGTTTTCACCCAAGAGGATAGCTGGCCTCCGCGGATGCCTTCCTTGCGAATACGGGACTCATAGCGAGGAAAATGGCTGGAATACATATTACCGTAAAGTACCTCAAAGCCTTTTTCCAGAAGGAAGTTTTCAATATCCTTGGTGCGATGGAAATACCAAATAAAGTCGAGAAGAAGAATGTCCTTCGGAATTTTATCGATAGCGGCAAAGGTAGTATATTTGGTGCAATTCTGAAGCATATCTGCCCAAATCATCATTTTCAAGCCCTTACCTGCAAGATAATCGTGAATCAAGTTCAGATCGTATGCCAACAGCTCGGCAGGATCTTTATGCTTACAAATAGGACAAACGCCGATCTCATAAACCTCGTCGTGCCCCATGTGAACGTATTCGCGAGGCTGAACAACGTCAATGATCTCATCACAAATCTCAAAGAGAAGCTCATAGGTTTTGGGATTGGAGGGACAAGCGGAATGCTTATAGAACTTTTTGGGGCGAACGTCCGCAACTCGCTCGTCAATCACTTCATTCTCATCTTCCTCGGGGATTTCAGCAATTTCAGGATGAGAAACGGTAATATACTGAACGTGACCCAGGGACTGGATTTCAGGGACAACGTCAATACCGAATTCACGGGAATAAGCAATCAAATCGCGAACGGAGTCCTTGCTGACAAGCTTTCCGCCGCCAACGCCGGAATGAGGAAATGCAGGCCACTCGCCTTTAGAGGATTTTTCAATTGCTTCCAAGAATCCTTCGTTGATCTCGGGATGCTTATCCAATACCATTGCCGCAGAGAACTGCATAATGATAAAGTTGTATCCCATGGGAGAGAGAATATCACGGATCAGGCGCTTCGTAAAATCCATCTCCTCTTCGGCGGGAAGAAACAAATGCACACCGCGGAATTCGCAGAAAGGCGCATCACTGATCTCGCAAAGGGGTAAAGCGCCTTCGGAAATCAGCTTGATCAAAGTTTCGGCACCTTGAACCATACCCTTGCGGTCAGATGCAGATACAGTGGCGTGGTCTGATTCAACACAGATGGAATAACCGTTTTTCTTTTCCTTTGCATCGTAAAGAAAACGCAGGAATCCCTCCTCCTTGGCTTCACAATTTAACCCGAACAAGCGCTCCATTTTTTCAGCGAAAATACAATATGCCGCTTCGCCGTCTTCCGTATTAAAGGAAACACCGGTCAAAAGCTCGCAGGAGATCTCTCCTCCGTTCGCTTTGAACTCATTAGGAATGGGAAGAAGCTTTTCCCCCTCAAAATCAGCACCGTAAATATCGATGCGATCAAGGTTAATATGAGAAAAATCAGAGTCAAATTCAATCACAAACTCATCCAGCTCACGCTCGGCAGACAGTGTAATTTCCCGTTTAGTAATCCCAATGCCGGTTTCTCCACGATACTCAAAAATGCATTGTTTTTTCTCTTTGTCGTATAAAGCAACACCGTAAGGAGCAGATTTTTCTCCAAAATGAATAACGATGTTATTGATATAAAACGTCTCAGAAAGCTTAACGCGAAGATCAATACCGTTGGAGGTCAATTCATCAAAGTGAATCTGAAGCGGCTCTCCCAAAAAAGGATTGCCATCCGCCAAAGCATTCGGAACCTTTTCAAGGTTCTTCTTAAAATACTTGCATTCAATGCTTTCATACTTTTGATTTAAAACTCCAATATACATTTTTTGTTCCCTTTCTATGTTAATTGATAAAAGAAATCAATTCTTCAAAACCTTTTCTCTTTTTCGGACGGAATTTATCATCCTCTTTTGCATAGCCAAGAGCGATCACCAATCGAACGGGATTCTCCAAATTACAAACCGAACGGATCTTCTCATCGGAAAACCACCCCAAAATACAAGTGGATAACCCAAGCTCGTGCGCCCTTGACGTAAGATACGCGGACAGAATTCCTATATCAATCGAACGATAATCGTTCTTTTTAATTTTGGCGCCGAGCGCTGCGGATTTTACGTAGTCCGTTTCAGAAATCACAATCAAAATGGGGGCATCGCCAACAAAGCTGTTAATCCCAGGTCCCTGCGTCGCTTTAGCAACCGTATCCCTCGCCTTTCCCGTGCATACGGTCATGCGATATGGCTGACCGTTACAAGCGGAAGGAGATAATCTGCCCGCTTCTAAAATTGCAGATAATTTTTCTTCTTCAACCTCGCGAAAAGGGTCAAATTTTCGACAAGACTGTCTGGTTTCACAAATCTCCTTGAAATCCATTCGCTTCTCCTCTCCTGTTTATTCAAACCAGCCGACCGCTCTGCACGGAGCGCCGTCTGAATTTTCAATATTGATCGGAAAACAAGAAAACATAAAGATCTTATCTCCGAATTGATCCAAATTACAAAGATTTTCAATATTGATCATTTTTTTGCTTTGAAAAAGCTTTTTATGTCTGTCCAAGGATGTAATCGGATCGAGGCTGATCACGTCAAATCCGATTCCTTTGTAGCTTCCGTCTATAATATAATTCAAAAGATCGGGTGACAAGCATGGATAAGCATCAAAATATGCATCCCTCCCCCATCGTTCATCCCAACCGAAACGAAAAAGCAAGAAATCAACCTTCTCCAGCTTTCCCTTGTATTTTTCAAGATAAGAAAGCGATACCTCCGATCCTTCCGGGATGGCGGTACAATCTATTACAAGTGCCTTACCGATAAATTGCTCCGCGGGGAACTGATCCAGTGTGAGAGAGCCATCAATTATATGGGCAGGCGCATCAATATGCGTTCCCGTATGTGAGTACATACAAAGCTTCGTTTCCCGAAATCCATCCTTTTCGTAAGAATTAGCAGGCTGAAGCAAAGGTTTTTCAGTACCGGGATAAACCGGCATATCTTCACGAATCACGTGTGTCAGATCAAAAACAGTCATTTGCAACCTCCTTTTGTCATTATACAAAAATTCAAGCACAAAAGCAAGAAGATTTAAATGAAGTTGACTATTTTTTCGCAAAAGCTCGTAGTCTTTCTGATAAAAGAGCGATACCAACCAAATTGGGAATCGCCATCAAGCCATTCATCAATTCCGCAAGAGACCAAATAAGGTCAATCCGCAGCACGGCACCGAAAAATACGACGAGAACGTAGATGATTCGGTAAATCAAGCGATACGACTTGCAATCGCGAAAAAGGAAACGAAGACATATTTCACCGTAAAATGCCCATCCCAGGATCGTTGACAAAGAAAACAAAACCGTGGATAATGAAACGACAACGTCACCAACTCCCGAAAGCAACGAACCAAACGCGAGGTGTGTTAATTCAACGGCATTTATATCCCTTACCCACCAAAGATCAGTGCATAAAATCACAAGTCCGGTTAAGGTGCAAATTACCATAGTAGTAAAAAAAACCTCAAAGATTCCCCACGCGCCTTGCTCTCCAACGTCATTGGAATCAGAGGAAGCGTGTGCGATCGGCGCACTCCCAAGTCCCGCTTCGTTCGAAAAAACGCCTTTTGCAAACCCGTTTTTCATAGCGAGAAAAAGCCCGTACGAAGCTGTTCCGCCAACAAAAGACGAAAAAGAAAAAGCTTCCCGAAAAATCCGCATAAAAATCCCCGGCAAAGCCGAACCGTTCAAAAGCAAAATTATGGCGCAACAAGCGATATAAAGAATCGACATAAACGGAACCAATCTTGCATTGATTGAGGCGATCCTTTTTGCACCACCCAAAACAACGATTCCTACGATAAGCATTAAAACGATTCCTACAATAATCGGATTGAGATCATACCGATTCTTCAGAACGGTTGCAATGGCATTGGACTGGACACTATTCCCCATACAAAAGGAAACGAGTAAGCAAAACAAGGCAAAAACCGTGGATAAAAATCGGGAACCTAAGCCGTTCCGAAGATAAAGCATAGGACCACCGTAATAAAATCCGTCAAAAGATCTATCTCTATAGAGCATTGCCAATACGATTTCGGAATACTTGATAGCCATTCCCAGAAAGGCGCTGATCCACATCCAGAAAAGAGTACCCGGTCCTCCCGCCTTGATAGCTACCGCAACCCCAACAATGCTACCTGTACCAATTGTGGAAGCCAGCGCTGTAGAAGCGGTTTCCCAAGCAGATAAAACGTTTCCGTTCTTCGCTTTTCTCGTCGAAAAAAGCTTTCCAAAAGTCAACCGAAATGATTGAAGGAATTTTCGGATCTGGGGAAAATCAAGCCTTACGGTCAAAAAAACACCGATTCCGATCATAAAGGGCAGAATCATCCGCCCCCATAGCAGGTTATTTATCGAATCAAGCAGATTTAGCAAAGTTTTTTCACCTCGTTTCATAAAATTCTATGAAACAAGGTGGTATCTTAACACAAAGACCGGATCAAAGCTCTATAGGAATTTGAGAATCGATCACAATAGAATCCTCCGTCACAATGCAGTCCATCGCCACGATCTTCACACCGCTTTGCGCCGCCTTCTTCAAAGCGTTGGCAAATTCCGGATGCGTTTTATCATTTGGAATAAACTTTTGAATACCCTTCATCTGAATCACAAACAATACGTACGCCTCGTACCCAAGCTCAGCCGCGTGAATCAATTCATAAATATGCTTTACTCCGCGGATCGTAGGGGCATCGGGAAACATCGCTATACCGTCGTTTTCCAGCGTAACCCCCTTTACCTCGAGAAAGGCTTTGCGATTCCCGTCCGAAACATAAAAATCAAATCTGGATGAACCGAAGGTCGCCTCTCTGGAGATCAGAGCTTTTTGGGAAAACAAGGCGCCTTGTTTGAGCCATTCCTCAACAGCATCGTTTGGGATCTGCGAGTCCATATTGATCAATACCTCTTTATTCTTCGCCATCTTTTTCACAGCGACTAAATCATATTTCGTTTTCCGATCCGGATTATCCGATACGGAAAGATACACCTTTACGCCGCTTACCAGAAGCTCCTTACAACGCCCCGTATTTTTCACGTGAACAGTTTCAGAAACACCGTCAATTTCAACATTTGCAATAAAACGGTTGGGGCGAGAAAGAAAAACGCCCGTGATAATATCTCTGTACTTCATATTCCCTCCGTGAAAATTCTATCATAATCCCCTGCAAATTACAATAAAATCTCTGTTTTTGTGTAAAAATACAAATCTTTCATTGACTTTGAAGATTTGCCATGCTATAATAAATGCAATAAAATCTTGGAGGAAACGAATATGAAACATATTAAGACTCTTGAAACCAAGAATCTTTGCGAAAGTGCAAAGAAGGGCGGCTGTGGCGAGTGCCAGACCTCTTGTCAGTCTGCTTGCAAGACCAGCTGCGGCATTGCCAATCAGCAGTGCGAGAATAAGGAAAGCAAGTAATTTTTGATTTCTTTCAGAAAATGCCGCCTTTGGCGGCATTTTTTGTAGATAGGAGTATTTATGGTACATTGTTATAAGTTAGGCGGACTAAATATTGTTCTTGATATTTTTTCCGGGTCCGTTCACGCGGTGGATGAAATTGCCTTCGATATGATTCAAGCCTTTGAAAACGAAGAGAAGAATGCTCTGATCCAAAGACTTGCAGAAAAATACAAGGGGACTGAAGAAGCCACAATCGAAGAGCTCAATGAATGCTACGGGCAGATCTGTATGCTGAAGGAGCAAGGAAAACTTTTCACCACCGACTCCTTCTCCCCCATGGCAAACACCTTGAAGGAAAAAACCAGCGGTGTCGTAAAAGCGCTCTGTCTTCACATAGCCCACACCTGTAATTTGAACTGTTCTTACTGTTTTGCCAGTCAAGGAAAATACCACGGCGAACGCGGTCTTATGAGCCTTGAAGTAGGAAAACGCGCCTTAGACTTTTTGATCGAGAATTCCAAAGGGAGAAAAAATCTGGAGGTAGACTTTTTCGGAGGTGAGCCTTTGATGAATTTCGACGTAGTAAAAGAGCTGGTTGCCTATGCCAGAAAAAGAGAAAAAGAGGCTGGCAAAAACTTCCGCTTCACTTTGACTACGAACGGCGTACTGATCGACGATGACGTAATTGACTTTGCACACCGCGAGATGAGCAACGTAGTTCTCAGCCTTGATGGACGCAAAGAGGTTCACGATCGCTTCCGCGTTGATTATAACGGCAAGGGAAGTTGGGAAAAAATCGTACCGAAATTTCAAAAAATAGTTTCTGCAAGAAACGGAAAAAGCTACTATATGCGGGGCACCTTTACTCACCACAACCCCGACTTTGTCAAGGACATTGAGGAAATGCTTCGTCTCGGTTTTACGGAGCTCAGTATGGAGCCTGTCGTATGCGCTCCCGACGATCCCTCCGCACTGACCAAGGAAGATCTCCCCATTGTTTTGGAGCAATACGAAAAGCTCGCGGAGTTGATGCAGGAAAGAAGAAAGCAAGGCAAACCCTTTACCTTCTATCACTATATGATCGATCTGAAGGGTGGTCCCTGTATCTATAAGCGTGTATCCGGTTGCGGTTCCGGTACGGAATATATGGCTGTAACCCCTTGGGGCGATCTCTATCCCTGCCACCAATTCGTAGGTGACGAAAAATTCCTTCTCGGGAACGTTTGGGACGGAGTAACCAATTCCGAAATCCAAAAGGAATTTCTTGCTTGTAACGTGTATTCCAGACCTGAGTGCCAAACTTGCTGGGCAAAGCTGTATTGCTCCGGAGGTTGCGCCGCGAATGCATACCATGCAACCGGTAGCATCAATGGGATCTACGAATACGGATGTGAGCTTTTCCGAAAGAGAATGGAGTGCGCCATTATGCTCGAGGTTGCCAAGACATTGGATGAAGAATGAATACACCGATTTTTGACTTTGTACAGTCTTTTATTAACAAGTCCCCTACCAGGCTTCATATGCCGGGTCACAAAGGAAAGGGTCCCCTTGGCATTGAGAAGCTGGATATTACCGAAATTGACGGTGCTGACGTTCTCTATCACGAGAGTGGAATTATAAAAGAAAGCCAAAATAACGCCTCTACCCTTTTCGGAAGCTGCAAAACCCTTTATTCTACGGAGGGCGCAACCCTTTGTATTCGCTCAATGCTGGCATTGGTACGATTCTATGCAGAAGAAACTGGAAAAAGTCCCGTTATTGTTGCTTGCAGAAATGCACACAAGTCCTTTATCACCGGTTGCGCCTTAATGGATCTGAATCCGATTTTCATTGAAAGCTCGTCCCAGTCTCTACTCAGCGAAAGCCTTTCTGTTGAAGACTTGAGCCGTTTTCTCGGCAGCCAGTCAGAGCTGCCAACCGCCTTGTACGTGACCTCTCCGGATTATTTGGGAAACGTGTTGAACGTCAAAGCCATCGCCGAGCTTTGCCACGATAAAGGAATTCTCCTTCTCGTTGACAACGCCCACGGATCGTATCTGCATTTTTTACCCGATCCTTGTCATCCGTTAGACTTAGGCGCAGATCTTGTGTGCGATTCCGCACATAAAACCTTGCCCGTATTAACCGGCGGCGCTTATTTGCACATTTCAAAAACGGCACCTGAGCCTTTCCTCCGATATGCAGAGCAAGCAATGACGCTTTTTGCATCCACAAGTCCTTCTTATTTGATCTTGCAATCCCTGGACTTGTGCAATGCTTACTTGGATTCCGATTATCCTGAAAAGCTTTATTCTTTTTGCGGAAAAACCGTAGATTTAAAAAAGACCTTAAAGCAGCACGGCTTTCATCTCATTGGGACTGAACCCCTAAAAATTACGGTTTTAACAAAGCCTTACGGTTACTACGGGACCGAATTCGCCTCACTGTTGAAGGATCAAAATCTTTACGTTGAATTCTGCGATCCGGATCACGTCGTTTTAATGTTAACTCCCGAATCCGGTGACGAAGGATCAGAAAAGATCGTTGATGCATTTTCAAAAATCCCGCAAAGAGTGCCTATTTTGGAATTTCCTCCAAAAATTCCAAGATCAGACAGCGTATTAACGCCAAGACAATCTTTGCTTTCTGCCAATGAAATCCTGCCCCTTTCCCAATGCGAAGGAAGAATCCTTGCTCAGCCCGGTGTCACCTGCCCTCCGGCAATTCCCATCGCCATTTGCGGAGAAAGGATTACGAAAGAACACATAAAAGTCTTTCAATATTACGGAATCGAAAAGCTTTCGGTCAATATATAAAAGGAGCCACTTGGCTCCTTTTTTTTATACCATCGATTCAGGATCAAGGATCTCCTCGATCTCCTCATCAGACATAATTTTTTTCTTTTTCAGCACCGATTTTACGCTTTCACCGCTCTTGATCGCTTTTTTAGCAATATCAGCGGACTCCTTATATCCAAGCTTTGGACAGATCGCGGTAATAATACCAACCGAGCCTTCCACCAATTCACGGCAACGTTCTTCGTTTGCGGTGATACCGACGATACAGTTGTCGGTCATAGTTTTTAAAGCTCCTGTTAAAGCAACGATGGACTCAAACAGCTTGTGATACAAAACCGGCTCCGCATAATTCAGCTCGAGCTGACCTGCTTCGGCAGCCATTGTAATGATCAGATCGTTCCCAATAATGGTAAACGCCGCCTGACTCATCACCTCGGGAATAACGGGATTCACCTTGCCCGGCATGATAGAAGAACCGTTTTGCATGGGCGGAAGATTGATCTCACCGAAACCGCATCTGGGGCCGGAAGACATCAAGCGCAGGTCATTGGATATTTTGGAACAAGAAATCGCGCAGGTTTTCAAAACGGAAGAAACGTTTGCAAAAGAGTCCAGGTTTTGAGTACCATCGATCAGATCCTCCGCCTTGTTCAGTGGCAAACCGACAATTTTAGACAAGGTGGGTGCCAGAGAGATCACATAACCGGGATCAGTATTTAAGGAAGTACCGATTGCAGTGCCGCCCAAATTGATCTCATACATTTCCTTTATAACCGCTTTCATTCTTCGCAGATCACGGGAAACGGCTCTGCTATACGCGGCAAATTCGTCACCGAGACGGATCGGAACTGCATCCTGCATTTGGGTGCGACCCATCTTGATCACGTCGTGGAATTCCTTCCCCTTCACCATCAAAGCATCACGAAAACGCTCCAATTGGAACATCGCTCTTCTGAGTAAAACTGCAGTTGTAATCTTCGCCGCGGTAGGAATAACGTCATTGGTAGACTGAGAGCGATTCACGTGATCATTGGGGTGCACAATGCTGTAGTCCCCCAAAACGCCGCCAAGGATCTCAATCGCACGATTGGCGATGACCTCGTTCGCATTCATATTCGCAGTCGTTCCTGCGCCTCCTTGAATCGGATCGCACAAAAACTGATCGTGCAATTTGCCTTCAATGATCTCATCGCAAGCTTGGCAAATCGCATTCTTCATAGATTCATCGATTTCACCAACGTTATAGTTACAAATCGTGCACGCCTTCTTGATTTGAGCCAAAGTAACGATAAATTCAGGACGCATTTTTTGTCCTGTAATATCAAAGTTTTCTTTGCCTCTTAAAGATTGAACACCGTAGTATGCATCAGCGGGAACTTCTCTGCTTCCAATCGAATCCGATTCAATGCGAAATTTCATGACAAAATCCTTCCGTATTCATTTTTTTCGAGTATAGCACTCGAAGTTTGAGATTGTAAATATAAATAAAGTATTTCAATGCAAACTCAAAACAAATTAAATACGAACAGATTACCTAGTTATTAAACGAATGCGAAATGATAAATACGCTTAATTATTTTCAGAGCCATAAATCAATTGTTTGCAAAATCGTTCCCATAAATTTCCGCAACGGCTTGATGTGCCACCTCCTGCAATAGCTTCACCTTCTCCGAAGTCAGTTCGTGCTCCAATTCTTTTGCTGATACCGGAAAATACGTGTTACCAATACAGCTTCTTTGGAAAATACACTCAAAGAATACGCAGGCATTCAAATATTGTCCGCCACTTTCTCCGTCGTGGTAGTGATCTTCTTTATGTTCCCCATTCGCCCATCGCTCGGTCAAATGCTGACCAAACACGGGATTGGCTCTGGCGAGCTGCCAAGCGTCTCCGACAGGGATCAGACCGATCTTATTTTGCTGACAGATCAATTTAGAAGCAAGCTTTATATTCTCGTGATTTTTGTCTTGTCTTTCCTTGGTCGTCATATACTCCGATTCGTCATTGCTCGCCGTCCAGCCTATCTCATAAGAAAAGCCTTGATACCAAAAAAGAGCTGCAGAAGGTTGCTTTTCTTTCAAATAATCGTAGATTCGTTTGGCATCGGACACCGTATTTTTATACATTGCTTCATAGGTATCAGCTTTTCTGGGACGAACGCTCTCATTCATTACGATTACGTCCCAATCGTTGTAAGAGATCACAGCGTCCAGAGTAATGCTTTTCACAAGCTGTTTTCTGGATCCCTTTGCAGTCTTAAAAACTTTATATGTATTTTTATCCGAATTGTTCTTGTCTATCGTCAGATTTGACCAATGCGCATCCACCTGGTTTCCGGAGGAAAGCGCGTAATAAGCATTGTATACGTTGACACTGTACCCCGCCGCGGAAGCCATTCCTTCAAGCTCATCCATAAAATAGTAAGCACAGGAGTTTCCGATCACCAAAATATTTACCACGTTTTCTTTTTTCTCGGGCCTTTCAAGCGGTTCATCGGAAGGATAAACCGGAGTGTTGCTTGTGTATTCAGACTCTTTTTTGGTGCTATCAGGCTTTTTCGTGTCGGACGATGAATCCGAAGGCGTTATTTTATCCCCGTCTTTGATGGTCAATTCTTTATTTGAAGCGTCAGGATCCAGATTGATCCACATCGCAGGGCGTACTACATTGCCGTCGCAATACACACTCTCTCCGCTATGATCAATTCCACCGTGTTCTGTAACCAGAGCCGCACGATCCGCAGAGCTTCCACTGCTTCTCAGCCACCAGGAGCAAGTACCCGTGGAGGCATCCACATAAGCACTGTTTTCTACAGCAAGAGGTGTTGGTTTACAAGTTCTCTCTTCATCAGAAGAGAAATATGTTTCAGCATCCGATACGCTTAATAGAAACAGTTTATCTTGCGTCAATTGATCTGATGATTTTGATTCGGAAGAAAAACGTGTAGTTACGATCCGCTCTGCCTCTACGGCGGAAAAGGCATTTGTAAGAAAAGTTCCGTTCAACCATTTTCTGAGAGAGGATTTTTCCCAGCTCGTTTCAATCGCTTCTGTATTGTATAATTTGCAATCAATTCCTTCCGTTGTGATCATAAGAGCCATATTTTTATCAACAGAAAGAATCTTCCAGTTTAATTTCTCCTTTTCAGAATCGTTGGATCCATTCAGGTCGTAAGCACCAAAAGAGATCACGTCTCCCACCTTCACGCTTTGCAGTTGAATCAATTTTCCCTCCTCTTTCGTTTCAAGATCGGATTCATCAGTCTTTAATAACAGTTTTCCCGCAGGACTGCACCCACCGAGTAAAAAAAACGCAAGTATCAAACAGATCCATTTTATATTTTTAAATCTCAAATTATCACTCCTTCAAGTTGATGATATAGAAAAACGACGCGCAAAGCACATCGTTTTATGGTGGAGTCGAGGGGAATCGAACCCCTGTCCGAAATTTGATTCACAAGACTTTCTCCGGGTGCAGACGATGTTTTAAATTCCTGCGGTTCATCGCCCGTCGTCAGGCTATGAATGCAGTAGCTTCATCAATACATAATCAGACACAAAGCTTGATCAGATTACGTTCACCGCTAAGTGACACCCAAATCCGAGCTCGCGGTCCTTCTCGGTTGGATGGCCGCCTAGTTAGGCAGCGAGAGCTACTCTATCGTTAGCGTTTAATTTAAAATTTGCAGTTTTAAAGAGATTCTGCGACTCTACCCGCTTATCCTGCTTCAGAAACCCCGTCGAAACCTTTACGACCCCATATGGATTTCAGCAGAAACTCAGTTCTTTTGTTCCCCATCCTCGCTACGAAGAAAATCAAAAACGTAAAGGGTTTCACTGATTCGATCAAAACCGTTTGCTTCGGCAATTACAACGTCATCTTCAGTTTGAATGGGATAAACAACAGACTCTATTTCAACTCTTTTTAAGAATTCTACCACACTTGCAAACACATTTGCAAGCATTTCAACAGAAATTCTATCAAAAATTGAACATAAATTCAAAATATAGGCGGCTTCACCAACAAATTTGATTTGACAAAGCCCCAGATTTTCATGATCGGAAAAAATTTTGAATCCCAAGGCACCTTCTTCAAACGGAACGTTCGCCTCGGCACAAAAAGCCAGATGGTCGGCGGTACCTTCAAACGGTGCTAAATGAATCATACTTCCTTCAGCGCAAGCAAAGCGCTCAATTCCTTTCCTTCAATTTTTTCCCAAGTTCCGGAACGAAGGGAACCCAGCTGTACCTTTCCTTCCGAAATGCGCTTCAACCGAGTAACTTCCAATCCAACGTTTTCGCACATTTTCCGAATTTGTCTGTTTCTTCCCTCTTTCAAAACAAAGCGCAATTTATTTGGGATCGTAGGTTCTGGGCAGTATACTCTGCAAGGCTGGATCGTATAACCGTCAATATCCATACTACCGTTCAGCGCTTTCAGCTGTTCATCGGAAGGAACGGTACGTACCTTTACTACGTATACCTTTTCAATCCCCGCCTTGGGATGCATCAAAGCATTGGCAAGATCTCCGTCGTTGGTCATCAAGAGAAGTCCTTCGGAATCAAGGTCTAATCTACCGATGGGGTAAACGCGTTCGGGCAGGTTTTTCACCAGATCCGCAACACATTTCCTCCCCTTTTCATCGGACATGGTAGAAACGTATCCGCGAGGCTTATTCAATTTCAAATACACTTTTTCTTTAGCGGTGGCAACGACCGTTTTACCCATAAAGGTTACGTAATCCTTGCCGGGAGTAACCTTTTGACCGATTTCAGCCTTTCTTCCGTTAACGGAAACGTTACCTCGCAAAATTTCTTCTTCCGCTTTTCTGCGGCTCATAATTCCGCAATCAGCTAAATATTTTTGAATTCGAATTTGTTCCATTTAATTGATCCACATTCTAATAATTTGTATTATTCTTTGCCACAAGGAAAGCTTATCTTCCCGTTTCGGCGCATCCTGAGCAGAAACCAGTTCAAATCTGGCGATCTCCTTGTGATCCAAGGAGAGAACGACAGTCCCCAAAACGTCCCCCTTGCGAACATCTGCATAAACGAAGGACGGAGCTTCAATGGAGTATTGAACCGTCTCATTCGGGCGAAGAAAAACGGAACATTCTCCGTTGTTTTCTATTCGTACTTCTTCCCTCTGTCCTCCTATAACCGGAACGGAATGGGAAATATCGCAAGGCGCTAGAATCTTTTTTTCTTCAAACAAGGAAAAACCGTAATCGAACAAAGAAACGTGGTCGATCCAGTCATTCGGATCTCCCAAGGTTGCGCAAACCAAGATTCGACCGTTTTTCTCTGCCGCAGTGACAAGACAACGACCCGCTTCCTTAGTAAAGCCTGTTTTGCCTCCGACACAAGCGTCGTATATCCTCAAAAGCTTATTATGATTGGACAAATACCTTTTTCCTGAATCCGGAGCAGATATGGTTGTCTTTCCGGTACCTACAAAAACGCGAAAAGCCTCGCTCTGCATTCCGTAAGCCAACAATTTACAAAGATCACGTGCCGTTGAAAAATGACCGTCACAAGGCAATCCGTGAGGATTTTTGTAATTCGTTGCAGTCATTTTCAAGGATCTTGCTTTCTCATTCATTAAAAGAGCAAAATCATCAACGTTTCCTGAAACGTGAATCGCTATGGCAACAGCCGCATCATTGGCGCTTTCCAGCATCAGAGCAAAAAGCAGCTCTTCAAGAGTAAGAAGCTCACCTTGTTGCAAATATACCGAAGACCCTTCTACCCCTACCGCTTCTTTCGAAATTTTAACACGATCTGACAAGCTGGCATGTTCCAAAGCAACGATGCAGGTCATAATCTTGGTCGTTGAAGCCATAGGCAGTGGCTTATCACCATTTCTTTCAGATAAGGAAGCGCCCGTAAAACCGTCCATCAGAAGGAACGCGGTAGCAGAAACATTGGAAAACGCCTCGGCCGCTTCGTCTTGATCCAAATTTAAAGCATTGACAGTTATGGGAAAAACGAAAGATATCAATAGCAAAATTGATAAAAATCCGGAAATCGCAGTTTTCATAATCTACTCCAAATAATTTTTTACAATTATATGGAGTCGTCAGGAAAACATACCTTATTTTGTTTCACTTTCCACGTTAGAATCTGCAGATACGGACTCAGTTACACCGTTTTCCTCTTCATCTTTTTTGAAAAAGGACTTGATTTTTGCAATAATCGAAGGTGATTTGTCAACCAGGTCGGAAATCGTGCTGACGATCGCGCTGTCGGAGGAGGCACTGGTGCCGTTCACGTTCATAATGCGAACGTCGGTTCCGTTAATTACAAGAAACGTCATAGGAGTTACGGAAACGCCTGCGCCGTTAGCACCGCCGAAATGGGGAACGTCACGCTTGGGATTGTGCTTGCTGTCAAAATCAACGCCACCGGAGGTGAAGCCACAACTGATTTTCGATACGGGAATGATCGTAACGTCGTTGGGCAAAGAAATAGGAGTTCCAACCACGGTATCCGCATCCAAAACCTTTTTTATGTTTTCAAGGGACGCTTCAATGACTTGTTTCAATGGTATTTCGTGCATAATTTTCATCCTTTCATTCGAAGAATCGCATATTTGCGTGTAGGTATACCCGAATCATATGAATTACGGTACAGGAAATATCCAGATGCAGGGAAAAATCACTCTTTTCTGAA
>JAZPZL010000145.1:0-6406 GCA_045544655.1 Eubacteriales bacterium
GCACCGGGTTCATCAACGGGAACGATATTTCTGGAGCCGCCACCTTTTCTGGGGCTTTCGCTGACTTCGCTGTTACGATAGCCGCTGCCAAAAGCAACAACCTCAAAATACCACCCATCCCGGGGCGAAAGGTAAGAAAGATCCACAGAGGTTTCCGTAACGTTGGATCTTACACTCAACTCGCCGACGGTGGTGTTACACACGTAAACGTTATACCGTGTGGCATTTGTCACTGCATCCCATTCGGCCACGTCTCCGTTCCAACGTAGATTCGTGGGAGACTGCAATTTTTCGTATGGGCTGTCGTAATAGATGATCAGTGTGCCGGAACTGTACTCGGCGTTTGCGCCGGAAACGTGCAGCTCCACTCTGTAATCACCGTTATCAAAGGTACGGTCATCCAGTTCTTCGTACAGCGCATAGGACGTGGTCTCAGCACCGACGCTGTCTGTCATTAAAACCGAATTGCCGGGATGCACACAAACGTCGATCCTGTAACCTGTTGCACCTGCAACAGGATCCCAAAGCAGTTTTCCGGTGGTATCCGTCCGCAAATTCATTCCGCCGCCTGCTTGTACCGGAGTGATGGTTCTTGCCATTGCAGTAGTCGGAAACAAGCTAAACACCATGACCAATGCCAAAAGCATACTGACGATCCGATCGATTCCTTTATGCTTCATTGCTTCTTCCTCCCTAAGGATTATTTTGTTTGCTTTTATACGTTCACTTTATGAAAGAGGGTATATATTGCTTCCCTCCTCGGAGGTACAGCCGTCAAAGATATCCGCGCCGGAACAGCCGGTACACTTTCCGCATTGGTAACACAGCTCCACACATTCATCACAAGCAAAGCATTCGCTGCAATAAGGGGAGCCGTCGATCCGTTCCTGGCAATCGCCGCAGGTATGTCCTGCGAAAACCGGCAGCTCAAACGCCGGAACAAGACCAATGAGCATTGCAAATGCAAGCAAAAGACTCAATCCCTTTTTCCATTTTTTCATAATTTTCTCCTCCCTTGAAGACAATAGATTGGATTTATCTTTACAAAACGAAAATAATGTGTTATATTTTTATAAAGATAAATTATTTAATCTTTATTCACATTATCCCACGTTTCCCACCCTCCGTCACCACACCGAAAAAGCTGTTTGGGTAGGGAAAATCAGTTTTTTTCTATCACCGGGTGGGAAAAAGGGTGGGAATTTTTTCGGAAGGAGAACACCATTTGGTCATTTCTATCATTTATAGCTTTGCTTTGCTCTTTGCGCTTTTGATCTTCTCTTACTACACCTTCTTCTTCAAAAACCGTGAAAAGCTTTTCGTTTTACTGTTTGGCTCCATTGCGGTGATCAACCTGGGGTATTTGTTGGTTTCACTCTCCAAAACCGTTTTTATGGCACTTTTTGCGAATACGATGGCGTATTTGGGTTCCGCCTTTTTGCCGATGCTGATGCTGCTGATCCTTTTGGACTCACTGGAAAAAAAGCAAAAAAAAGGAACGGTGATCGGGCTGGTCGCCTTGGCTCTCTTTATCTTTTTCCTGACTGCGACCCAGCTATTTCCGGGTATTGATCTGTATTATAAGGAAGCCCGTCTTCTCTTCACCGAGGACGGAGCGGCTTATCTGGATAAAAACTACGGTCCCTGCCATATTCTGTACACCCTCTATTTACTGGGGTATTTCGGAGTGATGATCTACTTTTCCCTCTCTGCCATCCGCAAGAAAAAAATGACCTCAGGCAAACAAACTGCAACCCTGCTCGTTGCGGTCTTCGTCAATCTCTGCGTTTGGTTCGCAGAGCAGTTCACCCTTTTTGAGATCGAGTTTTTGGCGATCTCTTACCTGATCAGCGAGGTATTTCTCCTCATCTTCCGCCAACTCATACTGGAAAACGAACAGCTGAAGGCAAATCTTGCCGCGGAGGAACAAAAGCCTGCCTCCGACACGGGTATGGACGACAAGCTCCTTGCTTTCTTGGAAAATCTGAAAACGCTGACTCCCACGGAAAAGATCGTACTCGGACATTACGCCGCAGGTCTCTCCACGGCGCAGACGCTGGAGAAAATGCACATCACCCAAAACACGCTGAAATACCACAACAAAAATCTATACAGCAAGCTTTACGTTTCTTCCCGCAAAGAGCTTCTTGAGACGTACCGAGCAGCAGAAAAGCTGAAACAAGCGTAAAAAAATGCAGTCCCGACGGACTGCATTTTTTTCTTTTTTTATTTTTCATTTTCTACCGTTTGGCGAATGTTCCAGCCGTGCTTTTCCAGAAGCTGCTCGGCTTTTGCTTCATCGCATTTCAAGATCGCGCTTGTGATACGGATCACTCTGCCGCGAAGCTTGATGTTGCTGGGCTTCAGGTTGATCATCATATTTTCATAGACCTTGCCCGTGCCGATCATAGCGCCGGTGGAAAGCATATTCAAAACAAATTTTTGAGAGTTCCCCGCCTTCAGTCTGGTGGAGCCGGTCAAAACCTCGGCACCGGTATCGCAAACGATGGCAATATCCGCAACCTTTTCAATGGCGGTATCGGAATTGGAGGAAAGGCTGACGGTGATACAGCCGATGCGCTTTGCCTCTTCAATGGCGCCTACCACGTAAGCCGCTCCGCCTGCCGCGGAAATGCCCACCAAAATATCTCCCGGATTCAGCAGATCCTTTACGTCGTTCACACCGTTTTCATAGCGGTCCTCGTCGCCTTCGCCCGCACGGAACACACGCTCCTTGCCACCTGCGATGATGCCCATAACGGTTTCGTAGTCTACGCCGAAGGTAGGAGGACACTCGGAAGCGTCGATGATTCCAAGTCTACCTGAAGTTCCCGCGCCGATGTACACCATTTTTCCGCCCCCTGCGATCGCCTTCGTCGCCGCTTCCACTGCAAGGGCGATCTGAGGCAGAGCCTTTTCCACGGCAAGTACGGAATTCATATTTTCTTCGTTCATTACCTCGCAGATCTCCAGGGGAGTCATCTGATCCAGATGGGTGGTTTTTTCATTTCTCATTTCGGTTTTCAACATCATAGGCCTCCATAACTTTTTTTAAAATTTGCCCGAAAATCCTCGGGTACGATTCTTTTCATTCTGCAAAGCACTTCGATACAAGCACCGCAGACAGGGGGAAAATGGGCGTCAAAAAGGGTACACCCGCTTTTCTCCGCCACCATTTGGCGAAACAGCTCCCCTTTAAAGAAGCCTCCCGCACAAATAAATTCCTCTGCGCCAAAGCGCTTTTTGGCAAGTCGGAGTAGATCGGCAAGTCGATCCGCATTTTTTCTTAAGATCCCAAGGCTGACCTTTTCCCCGCGCTCAGCCTCTTCACAAACGATGGGAGCCAGGGAGGCAATGTACGCTCTTCCCTTTTCATAGATTGCAGGGATGGATGCGAAAACCGGTTTTCCCAGCGTTTCGCAAAGGCGGTGAAACAGCTCGCTTTCCGATTCAAGACCGTCTTCCACTGCCA
Organism: Eubacteriales bacterium; assembly: GCA_045544655.1. GTDB lineage: Bacteria > Bacillota > Clostridia > Oscillospirales > SIG627 > RGIG5579. Next base: position 3,473 of record JAZPZL010000145.1, read on the forward strand.
AGGCGTGGCGGATGGCATCCTTTCCCACGTCGTAGGCAGAGCCTGATTCATCGAAAAGCTGTCCCCAGCCTCCCAAGCGGTGCAGTTCTTCCCCACGGCGGACGAATACGCAGCTTCCCGTTCCCGAGATCACCATTGCCGAATGGCGAGGGTCGGGAGCAAGGCTCAAAACGCAAGCGGCATCGGTATCCACCCAGACGGTCGTTCCAAGCTTTTCGGAAAGCGCTTTGGATAAGACCATGCGCCAATCCCCTGCTCCCGCACCTGCGATCCCCGCAAAGACGGCTTTGGGGACGATCCCGTGCAAAAGCCTTGTCAATCCGCTATAAAGGGTATTTAGGGAGGCTTCACCCCCAACGTCGTTGGGATTGGAACGCTCTGCAACGACCCGCCCGATCACAGTTCCGTCGGCAAGAAAGGATACGAATTCGGTTTTGGTTCCTCCTCCGTCGATGCCAACGAAGATCTCCCGATCTCCGCCGCGGATCAGAGAATCCACCGAAACGTCAAACAGCTCGGATAGCCGAACGGCGTTTTCCAGATCGGGAATGCTTTGTCCCCGTTCCCAGGCACTTACCGCCTGAAAACTGACGAAAAGCCGATCCGCAAGCTCGGACTGGGTAAGCCCTGCCGCTTCCCGAAGAGATCGGATGTTTTTTCCGATTTGGTCGAATTGATTCATAACATCACTCCTTGCTATCATTATAAAGCATAAATTGAAAAAATCAATCAAATTTGAATTTATTTTTTGAAAATTATCAATTTACAATTGAAAATCTTTTGGAAGCCGTTCCCTCATCCCTGAAAATTTTCCGTTGACGAAAAAGGGGTTTTTATGATATAATAATGTGATTATTTATATGCTGAAAAAGGAAAGCGTTCCATGGAAAACAAACGGATTTATATCAACACCTTCGGGTGTCAGCAAAACGAGGCGGACAGCGAGACCCTGATGGGAATTGCGGAAACGAGGGGCTTTCTCCCCACGGAGAATATTGAAGAGGCAGATCTGATCCTTTTCAATACCTGCGCCGTTCGTGAACACGCCGAGCTGAAGGCTCTTTCCACCACGGGTCAGCTGAAGCATCTGAAGGAGAAAAAGAAGAGCCTGAAGATCGGTCTTTGCGGATGTATGGTCCAGCAGGAGCATCGGAAGGAAGACGTGAAAAATAAATACCCTTACGTTGATTTCGTTTTCGGAACCAATCAGCTTTCCCGCTTCGGAGAGATCCTTGATCGGGCTTTGGTTTCAAAAAAGCGTTTGTTTTTCGTAGAGGATTACAACACCAACCCCGGCAAGATCTGCGAGGGACTCCCCGTTCGCAGAAAATTTTCCCACAGAGCGTACGTTTCCGTTATGTACGGCTGTAACAATTTCTGCACCTACTGCATCGTCCCTTACGTGCGAGGCAGAGAGCGCAGCCGTGATCCCGAATGCATTTACCGCGAAGTCAAGGGACTGGTGGAAAGCGGTTGCCGCGAAATTACTCTTTTGGGGCAAAATGTCAATTCCTACGGCAAGGATCTGGAAACGCCCTTCCCCTTTGCAAGGCTTCTGGAAAAGCTGGACGGGATCGAGGGAGATTTTGTGCTGAAGTTTATGACCAGCCACCCCAAGGATGCAAGCTTCGAGCTGATCGACACCATTGCGAAAAGCCACCACGTGGAACGGCATTTTCACTTGCCCATGCAAGCAGGCTCCGACACCGTTCTTTCTGCCATGAACCGCAGATACACCTCCGCCCGTTATTTTGAATTGGTGGATTATATGAAGAAGATGATCCCCGATATTGCCCTCACCACGGATATCATCGTAGGCTTCCCCGGAGAAACGGAGGAGGATTTTGAGAAAACGCTGGACGCTTTGCGCTACTGCCGTTTTGACGGAGTTTTCAGCTTCATTTATTCCCCCAGAAAAGGAACTCCCGCCGCCGAGATGGACTGTCAGATCCCTGCTGAGGTAACGCGTGACAGAATGGCTCGTCTTCTGGAGCTGCAGATGCAGATCCAGACCGAGAACAACGAAAAGCTCGTTGGAAAGACCCTTACCGCGCTTTGCGAGGGAGAAAGCAAAAACGATCCCAATTACCTTTCCGCAAGGAGCGATTCGGGCAAGCTGATCCATTTTGCAAAGCCCGATTTTGAAATCAAAACCGGTGATACCGTTACCCTGAAAATTACCGAGGCACGCGCCATTATGCTGATAGGAGAGATTGCCGTATGAGCCCTATGATGCTCCAATATTTTGAGATCAAAAAAGAATATCAGGACTACCTTCTGTTCTACCGCTTGGGAGACTTTTATGAAATGTTCTTTGAGGATGCAAAGATCGCTTCCAAGGAGCTGGATCTGACCCTGACGGGCAGAGATTGCGGCGAGGAGGAACGCGCGCCTATGTGCGGCGTCCCCTTTCATTCCTGCGACGGCTACATTGCCAAGCTGGTGGAAAAGGGCTACAAGGTTGCCATTTGTGAGCAGACGCAGGATCCCGCCACCTGCAAGGGCATCGTTCCCCGTGAAGTGATCCGCATTATTACCCCCGGTACGGTAACGCTGGGAGATGCTTTGGAGGACGGAAAAAACAACTTCCTTGCCACCGTTTGTATCGACGGCAACAAGGCCTCCTGCGCCTTTTACGACATTTCCGACTCCACCATGTACGCCATTGCTCTGGAGGATGCCGACAAGGCTACCCTGGAGCGCAGGATCATCAATGAATTTGCAAAATTCGGCCCCAAAGAAATGATCGTCAACCTCCCCGAGGAGGAGTGCGCCACCCTCGCCGCTTTTGTGAAGCAGACGGAGGGAAATCTGGCAGACTGCGGTATGTACGATCTGTTTGATGAAAAAAACGTCCCCGCTCTTTCCCGCCAGTTTGGGAAAAGTCTGTCGGAATTGGGTCTTGCCACTGCGGATCAGACTCTGACAAGAGCC
>JAZPZL010000146.1:0-8090 GCA_045544655.1 Eubacteriales bacterium
GTCTTCCTAAAGACCGCTTGGCCTCCGACTTGTAAAAACGGTTTTGCGTACCGTTATCATTCCCGAGCTGAATGATACGCAGCAGCATCTCCGTTCTTATCTGGATCTGTTTTGCGGTGTTTCTTGCGTGACCGCGTACGAGCTTTTACCCTTCCATACCATGGGCTTTTTTAAATATGAAAAGCTCGGTATAAACAATCCCTTCCGTGATAAGAAAGCCTTGTCACAGGAGCGGTTGAGCAAGCTGCAATCCTTTGCGGATGAAATAAGAAAAAACGGCTGAATTTCAGCCGTTTTTTTCGTTATAATGCTTCTTTAATTGCTTCGAGAAGATCGTCGTATTCCTCAAAGGCGGGAAGATTGGGATAATCCTTCTTGATCTGCTCTGTGCTGCGGAAGAGAATGCCCTTCTTGCTTTCAAGGATCATACCAAGGTCGTTGTAGCTGTCACCGGAGGCAATCGTCTCAAATCCGATGGACTGCAAAGCCTTTACCGTTGTGTACTTGCTTTTTTCAACACGCAATCTGTAATCCGTGATCTCACCGCTTTCGGAAACGATCAGTTCGTTACAAAAAATCGTGGGGAGTCCCAGCTTTTTCATCAAAGGAGCGGCAAACTGGGTGAAGGTGTCACTGATAATAATGACCTGGGTGAGCTCTCTGAGCTGATCGAGAAAAGCCTTCGCACCGGGAAGGGGATCAATTTTCTCGATGGTGTTTTGAATCTCCTTCAAGCCAAGACCGTGCTCTTTCAGAATTTTGATTCTGTACTTCATCAATTTATCGTAATCAGGCTCGTCCCTCGTGGTGATCTTCAGCTCGGGAATGCCCGTTTCTTCGGCAAATGCGATCCAGATCTCGGGGACCAAAACGCCTTCCAAATCCAAACAAACGACGTTCATTTTGTTTACTCCTCTCGTACAAGTGTTCTCAAAATAATGACAACATTATAAATCAAAGCGTTTGATTTTGCAATAGCTTTCCACAAAAAAAGAGAGATAATTCTCTCTTTTTTTATAATTTATAAGTTAAAATGAGTCTTAATCATTGTGCAAATCCGATCGGCATCTTCTTTGCAATCCATTTCGCAAAAAACACGGAGAATCGGCTCTGTACCGGAAAAACGGACGATCGCCCAACCGCCGCCTTCCAAAAAGATCTTGCATCCGTCCAGATAGGAGGCGCGCTCGATCTTATAGGGTGCAAGGGCGGGAAGCTCCTTTTCCTCGAAGAGCCTTCTCATCAGAGTTACTTTTCGTTCCGGTGAAAATTCAAAGGCGGTCTCCTTCATATAAGGATTTCCGAACTCCTCGTGAATTTTTTCCATCAGATCGGAAAGCTTTAAGCCGGTAACTGCAACCATTTCAACGAGCAGGGAAGCCGCGTAAACGCCGTCTTTTCCCTTGATGTGACCTGCTACCGTCAGACCGCCGGAGGATTCTCCGCCGATGATCGCGCCGGTTTCTGCCATTTTCGCGGAAATATGCTTGAAACCAACGGGAACTTCATGGCATTTTTGTCCGAATCTTTCTGCAATTGCATCCATTCTGTGGGTAGTTGCCAAATTTCGTACGCAAGGACCGACCCATCCCTTGTACTTCAGCAGATAATAGTAAAGGAGAACCAAAATATCGTTGGGATGGAGGTAGTTTCCTTTGTCGTCGATCACACCCAGTCTGTCTGCATCCCCGTCGGTTGCCAGACCCATATCGAAGCCTCCGTCCAAAACGTGCGTTTTCAATAGATTCAGGCGGTCTGCAGAGGGGGCGGGCATCTTTCCGCCAAACAGGGTATCGTGTTCTTCGTGTATGATATCCAAATGGCAACGGGAGGTTGTCAAAATGGTATTCAGAGGTGTTGCGCTTACACCGTACATCGGGTCCAGAACGATGCGAAGTCCTGCTTCCCGTATCTTTTTCGTGTCGATCTTTTCGATGATGTCGTCAATGTATTCGTTCATTGGATAGAACTCGGTTACAAATCCGTTCTCCAGGGCATTTTCATATCGGATGCTTTGAAGGGCTTTTCCTTCATTTTCAACTTTTTCAATGTAGCGCTCAATATCTGCAGTCTGAGTCTCGTCGGCATCTCTTCCGCCTGCGGTGAATACCTTGATTCCGTTGTACAGAGATGGGTTATGACTTGCGGTAACCATCAAGCCGTAAGGGAATTCGTGCTTTGCTACGTAATTCATAATCAAAGGAGTCGGCACGCTTCTGCAAACGAAATAGCAATGAATTTCTTCGGCAGCCATTACCTCGCAGATCCATTTAACCGTCTCCTTGGACAGGAATCTGCGGTCATAGCCGATTACGATGCCTTCTTTCTCATTGTTTTCCGCTTTCATTTTATCAGCCATTGCTTTTGCAAAAAGCTGAATGTTTGCTTTGGTGAACTCTTCACCGATGATGGCTCTCCAGCCACCCGTTCCGAATTTTATCATGATAGATCCTCCTTATTTAATCGGTACGTGCAGTACAGTGTTGATGGGACGTACCATTCCCACAGTGCTTCCGGTAGAGGTTGAGGGAAGGCTCAGCTCCAGAAACTCGCCGTTTCTTACCAGCCCCAGCATTGCAGAGCCGCCACCGTCCACGTTCATCAAATACCGTATGTCCGGAACAAGATCTCGTGCAACTGTACACATTTCCGCGTAATCTGCGCCGCAAGAGGCTTCCGTTCTGCCGGAAAAGACCAGGATGACCAGCTCGCCGTTTACGGTGGTGCCGATGGCAGTTCGGGGATGCTTTGCAAGGGTATGTAAAGCGGATTCTTGGGTTTGTCTGGAAAGGGGAGAAGACCACCCGTCCTTTTCGAACCACTCGTCCATACGTCCGTCGTCGCAAAGCCCAACGCCGTCCAGAATCAAGGAGAGTCCGCCGCCGTACGCCCATTTTACTTTTTTCCATTCATCTTCGCAAATGCCGTTCGGCGCGTCCAGATGAACGTCAATTTTTATGGTCGAAGGATCAAAATAGCCTTTATCGTCCTTTACAAGACCCAGCTTTTTGCATAAATCTTCTCCAATTCTTTTTTCAAGGGAGATCACCACACCCATACCGGGGAGAATTACGTCTCCCTCTCGAATTGCCGTGATCCGATCCTGGATCAAAACGAAATTCAGTCGGTTTTCGCCAACGGTTTTACGGTATGTTTCCCGATCGGCATCCCGATCGGGCAGGGAGGAATACGGGGTGAATATGCAAATCGGAGAGCTTGCTGATCCCTGTTTCGGATCCACATCTTCCTTAGTCCACGAGAAGGAAATGTGGTTGACGGAAATCTTACCGCCGCCAAGCCTGAAATTAAAGAAGAGAAACTCACCGTCCTCCTTCAGCGCAATGCAGGTTTTGCGGAACAGAGGAAAGGTTTCCACTCTTTTTCCGCCTCGATATTCCAAAAGATAGTCCAGATGCCCTGCATCCACCTCTGCCTGCTCCTCGGGTCTGTCCATACGCAGATTGTTATAGAGCGTTGCCAGCTTCGGAGTCAAAAAGAAAAGAAAATTGGAAACGATGCCGGTGCCATTCTCATTCAGTTCGCGAAACTTTTTTCGCAGAGGGGTCGTTTTTCCGCAAGGGATCACTGAAGCGCGATCACTTTTTTGAATACGCACACCGTGTACCAGGATTTTTCCTTGAATTCCTCCCGTTTCTTCCGTGTAAAGCCTTGAGAAGTACCGACAGCTTGAAAATCCGTCCAAATGCTTTTGGATCGCCTCTCCTCGAAGCGCGTCAAATTCATCGAAGGTGAGCGTATCGCTCGAGGATGAAAAACGGAGTGCATCATCACATCTGGCGTTCACGTCCGTTTCGTACACGTTGATAAAATACTCAGGATAACGAGCATACAAGGTCTCAATGGGAAGGGAATAGATCTCCTCTCCAAAGTCGCTTACCAGCTTGGAAAGAATCAGATAGGAAAGTCTGGTGCGTTTCGTTACGGGAACGCTTTCAATGATGGAAAAGCCTGCAGGAACAAATACCGCACAAGGTCTGGAAAGACCCAATTGACCGGCTACCGCTGAGGCGTGGTATCCTTTTGGAATGCAATAGATTCCGCAAGGGATCCGCAGATCTCTGGCATCCAGAAGTCCCGTTTCACCGAATACGAGAAGCATCGCGGAAGAAGTATCAAATGCTTCCTTGCATTGCAAAGTATTTTCCATTAATATCAGATGCTGAATATTCTTTTTTCCCAAAAGAGCGGAAAGCTCCGTTGCGGACGGAAGATTCTTTTCGCCGCTTTCGGAGGTAATAAACCAAATCTCCTTTTTCTGCATAGTCTCGCTTGACAAGACCTGAAGCATCGTAGCGAAAAGCTCCGGCTCCGTGAGAGCAACCAAGATCCTGTCCTTTTTCAAGCAAAGCTTCTCAATTTGTTTTCTTTGATCGAGACAATTTGTGAAATCCAAGAGCTTGGAGGATCTTGCCATAGTGTGCCACAGCAAATTCAGACACTTTTTGCCAAGCACATTTTCACGGATCTTTTTTACGAAATCGTACAGCTCTTCTAAGGTGTATTCGTCAAAATCCTTAAGCGTTTCCAAGGAGAAAAGCTCGCAAACCTTTTGTTTATATGCCAGATAATCCTGAGAGGAAGCGTATCCCCGTTCCAACAAAGCGTCAGCAATGGAATCGGACAGGATCGTATTCTTTCTGCCTTTCTTTGCAAAGGTTATATGGAATTCGCGGTAAATAAAGGTGTAGTAAAGCACGTCGCCGATCAGATCCTTGCGGCAATACGAACCTTTGCTTCGATGATCTTGATGAAGAGCAAGCGTATTTTTCATAGTTATCTCCAAGCCGAATTTGAAAGAGTATCTTAACACGGTTTATTAGAAATGTCAACCAAACTTTACTTTCGTTCTGAAAGTACTTCATTAAAAGTTCAGACGAAAAGGTCTTGCCTGCTTGGCAAGACCTTTCAAAAGTTTAGTTCTTTTTGTTGATCGCTTCAATCAGTAAGGTTCTCAGCTCCTGAGGATTGCAGTTGCCGCGAAGCTCCTTCATACACTTTCCGAAAAGTGCCATCAAAGCTTTTTCCTTACCACCCTTGAAATCTGCGACCGCCTTGGGATCTGCAGCAATGGCTGCTTGAATCACCTTGTCCACAAGACCCGTGTCGGTAGAAATGATCAGATTGTTTTCCTTTGCAAAGGCTTCGGGATCCACGTTTGCATCGTCAAACATCGCATCCAGTATCTTGCGTCCGTTGGGACGGCTTACCTTGCCGCCGGAAACGAGGGCAATCAGCTTGCCCAGGGACTCTCCGCTCAGAGACAGCATATCGTAGGTCATTTGTCTGGCGTTGAGGGTTTTCATCACGTCGGAGATCATCCAGTTTGCAGCGTCCTTTGCATTGCCACAGACCTTGTTTGCAGCCTCAAAGCATTCACAAAGGGCAATGCTTTCGCAGAGACGCTTTGCATCGTATTCGGGAAGACCGAATTCCTCGATGTAACGAGCGAGCTTTACCTCGGGGAATTCGGGAAGAGTACTCTGAATCTCATTGTACCAAGCATCGTCGATGACGACGGGCATAATGTTGGGGTCGGGGAAATAACGGTACTCACCTGCGGTCTCTTTGGTACGCATAGCAAAGCTTTTTCCCTTAATATCATCCCATCTTCTGGTCTCCTGAACCAAAACCTCCGTTCCGTTTTCAACGGCGTCGATGTGGCGGGCAGTTTCGTATTCAATGGCACGCTTGATGGCTTCGATGGAGTTCATGTTTTTGATCTCCGTACGTACGCCGTACTCCGCTGAGCCTTCGGGACGGACGGAAAGGTTTACGTCACAACGCATCGTGCCGTGTGCCATTTCGCATTCTGCAACTCTGGCGTAGCGAAGCAGGGTCTTCAGTCTGTCCAGATATGCCTCAACCTCCTCGGCAGAGGAAAGGTCGGGCTGGCTTACGATCTCGATCAGAGGAACGCTGGTTCTGTTAAAGTCAACGTGGGTCGTGCCTTCGCTGATATCGTGGACCAGCTTACCCGCATCCTCTTCCATGTGGATCTGCTTGATGCGGATGCCCTTCTTGCCGTCTTTTGTTTCGATCTCTACCAAACCGTTGACTGCAACGGGGGAGAACCACTGGGTGGTTTGAAAGGCGGCGGGAAGATCGGGGTAATAATAGCTTTTTTTGTCAAAGGTAGTGGTGCGGTTGATGTGACAGTTCAGCATCATACCGGCTTTCATTCCGTAGTCTACCACACGCTTGTTTACCACGGGAAGCATACCGGGCATACCGCAACAAGCGGGACATACGTGGGTATTGGCTTCTGCACCGTAGGAATGAGCAGAGCAGGAGCAAAAGATCTTGGAATCGGTTGCAAGCTCTACGTGAACCTCAAGTCCGATCACGGTTTCGTATTTCATTTTATTTGCCCTCCTTTTCAATCATTTCGGCAATTGCAAGGAGTTTCCCTTCGTCGAAGGCGTTTGCAATAAACTGTACGCCGCCTGCAACCAAAGCCGGAAGACCGGTGATGGATGCGGGCGCGGTGAATTTGTTTTCAACGTAGCACAAGGTGGGATCTGCTTTTACCTCGTCAACACCGTAGGCAGTCTTAGAGCCGGCGGGGAGGAGAACTGCGTCAAATTCCTTGAAAAGGGAAGCGAACTTCTCGCAAATAACTCTTCTGATCCTCAGGGACTTGTCGTATTGCTTCATATAATTGTCGGTGGAAAGGGTCTCGGAACCGAACAAAATGCAGGCTTTGATCAGGTCTCCAAAAGCCTCGGTACGGCTGTTGGTGTAAAGTTCGTCAATGTTTGTGAAGTTTTGTGCGCGGTAGCCGTATTTTACACCGTCGAATCGGGAAACGTTGTTACAGGTCTCAGCGCTCATCAAAATGTTCCAGGCTACTCTTGCGGCAGCGATTTCTTCGCTTTGAATTTCAACGACTTCAACACCGCTCTTCTTCAAAGCATCAACGGTTGCTGCGATCTTTGCTTTTACGTCGTCATCGCTCTCTGCTGAAAGGTCTGCAAGAACGGCAACTTTATTAACGGCTTTTTCAGCGTTTACGGAAACGCATACTTCTTCAGGAAGGCTGGTCCCGTCCTTGTCGTCGTGATGGGCAATGGCGGAAAGAATCTCCCGTACCTTATCGGCAGTGTTTGCACAAATACCCACGGTATCTCCGGAGCTGGCAACACCAACCAAACCAAAGCGGGATACAGTTCCGTAAGTAGGCTTGAGATACACCAGATTCGTCTGAGCCGCACCTCTTCTGGGTGCGCCGTTTACGTCTACGCAAAGGGAAGCGACAACTTCTCCCTTTTGTACGAGAGCGCAAGGCGAGTAGATCAACTTACCGTTTTCTTCACAAGCACCTTGATAGCAGGTCTCACCGAGAAGGTCAATGGCAAATTCGCCAACCTTTGCTTTTCCGCCAAGGCAGAAGCCTGCTTCGGTGATGCGGGTCAAAACCTCAGAGTCGAAAAGACTCATAAAGCCGTCCAGCATTTTTGAGCCTGCGGTAGTGGGCAGGGTGCGGGTCAAAAAGAGGTCGTCGAGAGCGACGGTCTTCTTACCTTGTTCACCTTTTGCAAGATAAAGTTCCATTCGCACACCTCCTTATTCTACTACGCGAGGTACACACCAGTATCCCTCGTCGGTATCCACAGCGCCCTTTTGCAGGTCGTCTCTTTCAAATTTCTGGTCAATTTTGTCCTCGCGGATCACAGTCTCAATGGGGCGAACGTGAACCATTCTTTCCACGTTTTCCGTATCGATCTTATTTAAAACTTCAAGCTCACCGTCCCGTTTTGAAAAGAATTCCATAACGTTTTCCTTTTGTTCCTCGGTGAGAGCGAGCTGATTGAGCATTGCAAGCTTTCTTAAGGTTTCTCTATCCATAATCGTTCTCCAAATTTAGTCGCGAACTTTGATGTGTACTTCTCTGAGCTGCTGCTCGGTAACCTCACCGGGTGCTCCCATCATCAAGTCTTGGGCGTTACCGTTGAGGGGGAACGCGATTACATCGCGAATGGTCTCCTCTTCAGCAATCAGCATTACCATTCTGTCAACACCGGGTGCCATACCTGCGTGAGGGGGAGCGCCGAAGGAGAATGCGGTGTAAA
>JAZPZL010000147.1:0-3081 GCA_045544655.1 Eubacteriales bacterium
GGATGACCTGATCGTACATTTGCCAAAACGAAAGGATCGACATGAACGCAAGTCCGATCAGAACGGTTCTCTTCACATTCAGCTTCATAATTGCCTCCAAACCTTTAATCTTGAATATTTTACCACAAACGAAGAAAATAATCAAGAAAATTATAATTTATATTTATTAATATAGCAATTGACTTTGAAAGAAAAATATGGTAAAATATTTTGATATCATAGGTTCATTGTAAATGTTCGATTTTTTGCTTTGAAGGTTTACGTTCCGGGAGAGGGAAAACGGCATGGTAATTTTGGGAATAGATCCGGGAATCGCAACGACCGGCTACGGCGTTTGCCGCAAGGAAAACGATAAGTTTTTCTATTTGGATTGCGGCGTGATCGAAACGGCGAAGGGTCAACCGGTCGAGGTGCGTATCCGTCACGTGCACGACAGCGTCGTGAAATTGATTGAGCGTTTCAAGCCGGATGCTCTTGCGATTGAAGAACTCTTTTTTGCCAACAATCAAAAAACCGTAATCAACGTTGCTCAGGCAAGAGGAGTGATTTTACTTGCCGCTCAGGAGCGCGGAATCCCGATTTTTGAATACACGCCTCTTCAGGTGAAACAGTCCGTAGTTGGTTACGGCAGAGCAGAAAAGCGTCAGGTGATGGAAATGGTGAGGATCCTTTTTCATTTACCGGGTGTCCCTCGGCCGGACGATGCCGCAGACGCCCTTGCCATCGCATTGACCCACGGATACCGCTGGTCTTCCAAAATTGCACGCTTGCAGACGGTTGCGGATTCCAAGAAAACAGGAGGAAATTAAATGTTTGATTATCTTTCCGGCACAATTGCTTCCCTGAGTCAGAACCTTTGCGTGATCGATACGCACGGGATTGGTTGGAGCTTGATCGTTTCTTCCAAATGCGCCGGTGCGCTGTCCGGTAAAAAAGAAGCAAAGGTCTACACCTATTTGAATATGGGATCTTCCGACAGAGCCGTGATGGAGCTTTTCGGATTTTCCAGTCCGAGAGAACGGGAGTTTTTCCATCTCTTGATCGGAATTTCCGGGATCGGTCCGAAGGCCGCTATTTCCATTTTGTCCGTTTTGGATCCGGAGGAATTGGCAATGTGCGTTCTTTCCGGTGATGCAAAGGCAATTACCGCAGCTCCGGGAATCGGTATGAAGGGCGCTCAGAAGATCATTCTTGAGATGAAGGATAAAATTGCCAAAACCACCTCAAGTATGCCCGCGGCTCCTGCCGGTACAGCATTTGCGCCTACTTCTGACTGCACAGAAGCGATCAACGCCCTCGTTGTTCTCGGGTATCAACCGCAAGTAGCTGCTACAGTCGTTCGTTCCGTGGCGGATCAAGCTACCGATCTTCAGGATCTGATTCGTCTTGCTTTGAAATCAATGGGAGATAAATAATCAATGACACAGGACTTTGAAACCGATTACGAAAACAGAATCGTATCTGCCAGCTTTACCCCGTCAGACGCTGCCGAGGAGCCGGGGGAAGAGAATTCTCTTCGTCCGAAAACGTTATCGGATTACGTAGGGCAGGAAAAGATCAAAGAAAACCTCAAGGTTTTTATCGAGGCTGCAAAGCTTCGCGGAGAGCCTTTGGATCATATTTTGCTTTACGGTCCGCCCGGCTTGGGTAAAACCACCCTTTCTCATATTATTGCCAATGAAATGGGCGTTGGCATTAAAATCACCTCGGGACCTGCGATTGAAAAGCCGGGTGATCTTGCCGCGATTCTTTCTTCCTTGTCTGCTGGTGACGTACTTTTCATCGATGAGATCCACAGACTTACCAGGGCTGTTGAGGAAATTCTCTATCCCGCAATGGAGGATTTTGCCTTGGATATCATTATGGGGCAAGGACCTGCCGCAAGGAGTATCCGTATTCCGTTGGAAAAATTCACCTTGATCGGCGCTACGACCCGCGCGGGCAGTCTTTCGTCACCGCTCCGTGACCGATTCGGAATGCTGATGAGACTGGAGCTTTATACAAATGAGGAATTGGCTTCCATCGTTACCAGAAGCGCAGGCATTCTCGGTGTTCCCATTGAGAAACACGGTGCGTTGGAGATTGCCTCCAGAAGCCGCGGTACGCCCCGTATTGCAAACCGCTTGTTGAAGCGTGTTCGCGATTTTGCCATGGTCAAGGGAAACGGCGTTATAACGAATGAAATTGCAAAGCTTGCGTTGGATCGTCTCGAGGTGGACGATCTGGGACTGGACCAGATCGACCGAAAGATCTTGACCGCCATTATTCGCAATTTTTCCGGTGGTCCGGTTGGCTTGGAAACCCTGTCTGCCACGGTTGGTGAGGAATCCATTACCATTGAGGATGTTTACGAGCCTTATTTGATGCAGATCGGATTTTTGTCCAGAACTCCCCGCGGACGCTGTGCAACGCCCCACGCGTATCGACACTTGGGTATTGCGATTCCCGGTTCTTCCGAACAAATTGCAATGACCGGATTGGAGGATGACAACTGATGTGGTTTCTTGAAGATCTGGGTGATTATGAATTGCTGGATTGCTCCGACGGTCAACGACTTGAGCGATGGGGTGATTTTATCCTGATCCGTCCCGACCCACAGGTTGTGTGGAAGGGAATATGCCGTCATAAGGCTTGGAGATGCGCTGATGCAATCTATTCCAGAAGTAAATCCGGCGGAGGTGCCTGGAACGATCATAAGCTTCCCGAAACATGGAAGTGTAAAATTGCAGGTCTTGATTTTCACGTAAAACCGATGGGCTTCAAGCATACCGGTGTTTTTCCCGAGCAGGCATCTAACTGGAAATGGATCGAAGGCTTGTGCCGTAAGAGAAAAGCAGAGGGCAGTCAGCCTCGCGTTTTGAATCTGTTCGCCTATACGGGTGGCGCCAGCGTTGCGGCTGCATCCGGCGGTGCGGCTGTCTGTCACGTGGATGCTGCCAAAAATATGGTTGCGATGGCGAAAGAAAATTTGAAATTATCCGGACTTGGTGATGCGCCCTGCCGTTTTATCGTTGACGATGCTTTAAAATTCGTTCAAAGAGAACAGCGACGCGGCAATCGCTACGACGGAATTATTATGGA
>JAZPZL010000148.1:0-2067 GCA_045544655.1 Eubacteriales bacterium
ATTTTATCATTTTTTGTCAAAAGATACAAGCATTTTTTGTCAAAAGATACGAGTTTTTACGATTTTATCTATAACGATTTTTAGTGGTATGAATTACTAAAAATTATATATTCCGGCGCTTTTTGTGACTTTGCATAACATAGGAAAGGAAAATTTTGAGAATTATGAAAATTCGTGAAGGACTTTACATTTCTTACGAAATGTGATACAATACTTTGCAGAGAATGTGAAAGCGAGGAAAGCTATGTCGTTTGCCGGTAAGGTAAAAGAGCTTTTAAAAAAGAACGGTATGACCAAGGCAGAGCTTGCAAAGGATGCGGGCATTGCCTATACCACGCTGGACAGTATGCTGAAAAGAGAAACGGATACCGAGCGGCTTGCCGTGGCGTTTCGTATTGCTAAGGCGTTGGGAACCTCCGTGGAGGAGCTGGTTTTTGAGGATGGCGGAAAAAAGGGCGTTTCTCCCGAGGAGGAGCGCATTCTGAAGCTGTTTTCTCTTCTGGATTCCCGGGGTAAGGATACCGTACTCTCCCTTTTGGAGAAGGAAGCGGATAACAGCCGCGGTACCCTTCGCCGTTTGCCTTTATACGAAGCACCTGCGGCGGCAGGGGAGCCTCTTCCGATCTTGACTGAGGAAAGTGGCTGGATCGAGGGAAGTGCAGAGGAAATCCCTGAGGCGGCTTCCTTTGCCATCCGTATATCCGGTGACAGTATGGAGCCTCTCTTGTCCGGTGGAGATCCGGTGTTCGTGGAAAAAACGACGGACCTCGCCAAAGGGCAGATCGGTATTTTCCTTTTGAACGGAGAGAGCCTTTGTAAACAGCTTGGTGAGGTTGAAGGTAAGCGCGCCTTGATCTCCATCAATCCCGCCTATCCGCCGATTCCGATTCTGGAAACGGATGATCTGCGATTGGTAGGAAGGGTCATTGCACCGAAAAACGAAAGTGAGGAAACAAAATGAAGCAGGAAGGCGGTAAAAAGGGCATCAAGGTCCTGGTTTTGCTTTTGCTGTTTGTGATTCCGATTGCAGTTGCGTTTATCATTCTGCAATTGAATCTTGACAGTGATCTGAGAAAGGGAAGCGTATCCTCCCTGACCTTAATTTACGGAGAACAGGAGAAGACCGTAGAGGATCGGGAGGAAGTGGAGCTTTTCGTTTCCCTTGCGGAATGCGGAGAGGTCATTGCGGAAACCGCAAAGCCTTTGGCTGAATACCGAAAGCTGGAGGTTGCGTTTCATAAGCTGAATCGGGACGTCAATTATCTCTTCTATCTCAGTGATTCCGTGCACGATTGCGTTTATGCCGATCCGGAGGGAACGCTGTTTTTGATTCCCGAGGAGGAGGCGGCAACCCTTCTTGCCCATCCTCTGGTAACCGGCTACGCTGTCAGCTATGCTTCGTATCCTACCTTGGAATTTATTCAGGGCGGAGAAACCTACGGTGCGAAGAAGATCGAAGGAAATTGGACTTACGCCAAAGCAAACGAAAGTAAGTCTTACCGTGACGTTTCTGAAAAGAAGGATCAAAAGGTGATCCTTCCTCACGGAGAGCCTTTGAATTTTAAGTATTCCCTGGAGCCGGATTTCTGCCTGATCACCCTGCAGAATGAAAAAGGCGAGCTTCTTTATTCCGGAGATCCTTCGGAGATGGAGCCGCTTGTATTGGAGACCGATAATTCTCTGAGCCTCGTGGTTAAGTGTGATTGGTATCAGGAAAAGCATCCGGAATATTTCGGTACTCTGACCTATACTTACGACGTTTTTTACGACGTTCCCACTATGTGCAGCATCGACCGTCAGACCGTTTCCCCCGGGGAAGAAATTACGATCACGGTTCAGCATGCCTCCAGTGAGAGCATTGCCGTTGTTCCCAGCTTTTCTACGGAAAAGATCCGCCAGGCGAAGGTGGACGGCGTATGGACCATTACCGTTCCCGTTTCCGCTACCGCAAGTGCCGGAGAGTACGACGTGATGCTGATGGGCAGTGACGTGGAAGAAACCTTCAAGATCACCATTCGTAAGTAATTCTGAAAATGAAATGCCGTTGCAACGATTCGTTGCAACGGC
>JAZPZL010000149.1:0-5327 GCA_045544655.1 Eubacteriales bacterium
ACCATAGATCATATCTTCTATGGTAGTTTTCTTTTGACCACAGTTTATCCCACTTCTGCAACCGGAACAGACGGAGTAGGCGGAAATAAAAGCACCAAAGAGGATGTGATTTTGAGCAGAAAGGGTTAGAAATAACCGGAAATGTCTATAAAGTAGGGCTTTTCTATCATTTGGGTGCAGGATACCGCAGGTTCGATCCCTGTCACTCGGACCACGAAAATGACCTAAAGCAGAGATTTGTTCTCCACTTTAGGTCGTTTTTTGTTGCTATTTAGGTGTTTTCCTCCCACTTTTAGAAAACTCACAAATTTTCGACCGCAGTAGTTTTTGACCATTTTACATTGTCAAATAAAAATGATTTTTACTTGACAATACGCATCGCAAATTTCTTTTTTTGTTTGCTCCCCACCAACCATTGAGGGCGCCTTTATTCGGCGCCCTCTTTTCGTTTTGCTTTTTCTTCCGCAATCTCTGCTTTGACTCGTTCGATCATTTCGGTGAGTTTGATTTCGCATTGTTCGCGGGTTTCGGCGTAGACGTTGAATTTCTTTCGCTTACCGTTCGGCAGTCTTGGGAAGAAGCTGCCTTCCCAGAGGTTGTCGTTTATCTGATACAGGCAGCCCGTACCGCTCTTTCGGACCTAAAGGTGCGTGCCGTGGTGTGACCATTTTGGGGAAAGGGCATACTTCGTTTTATGGATTTGTATTAGAGATTTCTCGGCAAAAACCTTCATTTTGCTTGACACTTTTTGCAAATTCATATAAAATTCTACTAATGACTTGAATTTTAAGAAGAGGGTGACCCCATGGCAAAAAAGATTGATGCGACAAGTGGAAATTTGGTGAAGCAG
Source organism: Eubacteriales bacterium (assembly GCA_045544655.1). Classification (GTDB taxonomy): domain Bacteria; phylum Bacillota; class Clostridia; order Oscillospirales; family SIG627; genus RGIG5579. The sequence continues at coordinate 851 of JAZPZL010000149.1, forward strand.
ATCTTCATTTACACGATTCCGCTGATTCTCACCACCATTATGCAGAATCTGTTCAATATTGCCGACAAGGCGATTGCGGGACAGATGGCAGGCAGTATTGCCGTTGCTTCCATCGGTGCGACGGGCGTAGTCACCACCTTGATTTTGAACGGTGTCATCGGTCTTTCTACCGGAACCTCCATTATACTGGCACGGTACGTTGGACAGAATAACAAAGAAAAAATACAGCAAACCATTGATACTGCAATCATCGCTTCCGTAATTCTGGGCTTGATCGTTGCCGTAGCAGGGTTCTTTTTATCCCCAATCGTACTGAGAGCGGTGGATTGCCCCGAGGATTGCTTTAAAGGAGCAGTGACCTATCTGCGCATTTATTTGGGTGCCGCGCCCGCTTTCATTTGCTACAACTACTCCGCCGCTATTTTGCGAACGATGGGAGATACCAAAAGACCGCTGTATTATATCACCCTTGCAGGGGTCGTGAACGTCGCGCTCAACGTGGGCCTTTGTCTGATTTTGGAAGACAAGGTCCTGGCGGTCGCCATTGCCACCGTCGTGGCAAAGCTGGTCAGCACCACCTTGATCCTGCGAAATTTGTGTCATATTGAAGGAAACGTCAAACTGAATCTTTTGAATATGCGCCCCCACCTCCCCACCTTCGGACAGATCCTGCGCTTCGGCATTCCCACTTCCATTTCCAATCTGATCCTCCCATTGGCAAACTTACAGATCGCAAGCGGCATCAACTCTTACGGAGTCGAAGCGGTTGCGGGTAACTCCGCCGCGGCATCCATTCACAATATTGCCGGTGCTTTTTCCGGTGGATTCGGTATTGCAACCACCACCTTTATCGGTCAAAATCTGGGGGCAAAAAACAAGGAACGAGTGATCAAATGCTTTTGGACGCTCTTGTGGCTGAATATTGCGATCTCGGGATCCATCGGCGTTCTTTTGTGTCTGACCGGTAGATTTTCCATCGGACTGGTCGTTGGTGCAGATGCGACGGAGGCTATCAACTACGGTATGAGCCGCCTGCTTCACGTAACGCTGTTCACCTTCGTCAACGCGGTCAACGTGGTGACGTCTCACGCTTTTCAAGCCTTTGGCTATCCGGTATTTACCAGTATTTCCAACATTTTCTTCACGTTGGTTCTTCGCATTTTCTGGATGCAATTCATCTATCCTTTGGATAAAACCTTTGACAACATTATGCTGTGCTTCACGGTATCCTGGAGTCTTAATATGCTCCTTTACATCGTCTTTTTTGCCGTTATCTTTACAAGATACGTAAAAAAAGACATTTGCAAACGAATATAGCGTAAAAAAATCTCTCCTTCACGGAGAGATTTTTTTGGCAACGGAGGTATTTGCGGCATAGAATGAAATGCGGGGAAACCCGCAACTATGCCACAGGAGGAAAACCAATGGCTATTTTTTCCAATCAAGCAACCTTGACCTACAACGGAAACACCACCAATTCCAACATCGCCTACGGCGAGATTCTGGAAGTATTGGAAGTTACCAAAACGGCGGTTGAGGACAACTATACACCCGACGGCGTGATCACCTACGCGGTGACCTTGCGCAACACTGGAAGCAGTCCGCTGACGGGCGTGACGCTGACGGATGATCTGGGCGCTTACGTGTTTGGAGGCGTGACCGTTTATCCTTTGAGTTATGAAGCGGGATCCGCTACCCTCTTCGTCGACGGCGTACCCCAAGCGGCTCCCGCAGTCACCCCGGGACCGCCTCTGGTCTTTACGGGAATCACCGTTCCCGCGGGCGGAGACGCCGTGCTGATCTATCAAGCAAGGGCAAACGCCTTTGCCGCTCCCTTTGAGGGAGGCTCCATCGTCAACACCGTAACGGCGAGCGGAGACGACATCAGTGCAGACACGACCGCAAGTGAAACGGTACCTGCCGCGGCCGCTCCCCAATTGACCGTATCAAAATCCATTACCCCCTCTCAGGTAGTAGACAACGATCGCGTCACCTATACCTTTATCATTGAGAACACAGGCAACCGCGCCGTAGAGGCAACGGATAACGCCGCTATCAACGACACCTTTGATCCCATTCTCACCGATCTTGCCGTCACCTTCAACGGTACTGCCTGGACCGCGGGTACCCAGTACAATTACGATCCCACCACGGGACTCTTTACCACCGTACCCGGTCAGATCCTCGTCCCCGGTGCCACCTACACCCAGGATCCCGTCACCGGTGCTTATACCGTCACCCCCGGCATTGCAACCCTGACCGTAACGGGAACGATTTGAAAATAAAAGTTGACACGAAAAAAACTTCGTGCTATAATGTGTAAAATAGCGTAGAAGAGGACACGGTGCTTTCGTGCGTATTCCAGAGAGATCGGACGTTTGGTGGAAGTTCGGTTATGTCGGCACGATTGCATTACCACCTTGGAGCTGTCGGCGAATCGGGAAACCGAATAAGTCGGACGGGTAAGCCCGTGATCGCTGTACGAGTGACAGGTTTTTCCTGTAATCAGGGTGGAACCGTGAGATAGTTTTTGATTATCCCACCCCTGACCTTTGGTCAGGGATGGGATTTTTTATTTAGGAGGTTTTTTTATGAGCGAATACACGTTTGAAAACGAAGAATTCAGAAAGACGTATTGGCACACCTGCTCCCACATTATGGCGCAGGCGATCAAGCGCAAATATCCCCAGGTCAAATTGGCGATCGGTCCCGCCATTGCAGAAGGCTGGTACTACGACGTTGACCTTGATTTCTCTTTGACCCCCGAGCATCTGGAGGAGATCGAAGCGGAAATGAGAGCAATTTGCAAGGAAAAGCTGAAGCTGGAGCGCTTCGTTCTTCCCAAGGAAGAAGCACTTGCTCTGATGGCAGACGAGCCTTACAAGGTAGAATTGATCCAGGAGCTTCCCGAAGGTGAGGAGATCTCCTTCTACAAGCAGGGCGAATTCACCGATCTTTGCGCAGGTCCTCACCTGGATTCCACGGGACGCGTCAAAGGCAACGCCATTAAGCTTCTTTCCGCTACCGGCGCATACTGGCGCGGCGATGAAAAGAATAAGATGCTGCAGCGTATTTACGGCATCTCCTTCCAGAAAAAGGACGAGCTGGATGCATTTATCGCGGCTCGCGAGGAAGCAAGAAAGCGCGACCACAACAAGCTTGGACGTGAGCTGGGGTATTTTACCACCGTGGATTCCATCGGTCAGGGTCTTCCCATTCTGATGCCCAAGGGCTCCCGCGTCATTCAGCTGCTCCAAAGATGGGTTGAGGATATAGAAGAGGAGCACGGTTATCTTTTGACCAAGACTCCCTTGATGGCAAAGAGCGACCTTTACAAGATCTCCGGTCACTGGGATCATTACCGCGACGGTATGTTTATTCTGGGTGATCCCGACAACGAGGAAAAGGAGTGCCTGGCGCTTCGTCCCATGACCTGTCCCTTCCAGTATCAGGTATATCTGAATCAGGCAAGAAGTTACCGCGATCTTCCCATGCGTCTGGGTGAGACCTCTACCCTCTTCAGAAACGAGGAATCCGGTGAAATGCACGGCTTGATCCGCGTTCGTCAGTTCACCATTTCCGAGGGTCACCTGATGCTCCGTCCCGATCAGCTGGAAGCAGAGTTTGCAGACTGTCTGTCCCTTTGCAAATACTTCCTGGGTACGGTAGGTCTTTTGGAGGATTGCTCCTTCCGCTTCTCTCAGTGGGATCCCGAAAACACCACCAAATACGAAGGTACTCCCGAGCAGTGGGCAACGGCGCAGGAGATCATGGAAAAGATCCTGAAGGATCTGGACGTTGAATACGAGATCGGCGTTGGTGAGGCCGCCTTCTACGGTCCTAAGCTGGACATCCAGTACAAGAACGTATTCGGCAAGGAGGATACCATCGTTACCATTCAGATCGATATGCTTCTGGCTGAAAAGTTCGGTATGTACTACACCGATACCGACGGACAGAAGAAGCTCCCCTACATCATCCACAGAACCAGTCTTGGATGCTACGAGCGCACTTTGGCTTACCTTTTGGAGAAGTATGCCGGCGCGCTTCCCACCTGGATGGCTCCCGAGCAGGTTCGCATTCTTCCCATCACCGACAGAGCCTTTGAATACTGCAACGGCATCAAGGAAAGCCTTGCAAAGGATAAGGTACGCGTAACCGTGGACGAAAGCCAGAACACCCTCCGCTACAAGATCCGCGGCGCACAGATGGAAAAGGTTCCCTATATGATCATCGTTGGCGACAAGGATATTGAAAACGGAACCGTCTCCGTCCGCCATCGCTCCGGCGAGGATCTTGGCGCCCTTTCCTTGGAAGCCTTCAAAGAGATCCTGAGGGACGTTATTGACAACAAGCTGAAAAAATAAACACACCAAAGAAAAACGCAGAGTCAAATAACTCTGCGTTTTTCTTTTCTATAAAGCTTCGATCTGATTCCAAATGACCTGAGCGGCAATTTTACTGCCCAAAGCGGAGG
>JAZPZL010000150.1:0-7717 GCA_045544655.1 Eubacteriales bacterium
ATACCGAGATCACCGACGAAGAGGTGGACGATTTTCTGGCTCTGTTCGTTCTGGCAACCCAGGTTACCGACGAGCAGTATCAGGAATTGACCGAGGGTACGGTTCAGAAGTACGATATGACAATTATTGATTTCCGCGGAGTGGTGGACGGTCAGGAATCGGAGAATACCTCCGGTACCGACCAGGAGCTGGTTATTGGAAGCGGCTCCTTTATCGACGGCTTTGAACGGGGTCTGATCGGGAAGAGCATCGGGGAAGAGGTAAAGCTTGACCTGAAATTTTCTCCCTATTACGGAGCCGCTGAAATGGCGGGGAAGGACGCTACCTTCTACGTAACGGTAAAAAAGGTTCAAAGAGCTCAGATCCCCGCTCTTACGGCAGAGGATATCAACGAATATTACCAGACCGAGTTTAAATCCATGGACGAGGCGAAGGCCTGGTTCAAGGAGGCACTGGGCAAGCAGGCGGAAAGTGAAGCCTTTTCCTGCATCTCCACGTATTTGCAGGGAAAGATCCTTGAGGGGATGGAGGTCGTTCAGTATCCCGAAAAGGAAGTGGAGCATTTTGCCGCGCTTCAGCTTCTGCAGCACGAATATGCCAAAGGTGATACTGATTGGGAGACCTACTGCTCGGAGAAGCTGGGGATGTCCTACGACGAGCTGAAAAATCAGGCAGAGCTTACCGCCAAGGAGGAGGTAAAGCCGAGCTTGATGATGTACTACGTGGCCGCGGCGGAGGGGTTGACCTGCACCATCGAACAGCTCAGCGCATACATCGAGGGCTTTTACAATTCTCAGAATACCGATGGCTATTACGAGAGCCTTCAGGCGATGATCGAGCAATGCACCGAATTTTACGGTGCAGGCTTCTTTGAGGAGCAGGTGCTGGGCGCCATGGTATCGGAAAAACTGATCGAATACGCGGTGAAAGAGGCTGTATGAGATATTTAAAAGGCGTGCTTGCTCTGCTTTTGATCGTCACCTGCGTGCTTTTGGGAGGAGATGCTCTGCTTTTGACTCCCGAGGGTTCGGCACCGGTGAAGACGGAAGAGCCGGAGGAGAGTCCCATTCCCTATGATTTTGATCTGGCGGAATACATTACGATGGGGGATATTTCTTCGGTGCAGGCGGAGTTTGACGATCCCGGTGTTTGTACGGATAAGGAAGTGGATGCGGCAGTATTCCAGATCCTTCTGCGGAATGCGGATTTTGAAGAAAAGGATCCCCGACAGAAGGCGGAACGATACAACCGTGTTACCGTAGACCTTGCACTTTTGCAAAACGGGGCGGCGCTTGATGACTACAGTCAGGCGGATTACCGGGTGGTGATCGGTCTGAGTACGGATGACGGCTTGGATACCGTTTTGGGCGAGGCGTTGATGGGGGCCGCAGTAGGGGAGTGCCGCACGGCGGATTATACCTTTCCTTCCGAGATCGGAGGGGACGGATTGTCGGGACAGAGCGTGGTGCTTTCCGCCACGGTGAAGAAGATCGAGCGACAGATGATCCCCGAGCTGATCGACGCGACCGTTGCACAGATCACCGGAGATACCTTTACCTCCGTACAGGAATTCCGCGCTTCGGTGCGGCAGGATATTCTGGCGGAAAAGGAATTGGCAAAGGCGCAGGCAGTTTGGCTTGCAGTGAAAAACGCCGCCTCCGTGCGCCGTTTTCCCCAGCGGGAGCTGGAAGACAGCATTGGGATGTTCAAGCAGAATTACATCGAGCTTGCCGCTCGCTATGAATTGAGTCTGGAGCAGCTGGTGACCGTTTATATGGAATCCACCATGGAAGCGTTTGAAGCCGAGGCGCGTGAATATGCCGAGGAAAAGGTGAAAAACGATATGATCATGATCCAGCTGGTTCGGCTTCAGAATATGACCCTCACCGAGGAAGAGTATCTTGCGGGAGCGCAGGAATATTTTGCAAAAGAGGAATCACAATTCGCCTCCTTTGAGGAGTTCGTGGAATACTATACCGAGGAAAATTTGCGCCAAAGTATTTTGTGGGACAAGGCGCTGAAGGCAGTCGTGGACCGCGCGGTGCGGATCGGATAAGGAAGGATTTATTATGAGAAAAGTTATTGGAATGGTCGCTTTTTTGCTTGCCGGAGTGCTGTTGCTCGGCTCTTGCGGCAAAAAAGAAGAAAAGCGGTATGATTACGATCTGTCGGAATATATAGAGCTTCCCGATATTCGGAAAATTGAGGCTCCTTTTGCAGATCCCGGTGTTTGTACCGAGGAGGAGATCGACTACGCCATTCATCAGGTTATGCTCTCTTACGCGGATTTTGCCGAGAAGGAAGGGGAGCAGATCATTGAAAAATTTGACAAGGCTATCGTGGATTACAAGATCTTCCAGGGCGACAAAGAACTGGAGGAATACAGCCAGACCGAATACGGGATCCTGGTCGGCTACGACGGCAACGGCGCCATTGATTACACTCTGGCAGAAGAGCTTCTTGGGAAAAAGGTGGGCGATACCTGCAAGGTGAGCTATACCTTCCCCACGAACGATATGTCTCTTGGCTCCTGGGCGGGTGTAACGGTGGAATGTCAAGGTACCGTAAAGGGAATTCAGCGTTCTCTGGTTCCCGAATGTACCGACGAATTCGTTCAGCAGTTTGATAAGTATAATTTCCAAAACGTTCAGGAATTCCGGGATCAGATCCGTCTGGACAATATGGAGCAGAAGCTGGAGGCAAAGAAGGAGCTGGTTCTGGAGGCGTTTATTCAGGGCGTAAAGGTGAAAAAATATCCGGATGCCGAAGTGAAGAGCTACGTGGAGGATTACATCACGGATCTGAAGAGTATGGCGGACGAGCTGGAGATGGAATACGCTGATTATTTGCAGGAATATATGCAAGCCACCGAGGACGAGATCAACGAAGCCGCCTTGCAGGATGCGCGGAACCGCGTAAAGAACGATATGGCATGTATTCAGGCAAACCGCGTTTTGCAGATCACCCTGACGGAGGAGGAATACCAAGAGCGCCTGAAGGGATATTTTGAGCAGGAAGCGGATCAGTTTGAAACCGCAGAGGATTTTGAAGAGCACTATACCCGCTCCTTTATGGAGGACTGCATCCGTTGGGATAAGACCTTCGAAATTATGGTAGAGGGCGCGGTTTCCAATTTGAAGGCAGAATAAAAAAAGCCCCACTTCAGGTGGGGCTGAGCATTACAGCTTTTCTTTACAAAGAGCAAGAAAGTTTTTCGTCGCTTTGGAGTGGAAGCTGTTTTTCATGGTGACGATGGCGCGCTGGGTGGTCAGTCCTTCACTGTCGATGATCTTGTAGGCAAGCTTTTTTCGACAGTAGGAAAGGCTGTTTTCGGGGACGATGGCGATGCCCAATCCCGCCTCTGCCCATTTCAGGTTCAAGGTAAGCTGCTTGTTCCGTGCGCGGACGTTGGGCGTGAAGCGTTCCTTTTCACACAGCTCGGTAAAAAGCTCCTCATAGCGGCGGATAATGAGAATGGGCTTATCTGCCAGATCGCGAAGGGATATGACGGGGTCCTCCGTTTCAAAGAAATATACCTCCGGGTCGTAAGCGCAGACCAGGCGCTCGTCGGTGATGTAGAATGCATCCATTTCCCCGCTGATGGGGCAGGGGGTGCTTACCACGCCGATGTCTGCTGAGCCGTTCTCCAAAAGATGCAGAATGTCCTCGGATTCCTTTTCCAGGATCTCGTAAGTGATGAGGGGATACTGCTTGGCAAAGCTGGGAATGATCTCTTGCAGTAAATTGATCTCCCCGGACTGGATGGTGGCAATGCGAAGGCAGCCAAGTTCACCGGAACGGGCATCGGAAATCTCGCTGAGCATAGCGTTTTCCAAAATAATAATGCTTTTTGCCCGTTCATAGAAAAGCCGTCCCGAATCGGTAAGCCTTTGGTGGCGGGAATTGCGCTCAATGAGGGTGGTATTCAATTCCTTTTCCAAGGCTTTCAGCTGATTGGAGAGGGCGGGCTGGGCAATAAAAAGCTTCTTCGAGGCAGAGGTCAATGAGCCGGAATCTACGATCTCTACGAAATTGCGCAGGGTTTTGATATCCATGACGTTCACCTATTTTCTTTTGTTATAGAAAAATCGAAAATCATAATTTTTTATTATAGATTCAGTATATACCACAAAACCAAAAAAATCAAGAGTTATTTTTTCAAGCTTGGTGAGGTGACAGAATGAAGAAAAAGAACATAATATTTTCTTACGGCGTGGTTTTGGCAATGGCGTGTCTGATGGCACTGAATTACCGCATTTTGATTCTGGAAAACGCCTTTGCACCTGCGGGACTCAACGGCATTGCCACGATGATCCAGTACAAGCTGAATTTCAGCGTAGGCTATATGAGTCTTCTTATCAACGTACCTCTTTGCGTGCTTGCGTTTTTCTTCGTGGATCGGGACTACGCCTTGAAAAGTCTGGTGTTTTCCGTTTCCTTTTCTCTGTTCCTGCTGTTGTTCCAGTACGGCATTGATCTGGAGAGATTTACGTATAAGACGGCAAGCAGCACCATCCTTGCGCCCTTGACGGCAGGCGTGATCAACGGCTTTATTTACGGAAACGTGATCCGCTCCAACGGCTCGACGGGCGGAACGGATATCGTAGCCGCCTGCGTTCACGAAAAAAAGCCGGAGATGAATCTGGTTTGGATCATTTTCGCCATGAACTGTGCGGTGGCAGGGGCTTCGTATTTTGTGTACGACCATAAATTGGAGCCTGTAATTCTGTGCATCCTTTATTCGTTCCTTACCAGTAAGGTCAGCGATTCTCTTTTGCGAGGCGGCAAGGAGCAACTGAAATTTGAGATCATCACCAAAAATCCAGAGGCGATGAGCCGCGAGATCATGGAAAAGCTTCACCACGGCGTTACGGTGATCCCCGCCAAGGGAATGTATTCGGGTACGGATCTGCATATGATCGTTTGCATCATCAATAAGCATCAGATCGCAAAGCTTCGAGCCATTATCAATTCCTACCCCGGCACCTTTGCCAACGTAACCCAGGCGGATGAAATATTCGGTAATTTTAAAACTGTAAAATAAACGTACGGAAAGGAAATCATTATGATACTGATTCAAAACGGACACATCAAAACTATGGCAGGCGTAGAATATGAAAACGGTTGCATCCTTTTGGGAGACGACGGAAAGATCGCCGAGATCGCCGAAAGCATTGCGATCCCTGAGGGCGCGTACGTGATCGACGCAGAGGGGAAGCTGGTTACCCCCGGTTGCGTTGACGCACATTGCCACATCGGTCTCCACGAGCAGGCAGTTCGCTGGGAGGGCTCCGACGTAAATGAAAAGGGAGATCCCATTACCCCTCAGATGCGCGCCATTGACGCCATCCGTCCTCACGATGAAATGTTTGAAAACGCCGTTTCTCACGGTGTGACCTGCGGTGTTACCGGTCCCGGCTCCGCTAACGTGATCGGAGGCACCTTTGCCGCCATCAAGCTTTGGGGCGAAAGTGTGGACGAAATGATCGTGAAGGATCCCGTTGCCATGAAGTGCGCTTTCGGTGAAAATCCCAAGGGCGCCTACGGAAATACCTTGAAAAAGATGCCTGCCACCCGTATGGGTAACGCGGCGATGCTGAGAGAAGCGCTTTTCAAGGCGAAGGAGTATCTGGAAGCAAAGAATTCCGATAAGCCTCCGAAGTTTGATATGAAGATGGAAGCTTTGCTTCCCGTGATGAAAAAAGAGATCCCCTTGAAGGCGCACGCTCACAGATCCGACGATATTCTGACTGCCATTCGCATTGCTAAGGAATTTGATCTGAAGCTGACCCTGGATCACTGCACCGAGGGCTGGCTGATTGCGGATATTCTCGGAAAAGAGGGCTATCCTGCCTTCGTAGGTCCTACTCTGGGCTCCAAGAGCAAGATCGAGCTTGCCGGTAAGAGCTTTAAGACCGCCGCCGTTTTGTACGAGGCAGGGGTCAATATCAGCATTATTACCGACTCTCCCGTGGTACCCAGCCAGTACCTTCCTATGTCCGCAGGACTTCACGTTGCTGAGGGGCTTCCTTACGAGGAGGCTTGGAAGGCGATCACCGTCAATCCCGCAGTTGCTTGCGATATTGCAGACCGTGTGGGCAGTCTTGAGGTTGGCAAGGACGCGGACGTGGTGATCTGGACCGACGACCCCTTGAAGGTGGTGGGCGCCCGCGCGTACGTGACCGTGATCAACGGAGAGATCGTGTATCAGTAATGAAAAAGCGAAGCTTTGCATTTCTTCTTTGTCTTTGCATACTTTTTTCGGGCTGCTCCCGACTGGAGTCTCCTTCGGAGAAAAGCGGCACCGGGGAAGCGGTAAAGGAAACCCGGGAAGAAGCTGAAAAAGAGACGGGAAGAGAAAAACCGAATACAAAGAATTGCTACGGCATTCCCATTTACCTTCACGAAAATGAGTATCATAAGATCACGGACGCAGCTGCCACGGAGATCACGGGAAGGCGTTTGACCTGGGAAAACATCAATTCCTTTCCCGTAAAGAGTGCGGATATGTCTACTATGGAGCTGAGAATGCTTTGCGTGGAATTTCTCCAATTTGCAAAAACAGCCCTTTGGATTCCCGACGAGGATTTCAGCTACATCCGCAATAAAGCCGGCTCTCAGGACAAGATGTTCGGCGGTGAGATCTACGGCGGTCTTCCTTATATCGGAAACGGCTCGGGAAATGTTTACCGTTTGATGGACTATATGGACGAGGAGCGGGGCGTTGTGGATATGAGCGAGGCATCCAAGCATCCGAAGCTTTTCGGGAATCAGTGCTCCATAGGCTCTTATTGGGGCTGGGCAAGGGTGATCAATTCCGCAGATTACGACTGGACCTTCAATATGGTGGCGTCCCGCGGCTTTATTCCCGTAGGACCCGTGACCTACAACGAAGAGATCACCTCCTTTTCCCAGGAGGATACCGCGCAGATCTGTGCGAAAAACGGGGAACAGATCCTCTACCAAAGCTATGCAAAAATGCTTCCCGCAGACGGGCTCATTTCCTCCCATCCCGCAGGCGGTCACGTGGTGATGTGCTCGGTGGCTCCCCACGTGGAATACCTTCCGGACGGCACCATCGACGGGGAAAACAGCTACCTTTACATCACCGATCAGCATCAAAGATGGGTGGAGAGGGAAAATTCCGCCGGGATCACGTATCAGCACAAAAATTACATAAACAGAAAATTCACCTTCAAAGCTCTTTTCAAGGGAAAGAATATTCCTTTCACCTTCGGGGAATTTCTCGGTACGGATCCCGTAGAGGAAACGGAATGCAGCTTTTCTCACGAAGAAAGTGAGATCACCGTGGAACAGCTGAAAAACGCCCACGTAACCGCAAATTACGGAATTTCCGACGTATACGCATACGTTACGGATGCCGACGGTAAGCTCTTGTTTTACAAGGTAGCCCGTGCCCCGAAGGCGGGACGCAAGACTTTGGATTTTTCCACGACGGTATACGGCGCTACCTTTGACAAATACGCTGACGGAAACCATACCGTTGAGATCGTATGTCAGCTGGGTACCGGGGAACGGATCAGCCTTTACACGGGTACGCTGGTCAAATAATAGCCAAAAAGAACGAAGAGACCCTTCGTTCTTTTTTATTGCATAATTCGGTGGGGTATGGTAAAATGGGATTACAAAATATAAGGAGAAACACGATGAAAAAAATATTTGCTTTGCTTTTGTGTCTTTGTACGTTTCTCTCCGG
>JAZPZL010000151.1:0-17813 GCA_045544655.1 Eubacteriales bacterium
AAGCAAGCTCCCCTCTTCCGAAAACCAGGTGATACCGTATTCCGAGGAAAGGCGGTCAACCACTGCTTTTTTCACGATACTCTGAAGATCGGGAATGCTCCGAAGCTGAGAACGGATCGAATGTCCCTTCACGGGGAAAGCATCGTCGGGACCGATCCATTTTTCCCATTCCAACGCCTTGACTCCCTGAAACAGCTCCTCAAAGCTTGTAGCGGTAAAATCGCCCATTTTGATAAAAACCTTCTCCGCAAAGCGAAGAAACATATTTGCCCTTGCAATGGCGGAAACGGGACCTGAAAAGGTGATTCTGCCGTCGATGGTCTCTAGACGCTGAAACCCCAAAGCGTCAATTTCTTCACCGAGAAACTTCTCGAGTCCGAAAAGGCAGGTAGCAACCAAATCGATTCTTTCTTCCATACTAGCTCCTTATTTGATACGGGTACCCAATTTTTTGGAATTTTCCGCGCGGAATTCTTCAAAGCGATCCTCGTCAATGGCACGGCGGATGTCTTCCATCAGATTGTTATAAAAATAAAGATTATGCATAACGGCAAGTCTTTGTCCCAAGGCTTCCTTTGCCTTCAGCAAATGACGGATATAGGCTCTGGAATAACGCTTACAAACGGGACAATCGCATTCGGGATCAATGGGAAGCGGGTCGCGCTCGTAGCGGTTGTTATTCAGATTAATGATTCCGGCGTGTGTGCAAAGATGACCGTGACGGGCATTGCGGCTGGGCATTACGCAGTCGAACAGATCTACACCGCGCCATACGGCTTCAATAATATTCTCGCAGGTACCGACACCCATCAGATATCGGATCTTATCTGTAGGCATATGAGGTTCTACGGCTTCAATGATCTCATACATCACATCAGCACTTTCCCCTACCGCAAGACCGCCGATGGCGTATCCGTCCAGATCCATTTCGGCAATGCGCTTCATATTCTCCACGCGAAGATCGGGAAAAACGGAGCCCTGATTGATACCGAACAAAAGCTGATTGGGATTGACGGTATCGGGCAAGGAATTGAGCCTTGCCATTTCCTTTTTGCACCGTTCCAACCAACGGATCGTACGCTCCGATGCGATCTCGGCCTCTTTGCGCGTAGCGGGATTTCCGATGCACTGGTCGAATGCCATAGCAACGGTAGAACCAAGATTGCTTTGGATCCGCATACTTTCTTCCGGTCCCATAAAGATCCGTTTGCCGTCGATATGACTTTGGAAGGTAACTCCGTCATCGTCGATCTTATTCAGCTGTGCAAGGGAAAACACCTGAAATCCGCCGCTATCGGTAAGAATGGGATGAGACCAGTTCATAAATTTGTGGAGACCGCCCATTTCGCGGATCACCTCGTCTCCCGGACGAATATGTAGATGATAGGTATTGGAAAGCTCAATCTGACATTTCAGATTTTCCAGATCGTCTGCGGCAATTCCGCCCTTGATGGCGGCGCAGGTTCCAACGTTCATAAAAGCGGGAGTTTGAATGGTTCCGTGAACCGTTTGGAACTCTCCTCTTCTGGCTCGGTTCTCTTTCTTCTTCAGTTTAAACATTCCATTACCTCAAAACAGTTTGATTTTAGACAAAAAGCAATTTTCTTCCCGATCCTGAAAGCTGCCGCACACCAAGAAGCCGTCCTCCAGGGTAAAGCCTTGTAAAGCAAGAACGTCGCCAAGACGGGCTTCCTTCTGAAACGTGATGTGGATCTCCTTTACCTGAGAATCCTCGAGGGGCAAAAGATCGGTGGCAAGATCTGAATAATTGCAATTATTCAAATGGCAGTTACGATCCAGCAGTGATGCGTAGATCCGTCTTACATCGGTGTAATCGGGAACGGCATCCTTCATTCTTCCAAGCCTCTCACATACAAGCCCTTGGGACAGATCGGGAAAAGAAGGCAGATCATCCCCCAATGCGGAAGCACGAAGCAAGGAGCGCTTTTCAAAATCCAGCAAAGCCCAAAGGGTATTGGCTCTGGCAACGATTCCCTGCCCGTCTTCGATCACGAAGGATCTTGGAAAGGTTGCTCCGTGGGTTTCCTGGGCAGAGGTACGGATCCTGTACGGGATCTGTTCGTGCATAGGACGGTCAAAAATCAGGGCAAGCTTGGAAACGACGAACGCCATATTACGCTCACGCAGATCCTCGTAAGAGATGCCGTAGGAATCCAGATCGCGACCCGCGATCTCCTGCAAGCGGCGAAGCAAGGCGCTGGGACGGACAAAGCCTTGGGACGTTAAATCATAACTTTCAAACAGAACGGTCTCTTCTCTCATAGGTACTCCAAAAATAGGTTGAATTTTTATAAAACATATGATATAATAGAAACTGGATTATATTATAATACGAAATTTTCATTCTGTCAAAGGAATTCCAATGAAACAAGAAGATTTTGTTCACCTTCACCTTCACTCCGAATATTCTCTTCTGGACGGTGCTTGTCGCATCGACAGAATTTTTCAGCGCGCAAAGGAGCTTGGGCAAAGCAGCGTTGCCATCACCGACCACGGTGTGATCTACGGCGTGATCGCCTTCTACAAGGCGGCAAAAAAGGCTGGGATCCATCCCATTATCGGCTGTGAGGTTTACGTTTCTCCAAGAAAAATGACGGACAAAGATCCTTCCCTTGACCGAAACTACTACCACCTCGTACTTCTTTGCGAGAATATGACCGGATATCACAACCTGATCCAATTGGTTACCGAAGCGTTTACCGACGGATTTTATCAGAAGCCCCGTGTGGATCTGGATGCTTTGCGCCGACACAGCAAGGGACTGATCGCGCTTTCCGCTTGTCTTGCGGGAAAAATTCCTCAGGAGATCTTAAACGGAAATCCTGCGGGGGCGGAGGAATCCGCAAAGGAACTGCTTGCTATTTTCGGCAAAGACAATTTTTATCTGGAGCTTCAGGATCACGGGATCCCGGATCAGCTTCGGGTAAATTCCGCATTGGCTTCTCTGTCCGAAAAACTGGATATTCCTCTGGTATGCACCAACGACGTACACTATCTTCGAAAAGAGGATGCGGAAATTCACGACATTCTCCTTTGCGTACAAACCGGAAAGGTTTTGCAGGATGAGAACAGAATGCGCTTTGAAACGGATCAGTTTTATATGAAAAGCGCCGAAGAGATGGCAATGCTCTTCCCCCGTCATCCCGAAGCAGTTACCAACACCGTCAAGATCGCAAACCGCTGTCAAGTGGAATTTGACTTTTCCACAGCGCATCTGCCTCATTTTCACAACGATTTGGGACTCAGCTCCGAGGAATATTTGCGTAAGCTTGCCCATGAAGGCTTACAAAAGCGGATCCGCCGGAACGGTATCAAAAACGTGGATGAATATCAGACCCGCTTGGAATATGAATTGAATACCATTGAGAAAATGGGCTTTGCCGATTATTTTTTGATCGTTGCCGACTTCATTGGTTATGCAAAAAAAACGGGCATTTACGTTGGCCCGGGGCGTGGAAGCGGCGCAGGCTCGCTTGCTGCTTGGTGTCTGGATATTACCGAGCTGGATCCGATTTGCGAAAAATTGATCTTTGAGCGGTTTTTAAATCCTGAGAGGGTCTCAATGCCCGACTTTGACGTGGACTTTTGCAAGGAGAGGCGTCAGGAGGTCATTCAATACGTCAAAGACAAATACGGTGAGGATCACGTTGCTCAGATCGTCACCTTCAACACCATGGCGGCGCGCGCTGCCGTCCGTGACGTAGGTCGAGTAATGGGAATGCCCTATAACGAGGTAGACAGAATCGCCAAAAGAATTCCCCACTTTTTGGAGATGACCTTGAAAAAGGCGCTTGATAACGATGCCGAATTGCGGGAACTCTGCTCCTCCGGGGAATCCAAAAAATTGCTTGAGATCGCCATGGCTCTGGAGGGAATGCCCCGCAATGCCTCCATTCACGCAGCTGGCGTGGTATTGACCGACAAGCCCGTTTCCACCTACGTTCCTCTTGCAGTCAACAACGGAACCAAGGTCGTGCAATTTACGATGAACGAGATTGCGGATCTGGGTCTTTTGAAAATTGATTTTCTCGGTCTGCGCTTTCTGACCGTCATTCGCGATGCCGTAGAGGAGATCCGCAAATCCGATCCCGATTTTGACGTTCACCGCATTCCCGATGACGATGCTGAAACCTTCGAAATGATCTCCCGCGGTGAAACTGCGGGAATGTTCCAGATCGAATCCTCGGGTATGAAGGCACTGATGCTTCAAATGAAGCCCCGATCCATCGCGGATATTACCGCCGCCATCGCCCTTTACAGACCCGGTCCCAAGGATTCCATTCCCCGCTTTTTGAAAAATCGTGCACAAGGCGTTTGCACCCACGAGATCCCCGCCCTTTCCGACATTTTGGGATCTACCCACGGATGCATCGTATATCAGGAGCAGGTGATGGAGATCTTCCGCAAGCTGGCAGGTTATTCCTTCGGCAGAGCGGATATCGTCCGTCGCGCAATGTCAAAAAAGAAAAAAGACGTGATGGAGAAGGAACGCCAAGCCTTCTTATACGGCTCCAAAAAGGAAGACGGAACGGTGGAGTGCGAAGGCGCGCTTGCCCGTGGAATTTCGGAGGAGGCGGCAAACCGCATCTTCGACGATATGGATAAATTCGCAGAATACGCCTTCAACAAATCCCACGCGGCGGCATACGCAGTCCTCAGCTACCGCACCGCCTATCTCAAATGCAAATTCCCGAAGGAATATATGGCTGCCATGCTGACCAATCAGCTTGACAGTGATAAATACGCCTTCTATTTTGCAGAGTGTCAGAGAATGGGGATCCGGATCCTTCCGCCCCATATCAACAAAAGCCAGACTTCCTTTTCCGTTGAAGAAGACGGTCTTCGCTTTGGTCTGGTTGGGATCAAAAACGTTGGGGAAGGCTTAGTGAAAAGCATTTTCCTTGAACGGAGCAAGACCCCCTTCTCCTCTTTCCGCGATTTCATCGAAAGAATGCGCTCCTGCGGCTTGAATCGCAAAGCGGTGGAGAGCCTGATCCTTTCGGGCGCTTTGGATTCCTTCGGCGGAACCCGCGCTCAGCTTCTGGCGGTTACGGAAAGCACGATCTCCGATGCAAGTCTTGCACAGCGACACGCGATGCCCGGACAAATGAGTCTGTTCGACACGATGGAAGAGAACTCCGCTCCCCCCAAGGACGATCCCTTCCCTGACGTGGCGGACTTTTCCGAAGCAGAACGTTTGCAAGGAGAAAAGAGCGTTTGCGGAGTTTACCTGTCCGGTCACCCAATGAACAGCTATACCGATCTGTCTAAAAGGATCGGCGCTACCGAAATTCTCTCCTTCCGAACCGATCCCGATGAATATGAAGACAATCAAAAGGTCCTTCTTCTTTGTCAGGTGGGTAGCATCACCCTGAAACAGGTTCGCAGTGGGGATCGTATGGCTTTCGTTCGGGGAGAAGATATGACGGGTATTTGTGAGATCATCGTTTTCCCGAAAACGCTTGTCCAGGCTTCCTCGACCCTAGAAAACGGAAAGATCATTGCAGTTCTCGGTCACGTCAACACCAAGGACGACGAGATCAAGATCATCGCAGAAAAGATCCTTCCCGCAGAGCAAGCCGAAATGCTTGCCAAAAGCAAGCAAAACCGCCAGACAAACGGGCATGAAAGCGCCAAAAAAATTATTAATTTTCAGTCTGTTTCCAAATTGTTCTTGCGTTTCCCGACAAAAGGGAGTAAAATAGAGGCTAGAGCATTGGCTCTTCTCAAAATTTTCCCCGGAAAAACACCTTGTTATTTTTATTATTTGGACACAGAAAAACTCTTTGGAGTAAATGGCCTTAAAGTAGATCTGAACCCTACGGTATATCAAGAGCTGTGTGAGCTTTTGGGAACGGAGAACGTAGGCCTCAAATAACCACAGTTACCAATTTCAGGAGAAACTATGGATCAGAACAAGAAAAAACCAAGTGGCACGACCCCGGCAAAATCCCCTGCCGATCCTGCCCGCAAAGCACAAAACAATTCACCGGCATCGCCTTCCCATTCCGATGCCAAAAAAAACAACAAAACGGTTAAAACGGCAGGAGTTCTCTTCTTGATCGGAAAAACCCTAAGCAAGTATTTCGGCAAGATCGCGACCTACGCCATTAACGTACTGCTCACCGTTCTTTTGATCGGCATTATTACGGGTTCCGCTATGGCTTGCGCTTTGGTGGTCTATATCAAAAACTACGTTGACCCGGTTTTTGATATTGCCGACTTAAAAACGGACTCCAATCTGACCACCTTCATCTACTACGAAAACACCTTGCCCGACGGAACGAAGGAATGGGTTGAGTGGGAGGACGAGCGAATCCACGGTACGGAAAACCGTATGTGGGTTGCCTACGAAGAAATGCCCGAGGATCTGATCAACGCATTCGTTTCCATTGAGGATAAACGATTTTTTACCCATAAGGGCGTTGACCTGAAGCGTACCATCGGCGCGGTAATGGAGTTTGCTTCCGGCAATGACTCCTACGGTGGTTCCACCATCACCCAGCAGCTGATCAAAAACGTAACCGGCGAGGACGACGTTACCATTCAGCGAAAGATCCAGGAGATCCTTCGCGCTCTGAATCTGGAAAGCAAGCGTTCCAAGGAAGAGATCCTGGAAAACTACCTGAATACCATTTATCTTTCCAAGGGTTGCTACGGTGTATCCGCCGCCGCTTACGAGTATTTTGGCAAAGAGGTATCGGATCTGACCTTGGTAGAATGTGCCGCCTTGGCCTCCATTCCTCAGAACCCCTCAAAATTTGACCCCATCAACCATCCGGATAAGAACGATGAGCGCAGAGATACCGTTCTCAACGAGATGTATTACAATACCGATATTTCCAAGACCTACACCATTGAAGAGATCCGAGCCGCAAAAGCAGAAGATCTGGTTTTGGTAAGAGGTCAGGAGGATCAAAAAGTGAGCAAGGTCCACTGCTGGTTCGTGGATACTTTGATCTTTGATATCGTCGACGATCTGATGGCTACCTACAACTATGACAAGCAAACCGCTCAGAAAATGCTTTACAGCGGCGGTCTTCAGATCTACGCGACCATCGATAGAAATTTGCAGTCAAAGGTAGACGCCATTTACGCCAACGACGACAACTTCCCTTCTCATGGTACCGGCGTGCAGGTTCAATCCGCCGTCACCGTCATTGACCAAAGCACGGGCAACATCGTTGCCATTCACGGCGGACGCGGCGAAAAGGGTCCTTTGGACTTTAACCGTGCAACGATGGCGCACCGTCAGCCCGGATCCTCCATCAAGCCACTGAGTGCTTATTCCGTAGCTTTGGAAAAGGGTCTGATCAATTATTCCACCGTCATTGACGATACCCCCTTTAAGGCAGAGCCGAGCGGCTATACCTGGCCGAAAAACCACAACAAACTGAACGAGGGTCTGGTTACGGTTTCTCACGCTGTAAAAAACTCAAAGAACACCATTGCCGTTAAGGTCGTAGATATGCTTGGAACCAAAACCTCCTACGATTTCCTTGCCAACAAGTTCCGCTTATCCACCATCGTACCGGCTGATATGGACTATGCGCCCCTGGCGCTGGGCGGCTTCACCGACGGCGTTACCAACCGCGATATGGCAACCGCTTATTCCGCCATTGCAAATAACGGCGTTTATAACAAATCCAAAACCTATACGAAGGTGCTGGATTCTGCAGGAAACATCGTTTTGGATAACACCTATGCCTCCAGCGAGGTAATCTTGAGCGAAGATACCTGCGCCGTTATGACTAAGCTTCTTCAGGAGGTAGTTACCTCCGGTACCGGTACCGCCATCACACTGCGCAGAAAGGTGGACGTAGCGGGAAAGACCGGTACGACCAGTGATAGCAAGGACTTGTATTTCTGCGGATATACTCCGTATTACACCGCTGCGGTTTGGGTTGGTTACGATAAGCCCAAGGGTCTCTACGGATTTACCGCGGGTCAGCGCCGCACAACCGCTTCCACCTATCTTTGGGATACGGTCATGACCGCGATACACGAAGATATCATTGCCGCGGGTAACGTAAAGAAATTCTCGGAGGATCTTACAAAGGGGCTGGTCACCCGCTCCTTCTGTAAAGATTCCGGTCTTCTGATCGGCGAAAACTGCGGTCTCGATCCGCGAGGCGGAAGAGGCATGACAGGTTACTACGCAAAATCCAATATGCCCGCAAGCACCTGCAACATACACACCCTCGTTCCCTTCTGTAATGAAACCGGATGTATTGCAGGTCCTAACTGTACCGACGTATCCAACAAGGCTCTGTTAAACCTCAAGCGCGAGCTTCGCCTCAACGTTACCTTGACGGATGCTCAGTACACCTACTTCCAGCTACCGAGCGGTACACCTTATCCCCTGAGTCCCGCACTTCCCTATTATCATTATGCGTACACCTCGGGAACGTATCCCGGTACGTCAAACGTAGCGTCACCCTTCAACAAATTCTGCGCACAGCATAATCCCGAATTATGCCAATGAACGAGCAAGAACACTTTATGAAGGCGGCCCTGAAGGAAGCGCAAAAAGCCGCTATGGAAGGTGAAGTGCCTATCGGATGCGTGATCGTAAAGGGCGATCAGATCATCGCTCGCGGTCGAAACGCCAGGGAAAAGAAAAAGAATGCTTTGCTTCACGCGGAAACAGTCGCCATTGACAAGGCTTGTAAAAAGCTAAAAGGTTGGCGCCTTTGGGAATGCGATCTGTACGTCACCTTAGAACCATGCCCTATGTGTACCGGCGCAATTATCAATTCCAGAATAAAAAGAGTTTTTATCGGTGCAATGGATCCCAAGGCGGGAGCAATGGGGAGCGTAGTTGATCTGACGGATTTTCCCTTTAACCACAAGCCGGAGATCCAAACCGGACTTCTGGCGCAAGAGTCTCAAGCACTCTTGAAAGAATTCTTTCAAAATTTAAGAAAACAAAAACAACGAACAGAGTAGGAATCCAAGCGTTAAGTGCCTTTGAAACGGGGAGTTGTTCAAGGGACGAAAAGAATTTTCTTGCGGTTTGGATTTCGCATCCCGCTGCCGAAAAAGGATACCTCCTTTTCCGGTGTTTCCCTCGGGAAATTCTGCGGAAAAGGAGGTTTTACTTTGAAACAAAAAAACACTGCAAAATTTTTAACCGTCTGTGCGATTCTTGCCGCATTCAGTATTATTTTCGGAAAATATCTGGCAATCAATATCGGTGAGAATTTTCGCTTCAGCCTGGAAAATTTACCGATTTTGTTGGCAGGTCTGTATTTAGGACCTGCGGCAGGTGCCATCGTGGGTGCGGTTGCGGATCTGGTCGGTTGCCTTTTGGTGGGGTACGCGATCAATCCTTTTATCACCCTTGGCGCGATCGCCATTGGTTTCGCAAGCGGTTTTATCAGAAACAGATTTCAAAGAAAAAGCGGATTTTGCCTTTTGGTCTCCATTGCTTTGTCTCACCTGATCGGTTCTATCTTGGTAAAGACCCTTGGGCTTTCCATCTATTACGGCTCTCCTTTTTTTCTGACCCTGCTTTGGCGATCTGTCATTTATCTTTGCACGGGAACCGTAGAATTTATCGTTCTCTTTCTTTTGTCTAAAAATCGGGCATTTGAAAAACAGATGCATCAAATCCGTTTTTAAGGAGATTTAAAATGAATTACCAAGAAGCGTTGAATTACATACATTCCAATTTTTGGCAAGGATCAAAACCCGGACTGGAGCGCACCCAAGCTTTGCTGAAAAAGCTTGGTAATCCCGAAAAGAAGCTGCGCTTTATCCACGTAGCGGGAACCAACGGAAAAGGCTCGTTTTGCTCTATGCTTTCCTCCGTCTTGATCGAGCAGGGTTATCGGGTGGGGACCTACACCTCCCCGTACATTCTTCGCTTCAACGAACGGATGAAAATCAACGGTAACGATATTCCCGATGAAAAGCTTGCGCAAATTACCGAAGAGATCCGTCCCATTGCAGACAGCTTAGAGGAAAAGCCCACTGAATTTGAGCTGATCACCGCCATTGCCATGAAATACTTCTATGAGGAAAAGTGTGAGATCGTTGTGCTTGAATGCGGTATGGGAGGCAGACTGGATTCCACCAACGTCATCGAAAATCCCGTTTTATCCGTTATTACCGGCATTGCCTTGGATCACACCGCTTTTCTCGGTGATACGATTCCAAAAATTGCAGGTGAAAAAGCAGGTATCATAAAAGAAAATCGCCCCATCCTCTTTTGCGGAAAGGATCCGGAAGCCGAAAAGGTGATTGCCGAAAAAGCCGCTTCCCTCTCTGCTCCCTTTTACACCATCGACCGCCGCGGAATGAAGCTTGAGGAAATCACTTTGGAAGGAACCCGCTTTTCCTGGAAGGGGTTCAAAAACATTTTCATTCCCCTTCTCGGCACCTATCAACCGGAAAATGCACAAAACGTATTGCTTGCTACGGAGCTTTTAAATAAGGAAGGCATCACGATTTCCGAAAATGCAGTTAAAAACGGCTTAAAAATGGTGAAGTGGCCTGCAAGATATGAAATCGTTTCCAAGGACCCCTTGATCATTTGCGACGGAGGACACAATCCGGAAGGAATCGAAAGTGCCGTCAAAAGCACAAAGCAGTATTTCGATAATGAAAAGCTGCTCGTGGTTACCGGAGTTATGGCGGATAAGGATCACCGGTATATGTCAAGGTGTATCAGCGAAATTGCAGAAGAAGTATTTTGCATTACTCCTGAAAATCCACGCGCACTGAAGGGCGCGGAGTATGCAGCAGAATTCCGCTCACTCGGCATCCGTGCCCGTCATGCAGATTCCCCCAAGGAAGCCTTGGAGCTTGCCATTTCAGAAGCAAAAAGAGAAAAGAAAGCCATCCTTTGCGTCGGTTCTTTGTATATGTACGGACAAATTATCGAAGCATTGGATCAATTGCAATAAAATAACGGAGCCAAAATTGGCTCCGTTATTTTTTGAATTCTTTTTGAAAAACAGTTCCGCATTTCGTACAACGGACGTTAAACTTTCCCACCTTTCTGGGCATACGGATCGGTGCTTTACACTTAGGACACTTAAAGAATCGGGCAACCTTCCGATCTCGGATCCGAACCTTCAAAAGGCGAAATGACGCTTTGGTCTTCGTAGAAAACTCATACCAAGCGGCGTTTTCCCGTCTTCGTTTTACCGTATTCTTTGATAACATACGGTAGAATACAACGATACACAAAACCGTCCCAAACAGATAAAGGATAACACTGTGGAAAAACAAATTCAAAACTGCCTCTCCAAGCCATACGCCGATCAAAAAATGATTCAGGGAATCGTTTCCGTATCGTCCGTACATAAATCGGGAAAAGCTTTGATTGAGCTTAGAAAAGAAATTCATCGTCTTCTCCTGCCTCCCATTACCATTGACAAAAGCCGCAAGAACTGCATCAGGGAAACTGCCAGAGCGGCTACGTAGGTCATAGCTGCGGCCTTTAGCGTCTTTTTTGCTCCACGAAGTTCATCGTCATTTAAAATCATTCCTTGCTCCAAAGCGTTGATTGCTCTGTGCGAAGCGTTAAATTCCGTAGGAAGGGTCACGAGCTGAAACAAGACGCAAAGAGAGAAGCAGAATACGCCCAGCAATGCCAAAGGATATCCAAAAGAAAAACCAAGAGAGAATTCAAGAAGCAATCCAATAAAGATCAAGGGCATAGAAAGCTTTGAACCGATATTGGTAACGGGCACAATGGCGGAACGGACGACGATGGGAAAATAATTCTCCGCGTGCTGTACCGCGGGACCAGCCTCGTGAGCCGCAACGCCGATGGCAGCGGTTGAGGAGGAATCATACACAGAGTCCGAAAGATAAATGGTCTTATCCTTTGGATTGAAATGGTCGGTAAGAGTTCCGGGTGTTCTGGCAATAAGAACGTCGGTTACTCCGTTTGCAAATAATACCCTGCGAGCTGCATCAGCACCCGTCAACCCACGACTTGAGATCTGCTTAGAATACTTTTCAAAGGTGGAATTCACACGTGCAGAAGCAATCATCGCCAAAATCGAAGCCAAAAAAACGAAAAAATACCCAAAGGTTTGAAACAAACTGAAAAAATCCAAAACGTTCCTCCTTATTTCGGCAAAATAATCTTCGGATTCTTCTTACTCTTTTTATAAAGAACGAACTT
Organism: Eubacteriales bacterium; assembly: GCA_045544655.1. Classification (GTDB taxonomy): domain Bacteria; phylum Bacillota; class Clostridia; order Oscillospirales; family SIG627; genus RGIG5579. The sequence continues at coordinate 12,164 of JAZPZL010000151.1, forward strand.
ACTGCCGATCGCCTGAACGCCCTCGCATCCCAGCATCTCACAAATTGCATCGGAAGCCTCTCTGGCTGAAAGATCTGAATTTTCCAGAACGGTTACCTTGATCAATTCATTCTTTTCAAGTCCGTCACGAAGCTGAGTAAGAAAAGCATCGTCCTCAAAACCCGCCTTTCCCACCTGATATTTTGCGGGGAGACCGTTTGCAAGAGATCTTAGGTATGCTCTCTGTTTACCTGTTAACATCATTTTTCCTCATTCTTTCTATCCTATGTAATACGGATAAATTCTTTCGTTATTTTACCCAATTTCAATGAATTTGTCAACGCTGATCCCTTTTTTTCCATAAAAGTTACCATAAATGAAAATAAATAGAAAAAAAGAGAAAAAATAGAGAATAAATATTCATAGAGAATTAAAATAATACTGTTATAATATAGAATTACAAGAATACCATCTACAACCAAAAAAAAGAAAGGAATCACTTATGCTGCAATTACGTGATATCAAGAAGGAATATCTTTCCTCCAGCGACAAGGTTGAGGCACTTCGAGGGGTGAGTATTTCCTTTCGTAAAAACGAATTCGTTTCCATTTTAGGTCCTTCCGGTTGCGGAAAGACAACCTTGTTAAATATCATCGGCGGGCTTGACCATTACACCTCCGGCGATCTCGTTATTCGTGGAAAAAGTACCAAGGATTTCAACGATTCCGATTGGGACACCTATCGCAATCATTCCATCGGCTTTGTTTTTCAAAGCTATAATCTGATCCCCCACCAAAGCGTTCTTGCCAACGTTGAATTGGCATTGACCCTTTCGGGCGTTACAAAATCCCAGCGTAGAAAAAGAGCTGCAGAGGCTTTGAAAAAGGTTGGTCTGGGCGATCAGCTGAAAAAGAGACCCAACCAACTTTCCGGCGGACAAATGCAGAGAGTCGCCATTGCCCGCGCACTGGTCAACGATCCCGAGATCTTATTGGCTGATGAGCCTACCGGTGCTTTGGATACCGCCACCAGTGTACAGATCATGGATCTTCTCAAGGAGATCTCCAAGGACCGCCTCGTAATCATGGTTACCCACAATCCCGAGCTTGCGGACGAATACTCCACTCGTATCATCAAGCTTTTGGACGGTGAGGTCACCGTCGATACCGATCCCTATGACGGAACGGAAGAGGTTGCTCCTTCCGATAAAAAAGATCGGAAGCCTTCTATGTCCCTGTTCACCGCTCTTTCTCTTTCCACGAACAATCTGATGACCAAAAAAGGCAGAACCCTCCTGACCGCATTTGCAGGCTCCATCGGCATTATCGGCATTGCCCTGATCCTTTCCCTTTCCAACGGTATTACCGCCTGGATCAATTCCGTGCAGGAAGAGACCTTGTCCAATTACCCCATTTCCATTGAAGCGGAAAGCGTGGATATGTCCTCCCTGATGGTTACCCTGATGGGCATCAATCAGGAAAACGATGAGAACAAACACGGACGTGACGCAGTCTATTCCTCCAGCGTTATGCACGAAATGGTCAATTCACTGAACAACGCTCAGATCCAAACCAACAATCTGACACTTTTCAAGGAATTTTTGGAAAAGGATGAAGAGATCAAAAAGTACATTTCCAACGTTCAGTATTCATACGATCTGAATATGAACATCTATACCAAGGATAAAAACGAAAAGATCGTCAAGAGTGACATAGAAGAAATGATGAAAGCGGTCTTTGAGGGAATGGGCTTATCCGGAAATGCGATGCCCGGCATGGCTTCCTCCTCTCAAGCCCAGGCGTTTGGCTTCGGATCCATCAAGCTTTGGCAGGAAATGCTGCCCGGAAGCGACGGAGCAGGCATTTCTCCCCTGATCAAGGAGCAATACGAGGTGCTTTACGGTGCCTGGCCCGAAAAATACGATGAGGTCGTTTTGGTCGTTGACAAAAACAACGAGCTGAGTGACGTGGTCATCTGCGGTCTGGGTCTGAAAACCACCGAAGAGATCGCGGAAGAAATGCGGGCTTCCCAAAGAGGTGAGACCCTTGATACCACCAAGAAGGTCTGGACCTACGAGAATCTTTGCAAAAAGGAATTCAAGATCTACCTCCCTTCCCAGCTTTACCGCAAAAACGACAGCGGCGCTTACACCCTTTTGACCGATACGGAGAACGGCTTGGATTACCTGTATAACAGCGATTTGGGAGTTACCGTAAAGATCAGCGCGATCATTCGCGCACAGGAAGACGTTTCCACGCCCCTGATCACCGGTGCCATCGGCTATTCCGTAGATCTGACCGATCATCTTTTAAAGCAAATTGATGATAACGATCTGATCCGCAAGCAGTTGAACAGCAACGATCTGGACGTAATCAAAAATCTCCCCTTCCTGCCTGCCGATTACGTTGAACCCGACGATTCCGAAAAAGCAAAAGCTTTCATTGATTATGCAAAGGCGCTTGATGCGGAAAAAGCGGCAAATCTCTACGTTGAAATCGCGTCAACTCCCACCACCGAATATCTCAACGCTACCATTGATTCCCAGATCGGCGGTATGAGTCGTCAACAGATCGAAGAAATGGTAATACAAAATCTGGCTCAGCAAGAAAAAGAGGACATGGATACCTCCTATATCAGTGAATATATTGCAAAAATGACTGACGAGGAACTGGTGAAAAACGTGCGGTCTGCTATGGAACAAATGATTTCCGAGCAATATACGGAGCAGGTAAAAGCAAACCTGGCACCCGTTCCCAAGGCACAGCTTCAGATGATGCTCATGTCCGCGCTGGAGGCATCGTCTTACACGGAAGCTCAGCTTGCAGAATTTCATGATCGCTTTATGCCCGCCACCCATTCCGAAGGTACGAAGGAGCAGAATCTTAAGCTTCTCGGTTTTGTAGAGGAAAAGAGTCCCTCTTCGATCCAGATCTATACCGATACCTTCGAAAATAAAGATATGATCGCTGATATCATCAAGGAATATAACGAGGGTAAGGACGAGGCGGATCAGATCAATTACACGGATATTGCGGCAATGATGATGTCAGGAATTGCCACCATCATCAACGCGATCTCGTACGTACTCATCGCCTTCGTATCCATTTCCCTTGTGGTATCCTCCATTATGATCGGTATCATCACTTATATTTCCGTTTTGGAACGAACCAAGGAGATCGGTATTTTACGAGCCATCGGCGCATCGAAAAAGGATATTTCCCGCGTATTCAATGCTGAAAGCGTCATTGAAGGCTTTGCCGCGGGAGTGATCGGTATCGGCATCACCTTGCTTTTAAACCTGCCGATCAACGCTATCATCCACGCGCTGACGGATATTCCGGAGTTGAACTCCATTCTCCCCCCTGAGGGCTACGTATTGATCCTGATCAGCGTATTTCTTTCCTTTATCGCGGGTCTTGTTCCTGCAAGATTTGCCGCAAAGAAAGATCCTGTGGAAGCCCTGAGAACCGAATAATCCTGATCCCTCTGCGTTGCAGAGGGATTTTTTTCGAAAAATGTACAAATTTTTTTCATATTTATTTTGACAAGCAAAAGATAGTGTGATATAATAAAATAAAAGTATTATAACCAATACGAAATTTAGATTTGAACGGAGGGTTTCCACTATGAAAATGATTTTTGCGATCGTCAACAACGATGATTCCAATGAAGTAATGAAGGCTTTGAATAAAGAAAGAATTTCCGTTACCAAGCTCGCTTCCACCGGTGGCTTTTTGCTGAAGGGAAACACCACCTTTATTTCCGGTGTGGAAGACGATATGGTTGAAAAGACCATCGGAATCATCAAGGAGCATTCCAGAAGAAGAACGCAGATCATGCCCGTGGATTACGCTCAGTACAATCCCGGTCTTGCCCCTTACCCGGTAGAGGTAACGGTAGGCGGCGCTACCATTTTCGTAATGGACGTTGAGCACTTCGAGAAGGCGTAACCTTCCCGATGGATGTACTCATCGGAAATCAGACCCCGTGGAACACTCTGCTTTCCGCCATTCGTGAAAAGCGCGTTGCAGGGTGCTATCTCATCGAAGGCTCAGATGGAACCGGCAAGCTGACCGTGGCGCGACTCGCTGCAGCCGCTCTTTGCTGTACCTCTCCCCTGCCCGATGCAACTCCCTGTCTTTCCTGTCACAGTTGTCAAAACATTCTGAGAGGAAATTATATAGACGTTACGGAGCTTCGTCCCGAGGAAGAGGGCAAACGGATCAGTGTTGACCAGATTCGCGAGATGCTGCAATTTACCCACGTTACATCTACGGAGGGCGATTGGCGTATTTTTATCATTGACGACGGTCAGAATATGAAAAAAGAGTCTCAAAACGCTCTTTTGAAAAGCATCGAGGAACCCGGTGAAAAAACCGTATTCTTTATTTTGACCAATGATAAAACCAAGCTGCTTCCCACGGTGAGAAGCAGAGCAGTACTCCTGCGCACCGAGCCTTTAACCGACGATCAAATGAGAAAGGCTTTGGCATCCGAGAATTTATCTTCCGAAACGATGGAGGAGATCGTACTGTTGTCATGCGGTTCTTTGGGAAAAGCAAAAGAATTGATTTCCGACGGCTCGACTCTTGGCTTCAGAAAGATCGTTCTGGATTACTTTCAGGCGATCATGAACGGTGCGGGCTTCACCAAATTAAGCCTGATCCTTCCGCCCGCATCAACCAACCGAAAGGATCTTTCCCTGGTGCTGCCAATGATCAAGGCGGCGTTGAGAGATCTGATCTGTTACCGTACCGAGGGCACGGTAAAGCCCCATTTTTTCACCGATTCTATTTTCTTGAAGGATCTGTCCAGCATCATTTCCCTGCAGCAGGCAACAAAGCTCTTTGATATGTGCGATATGTTGCTTCGCTCTGCAGAGCAAAACGTCAACGTTTTTTCCGCTCTGTCCGGCTTTCACCTGATTGCGCAAAACCTTACGAAAGAGGGCTAGGAACCAAAGAAGACGCTCTTTCATAAACTGAAATTGAGTATCTTTTCAAAAAGTGAAGTTATTGTTAATTTTCCGTCCTTGTCCCCTATTCACCCATTGAATTTGTTATAATACCTCCGTTTGCTTTCGCAAACGATTCAGAACATTGAAAGGATCCCCCTTTTCATTATGGATATAAGCAAAGGAAAAATCATTATTTCCGGCGGCAAGCCTTTGATTGGTGAAATTCCCGTTTCAGGAATGAAAAACGCCGCAGTTGCCATCGTACTTTCCACCATTCTTACCGAAGATAAGTGTATCATTGAGAATCTTCCCGATATCGCGGATATTCAGATCTCTCTGAAAATCTTGGAGGAGATCGGTGTCAAAGTAACGAAGCTTGATAAAAATACCGTAGAAATCGACGCTACCCACGTAACTCCCGGAATTGCGCCTTACGAGCTGGTCAGCAAGATGCGTGCATCCTATTACCTGATCGGTGCAGAGCTCGGTCGCTTCGGCAGAGCGTTCGTCGGACTTCCCGGAGGTTGCGATTTTGGCGTTCGCCCCATTGATCAGCATATCAAAGGTTTTGAAGCTCTTGGCTGCGACGTCAAGGTAGACGGCGGATACATAGAAGCTACCGCGAAGGACGGCGTTCTTCACGGCTCCTCGATCTATATGGACGTGGTCACGGTAGGCGGTACCATCAACGTTATGCTTGCGGCTGTTAAGGCT
>JAZPZL010000152.1:0-26824 GCA_045544655.1 Eubacteriales bacterium
CGCCGACTGCGGCGTGGATCACCTTCACCTTTACTTCCTCGCAGGAAAGCTTTTCCAGAGAAGCCTTAACAGCCTCTGCACTGCCCTGCACGTCTGCTTTTACGATGATATTCAGGCTCTGAACGCCCTCCTTCATCTGATTGAAGAAGTCCTCCAGGCTGACCTTTGCATTGGCGCGGAATTCCTCTTCCTTTTGCTTATCCTTTCTCTGATCCGCAAGCTCTCTTGCCATCTTCTCATCCTTAACGGCGTTGAAGATATCGCCTGCGCCGGGAACCTGGTCAAGACCGAGGATTTCCACGGGAACGGAGGGACCTGCAGTCTTCAGCTGTCTGCCCTTATCGTCCGTCATGGCACGAACGCGTCCTACGGCACCGCCTGCAATGATCACGTCACCTACGTGGAGGGTACCGTTCTGTACCAGAACCGTGGCAACGGGACCTCTGCCCTTATCCAGCTTCGCCTCAATGACCGCACCCTTCGCCTCGCGGTTGGGGTTGGCCTTCAGGTCTGCCATTTCGGCAACCAGAAGAACGTTCTCCAGAAGATCGGGAATACCCTTCTTGGTCAAAGCGGAAACGGGAACGCAAATTACGTCGCCACCCCATTCCTCGGGTACCAGATCGTATTTGGTCAATTCCTGCTTGATGGAATCGGGATTTGCACCGGGCTTATCCATTTTGTTGATGGCGACGATGATGGAAACTCCCGCCGCCTTGGCGTGGTTGATCGCCTCTACGGTCTGGGGCATAATACCGTCGTCAGCCGCTACAACGAGAATGGCAATATCGGTAAGCTGTGCGCCGCGGGCACGCATTGCGGTAAATGCGGCGTGACCGGGAGTATCCAGAAAGGTGATAGGCTTGCCCTCCACCTCGATGCGGTATGCACCGATGTGCTGGGTAATACCGCCTGCCTCACCTGCGGTAACGTTGGCGTGACGAATAGCATCCAAAATGGAGGTCTTACCGTGGTCAACGTGACCCATAACGACGACAACGGGGCTTCTGTCTACCAGATCCTCGGAGGTGTCGGTGTGCTCGTCGATCAGCTTTTCTTCAATGGTAACTACCTTCAGCGGAACGGCTTCACTGCCGAATTCATCCGCTACGAGGGCGGCGGTATCAAAGTCGATGCTTTGATTTGCAGTTGCCATAGCGCCCATCATCATCAGTTTCTTCATAACCTCTGCAGTGGTAACGCGAAGCTCCTTTGCAAGGTCGGAAACCACGATGGTTTCGGGAATGGAGATCTGCGTGGGAATGGTAGCTCTTACCACCGGCTCGTTTCCGCGCTTTTTCTTATCGTTCTTGCGAGGACGGCGGGCGGGCTGCATACGGCGACGCTGGGCGTCGGTACCAAACTCATAATTTTTCTCATCGTACTTAGACAGATCGATATCCACGATCTTGGTATCGATGATGCGGGTCTCTCTTTTCTTTGCAACAAATTCGGTCCTAGGGCCGTCGAAGGTAGGAGTCTGCTGTGCGGAGGGAGCACGCTTATCTCCTCTTTCTTCACGTTTCTTCTCTTTCTTTTCAGCCTTGCCGGGACGAGCGTTTGCAAAGCGCTCTTCTCTTTCCTTCTTCTTTCTCTCGGCTTCTGCCTTGGCGTTGGCGGCGGCACGCTCGGTAGCGGCACGGCGCTCAGCGGCGCGCTTCTCCTCCAATGCCTTTCTCTCTTCTTCCGCCTTCTTCTCGGCGGCAATGCGCTCTGCTTCCGCCTTTTCTGCGGCAAGACGCTCTGCCTCTGCCTTTTCGCGGGCGATGCGCTCTGCTTCCGCCTTCTCAGCGGCAATGCGCTCTGCCTCGGCTTTTTCGGCGGCGATGCGCTCTGCTTCCGCCTTGGCGGCAGCCTCAATTTCTGCAAGCTCCGCGGAAGTGGGCTTCACCTTATATTTTCCCTCGATGTAACCGTTGATATCCTCAAGAACGTAGCGGTCCATCAAAGACTGGATGACAAAGCTCGTTTCGTCTGCATCCAGAACACCGCCGGTCTGCTTGGTCATTCCCAGATCGGCAAAGAGCGCAACCAATTCCTTTGATTTGATTTCCAGATCCTTTGCAAGTTGACTGATTTTTACTGTATCTGCCATAAAATCCCTCCAAACAGCTTCAAAGTGAAGCCAACACTAAATTCACAAACTCCTTGGGAACGGAAACGCAAACGGCTTCCGTACTCTTCCCCACCGCGGCGGCAAGCTCTTTTTTATTCAAAGAAACGCGGTGAACGGGTACTGCCTTGTGCTGTGCCAAGGGGAGGATGCGATCCTCCGTATTCTTTGCCGCATCTGCGGCGAGAAGCACCAAAGCAGCTTTTTCTTTATGTAACTGCTCCTTCACAAGAGTAATTCCCACGGTGACCTTTCCCGCGCGTCGGCACAGTCCCAACGCACCTCTCAGCTTATCCCCCGTCATTGCTCCAGCTTTTCCTCAAGCTGAGTCCAGATCTCATCGGGGATCGCCACCTTCAGATTGCGCTCGAGACGCTTTGCTTTACGCGCCTTTTGCAAGCAGCTTTTCTTAGGGCAAAGGTACACGCCACGTCCGTTTGCTTTTCCGCTTTCATCCAGAAGGATCTCTCCTTCGGGCGTGCGGATCACACGGACAAATTCTTTTTTGCTTTTTTGCTCGTTGCAGCCCGCACAGCGGCGCAAGGGCACCTTTTTCTCCGTCATCTTTACGCCTTGATATCGATCTTATATCCGGTGATCTTGGCGGCAAGACGTACGTTCTGACCTTCCTTGCCGATGGCAAGAGAAAGCTGGTCGGGGGCAACCTCCACCTGACAGGTCTTATCCTCGTTTACGGAAACGGAAAGCACGGTAGCGGGAGCAAGAGATGCCGCGATAAACTCTGCGGGATCCTCGCTGTACTGGATCAGATCGATCTTTTCTCCGGGTGCTTCCTTCAGAATGGCGGCTTTTCTCATTCCCTTCACACCGATACAGCTACCGATGGGATCCACGTTCTCATCGCGGGAATAAACGGCAACCTTGGTGCGGCTGCCCGCTTCTCTGGCAATACCGTGGATGATTACGGTGCCGTCCTGAATCTCGGGAACCTCAAGCTCGAACATACGCTTGATGAAATTGGGATGGGTACGGGAAAGAACGATGATGGGATTTCTGGCTTCCTTCTTCACCTCGCACACGTACACCTTCACCTGATCGCCTACCTTAAAGCGGTCGGTGGGAAGCTGCTCTGCGCGAACGAGGGTGGCCTGGGTGTTTTCGAATTCCAGAATCACGTTACCGGTCAGTCTCTCGATGATCATAACGGTACCGGTGATGATCCCTTCCGTCTTTTTCTCGTATTCCTCGATCAATCTTCCGCGCTCTGCCTCGCGAATGCCCTGTACGATGACCTGCTTGGCGTTCTGTGCGGGAATTCTTGCGAAATTCTTGGGCTTGAATTCATACTCCTGAACGTCGCCGATCTTAGCGCGCTTGGACTTCTTGCGTGCATCCTCCAGATTCAGCTCGCAAGTAGGATCCTGCACTTCCTCAACTACCGTCATCAAACGGTACATTTTTACGTTGCGCTTGACGGGGTCAATGACGATGCGCACGTTGGACTCGTTGTTATTTTCTTTCTTGTAGCCTGCCAAAAGAGCCGCCTCGACTCTCTCGATCATAAACTCCTTGGGAATTCCTTTTTCCCTCTCCAATGCTTCCAGCGCGTCAAAAAACTCGTTATTCATGTTCCGGTATCCTTTCCTGTTTTCCAGAATATTACATTTCTTCCACGGTGAGAACCTTTGCCACCGCGTCTTTTTTCAAAACGGTCTGAACTCCCTCGTTCTCAAGGGTAAGAGCATCCTCGTCGTATGCCGCAAGAATTCCCGTCAGGCTTTTCGTCCCGTTCATCGGCGCATACAGGCGCACGGAAACGGGTCTTCCCAAATAGAAAGCAAAGTGCTCGGGGCGATTCAGGGTGCGCTCCAGCCCTGCGGAGGAGACCTCAAGATAATACATATCCTGAATGGGATCCGCCTCGTCCAAAAGGGGGCTGAGAAGGCGGGAAACCTTTTCGCAATCGTCCAGGTCGATGGGTTTTTCCCGATCGGGATTTTCGATGGTAACAAGGAGATTGTAATCCGCTCCCTCCTTGTAATACTCCACGTCCCAAAGGAGATAACCCGCCTCCTCTACGGGAGTGCGAATCAGTTCTTCAACCGTTGTGGCAATCTTGCCGCGTCCTTTCTTCTCTGCCAAATCAAAACCTCACAAAAAATTCTTCTTACAGCAAAGCGAGTAGAGCGGAAATCCACTCTACTCACATACAACCTTATTGCTATGTACCTATTCTACCACAGCTTTTTCAAAAAATCAAGAGTTTTTCAAATTTTTCCCACCTGACCCAAAAAAGAAAGAGGATTTTCGTATATTTTTCTCCTCATATTCTATTGTAACACGAGGAAAAATATGATAAAATGAAAAAAATCCCCCCTTAACCAATATTTTTCGGAGGTTTTGCAATGAAAATATCCATGTACAAACGTTTGCTTTTCTGCCTGCTGGCATTTCTCGTGTGCTTCGGCTGCGTTGCCTGCAAGAGCGAACCCGCTCCCCCCACCACCGCAGAGGACGGGCTTTCCGCAAAAACCGAGGACGGTGGAATGGAGCCGTCCGACGCACTCACTTCCACCCACGAAGAAACGGAAGAGGTGATCGAGGAATTTTCCGACGACGAGCTTCTCGGCAAGGTAGGTGCCTGGCGGGGAATGTCGGAATCGGGAACCCTGCAGGAGCGTGACCAATACAAAATGATCACCGTCAAGTCCAAAAAGGATCTCGATCCTTATCGGGAATATCTGTCCAATTTTACCGAAGAGTATGAAAAGACCATTCTCGAGGATACCGCGGGAACCTGCGTTCTCATCGAACTGACGGGAACAACGGAGCATACCCTGTTCGGAACCTCCTCCATTCTGCAGGCGGGAAATTCCATTACCATCCTCGTTTCCTCCGACGAGGTAGAGGACGTGCTTCCCAAGTACACCTTCTTCTTACTGCACTTCCCCGAAAAAATCTACAACGGCGAATTCATCAATATTGATTTTAATTAAAGTCAAGCTATGTTTAGCGAATATTTCACCCTCTCCGATCTTCCCGCAAAGAAGGTCACGGAGAGTTTCACCCTTCAACTGAAAAAGGAATACGCTCCGTGTATGACGGTCACCTCCCTCGCCCGCTTTGAAGGAAACGAACCTCCCACGATCCGTTTTTTTCTGCGGTCGGAGTACGACTACGCACCCGAGAAGCCCTTGTACGGCTCTCACGTTTACAAGATCGGCAAAAAGGACGAGTGGACCCGCCAGCAGTGGCGCGTCCCCCCTATGATCCATTCCTCCGTGCATTGTGAAATACAGATCACGATTCCCGAAGGAACCGCGCTTTATCTTCAGGATCTGCACAACGCTTACGGCGAGGTGGAAAAAAGCTTTATAACGGGATTCCGCCACAACGCTCATCTGGGCTTCTCCGGAATGGCCCCGAGCAACACCATCCCCGCCTTTGAGCTGGCGGCGGAATGCGGCTTTGCCACCTGCATCTGCAATCCCAAGGAGATCGGAGACGGCTCTTTGGTCTGCATTCACAATTCCCTGATCCAAAAGCACGCAAGAGATGAAAACGGTCAGATCCCCGAGGAACCGCGCCGCATTTATCAGATGACCCTACCCGAGCTTCGCAGGTGGGACTACGGCATCAAGAAGCACCCTCTCTACAAGGGAACCAAGATCCCCGAGCTGGAGGAATACTTTGCCATCTGCGCAAAAACGGGAATGAAGCCTATGTTCAGCGCTCACCCCGGATGCCTGAAGGACAGTGGCTGGCAAAAGGTAAAGGATCTTTTGCAAAAATACGGCTTGACCAGTCAGCTTCACGTAAAAAGCTCAAGAATTGCGGTGCTGGAAAAAGCCTTTGAATATTTCGGTGACAAAATTGACGGCTACACCCTGAACAACGAAGCTCCCGAGGAGCTTGCCGCATCCAAGCTGAAGGATGCCAACTGCCGCCTCGTAGTGGAATGGCAGGCACGCTACTATACGGAAGAGGCGGTAAAGCACATCCTGGAAATGGGCTATTCCGCAGCCGCCTATTATTTGCCCCGAGGCGAGATGAGCGTATACGAAAGGCTGATCTCCTGGGGCGTGACGGAATTCACCGAGGATCATCATATTTCTATGGGACTAAATTGGTAAAAGGAGACTCTTATGTTTTACGCAGGCTTTGCAAGACTTGACGTTACCCCTACCCTTGGTTGCCCTCTGGCAGGAGCCGCCAAGGTTCGTTATGCCGACGGGCTGCTGGATCCCCTGGAGCTGAACTGCATCGCTTTTTCCGACGGTGAGAACAAAGCGGTTCTGATCGCCGCAGACTTTCTGTACGTAATGGAAAACGCCGCCACCGAGATCCGAAATCTCATTGCGAAAAAATGTGAGATCCCCGCAGACCACGTTTTTATGCAGGGACTGCATCAGCATACCTCCCTGCGGATCGGCTGTAAGCCCCAGCTGGGCAACAACGGCTACAGCGACAAGACTTATCTGGATATGCTCTACCGCAAATACTGCGACGTGGTGACTCTGGCGCTCAGCGATCTGAAGGAAGCCACGCTTTTGCAGGGAGAAGAAGAAGCCGTTCCCCACGTTTCCTTTATCCGCCGCTATCGGATGAAAAACGGTGCCTGCAAGACCAACCCCACCAAGGGCAATCCCGAGATCGTAGGTCCCATCGGTCAGTCGGACAACACCGTGCGTCTCCTTCGCTTCGTGCGGGAAGACGCTCCCGACATTGCTCTGGTCAACTTCTCCTGCCACCCCGACGTGGTAGGCGGCACCAAGATCACCGCGGACTGGCCGGGCTTCGTGAGAAGATACACGGAAGCCGAGCTTGGCGTAAAATGCATTCTGGTCAACGGTGCGCAGGGCGATTCCAACCACCTGAACCCCGCCGTGATGGAGCGGGAGGGCGGTTATAAGCACGCCGCCTTTATGGGCAGAGTCATCACCGATACGGTAAAAAGGCTTTGGGACAAGGCTCAGCCTTTGGAAACGGGCAAGATCCACGCCAAGGTGGAAATGAACTACGTCCCCACCAATACCCGTGGCATCGAGCATTTGGAAGAATACATTGAGTGGAACGCAGGGATCGGCAACGGCACCCGTGAAAAGCCCAAGGATTTTGCCTTTGCCTGCGAGATCTGGCGCGTCAGCCAGCTTCCTCGAGAAACGCTGTTTCAGAAGGTTCCCGTCGCCATTCTTGCCTTCGGCAAGGTTGCCTTCATCGGCTTCGGCGGAGAACCCTTCACCGAATACGCCACCAAGGCAAGAGAAGCGGGAGAGGGTCTTTACGTCATCACCGCTTGCCTGACCGACGGCGGTCAAGGGTATCTGCCCACCAAGGACGCTTACGACGAAGGCGGATACGAGGCAAGCAATTCCCGCTTTGATTCCTCCGTATCCGAAATCCTGCAAAAAAGCGCAGCGGACCTTTTGGCGGAATACAAAAGCACTTTATAAAAAAGCAAGGCAGGAGCCGTGGCTCCTGCCTTTTGTATTGGATTTTACCAGCCCATTTTTGCGGTGCGGTCCAGAATGGCATCCCAGACGATATCCTTGCACCACCAGTGCGGCATGGGAGTTTCCACCATACGGCAAGCATCGGGGGCTCCTGCCGCCTTGTAGATCTCCTTGACGACTTCAAAAGAGTCGCGAACACCCTCAATGGGAAAGATCTTATCCCCCTGCCCTGCGATCACGGTAAAGGGACGAGGGGCAATGAGACAAGAAAGGTCTTCCATTTCAAACCAATCCAAAATGCCCGGAACGTAGTTGCAGGAGCAATGAGGTACGTTGAGAATCGAGGTCAGATAAGAGCAGAAGGCGCAGGAAGGCGCGCTGAACTTGATTCTTTCATCGTAACAAGCGGCGTAAAAGGAAATGGTGCCGCCGCCGGAATTGCCGGTAATAAGGATCTTATCGGTATCAAGACCCAGGTCCTTCATTCCTTCCAGAACGTCAATGGCGCGGGAAAGATCCCAGACCCGCTCGCCAAGAATGGTTCTGCCCAAGGCAAGGGCGGTCATTGCGGTATGAATGCATTTTTTGGGTTTCTCCTTGCCCTTCTGAAATTCAGAAATGCTTTCACCCATTCCTCTCTGCTCCAGGCAAAGAGAAACGAAGCCGTGGCGTACTGCCTGTACGCCGAACATCCCACGGTCCTTCTGATATTCCGCGTCCGCCTCAGACTTGGGGATCCCCACGGAATTGTGAAAACCGGAGGAATGCCCCTGCATGGTAATGGCAACGGGGTATTTTTTCTCCCCTGCATCGTCGGGAACCAGCAGGTAGCAAGGCACGATCGCGCCCTTCTCGCTTTCAAAGGTGAAGCGGATGCGGCGGTAACCGTCCATCTGCACCTCTTCCTCCATTTCCACGTTTGGCTCGCAGGCGTTTTTTGCAATGCGGTCAAGCCCCAGCAGAGTAATAAATTTTTCTCTTACCTGCGCTTTCCAGGTATCAAACTCCACGTCGGGCGTAAAGCGAAGCTTCTTTTCCGCCCCGGGGAACAGTCCCAGGTGGCAAAGGTCACTGTTGATCGTTCTCATTGGTGTTCTCCTCCTCTTTATTCTCCTCTTGTGTAGATGCGGGATCGTAGCCGAATGCCAAGGAGTCTTCCCCTGCATTTTTATCCGCTACCCCGCTCTGCGCCTCTTGGGCAGCCTTTTCGGCGGCGCGCTTTGCATAAAGCTCATTCTCCACCAGCTTCTTGCAACGGAAAAAGCAGAATACGTTGCCAAAGGGAACCAGCACGTACAGCAAAAAGTATTTGATAGACTTTTGCGGAACCAGCTCCTCAAAGATTTTGTAAACGCACACTGCGGTCAGATAGCTGAGTGCCATTGCCACGATCAGCACCACGATATATACCAGATAAAAAACGATGAAGGGTGCAAACAAAACCTCTTCGTAATAAAATTCACCCGTTGCCTCGGAAATCCCGATGTATGCAAGGATCGCGAACAAGCCCACGAACATCAACAAAAAAACCGCACAAACCGCAAGACTCAGGATCAAAAGAAGCTTTCCCCATTTATGAGAAACGCCCCGCTTTGCCTCCAGCTGATCGGCAGTCGCACCGAGCACGTATGTATTCCCCACGGGGATCCAGGCGAGCCAGGCGTTTTTCACTCCCAAAACGTCAGCAAGCTGCATCATGGAAAGAGAAGATAAAATGTAGTTCGCCAGACCCACGGCGCACACCGCCAGATAAAAAAGAAGAAAAAATACGATTGCAATTATTTCCATAAAATACCTCCGAAAACAATCTTTGTGGATTCCGGTTTCATTTTACCATCACGGAAAAAGAAAATCAAGAAAAAACGAAAATCCGATCCCGTTTTTTTCTCCTTTACAAAACACCCTCTGATAGGATATAATGGAAAAAAGAAAAATAAATCGAAATAATTCAAAAAAATAAATTCTCCCTGTGACTTTTCGCCGCACTCATTCGTTTGTATAGATAGGGAGGGAAAGGAAGTACCTTGACTCCGGCAAAGCTGCAAGCATTTGAAGCGGCGTACACCGCCTATTCGCCTATGGTTTTCAGGGTGGCACTTTCCCATTTGAAAAATCGGGAGGATGCGGAAGACCTGCTTCACGACGTTTTTATCAAATTTATGGAAAAGATGCAGTATCTGAACGACGAGGAGCATAAGCGCGCCTGGCTGGTTCGCGTAACGGTCAATGCTTGCCGGGACACCTTGCGGAAGAAAAGCTACCGCGATCATCTGTCCCTGGACGAGGTATCGGAGCAGGCTGCCCTGGATCAAGCGGACAAGCCCGACGTTTTTTACGCCTTGGAATCCCTTCCCGAACAAGACAGAACGGTCATCCTTTTGCACGATCTGGAGGGCTACGCCATCAAGGAGGTGGCCGCAATGCTGGGAATCGGACTGTCTGCCGCCAAGATGCGCCTTTTCCGCGCAAGAGAGCGGCTGAAAAGACGGGTGGAAAGTGAGGGATAATATGTTTGACGAAAAAGACATCGCGCAATACCGAAGCGTCTTGCCGGCGGATCGCGTGAAAGCAGAGATCCTTGCGGATCTGGATCGCGGCATAAACAGTAAAAAAACGGAAAAAATAAATCTGTCCCGCACATTTTCTCTCATTGCCGCGTGTCTCGTTTTGGTGCTTTCCGCCGTATTTTTATTCGGCACGGCACAAAGCTCCCTTCTGCTTGAAGCGCAGGAGGGTGTGATGAGCGCAAGAAGCATCGGCGAGACCCTTACCGCGAAAGCGGAATTCAAGCTTCCTACCGGGCTTACCGTAAGCGAAGGTCACCTCGTTGTTACCGACGCGGAAACGGGAGAGATCCTGGGGCAAGGAACCAACCTTCGGGTACACGGAAACGTGATCGTCTGCTGGCGTTTGGAAGAAGCCGGGCAAAACGGAGAGCTGACCCTTTCCGCTCTGTGCCTGAAAGCCTCTTACAAGGCCGAAAACGGTCAACTGATCCGAACCAAATAAACACGTAATTTTATTTTAAGGAGAAAACAAATGAAAAGAATCGTATTTGCACTGCTTGCACTGACCCTTTTGATCTCTATGGCATCTTGCGGAGAGACCGCAAAAGAAACCGAAACCATGGACGAAGCAACCGTAACCGAGGAAACTGCCGAACTCACCACCGAGGAAGCTAAAAAGACCGAAGAAAAAGAAGAGGTGGAAGAGACCGGCGCCGCTGCCATCCTGAACAAAGCCTGGAACAAGCTGGGCGAGGACAAGAAGTTCCCCGTAATGGGCGGTGACTTTGACGCACCCGTTGACAACAAGGCAGGCAAGGTAAACATCAAGAACGTTGAAAATACCACTGCTACCCTGCACATCACCGAAGAGGATCTCGGCAAAGTAACCGAAGCTGCCGCCATCACCCATTTGATGAACGCAAACACCTTCACCTGTGCCGCTTATCAGGTAAAGAGCGAAGATGCAGCCGCTTTCACCTCATCCCTGAAGGACAGCATCAAAGCAACCCAGTGGATGTGCGGACAGCCCGATACTCTGGTCATCTACACCGTAGACGGTGAATACGTAGTTGCCGCCTTCGGTAACAACGAAGCAATCGACAACTTTGAAGCAGGTCTGAACGAAGCCTTCGGCGCTGCTGCCGTTCTCAACGTAGAGGAAGCGCTCGCGTAAATTCATTTTTCAGCAGAAAGGGGAAAGCAATGCTATTTTCCGGTATTCCCTTCTTATTTTACTTTCTGCCGTGTGTACTGCTTCTGTACTTTCTCGCCCCGAAAAAACTGAAAAACACGGTCCTTCTCGTAACAAGCCTTGTGTTTTACGGTTGGGGTGAGCCAAAGTTTTTGATTCTGATGATAGCCTCAATCTTGATCGGATACGTTTCCGGCCTCTTGATTGAGGCTTTCTCTCAAAAAAGAGTCAAAAGGATCGTTCTCATTTTCAACGTGACGATCAATCTTGCCTTTTTGGGAGTCTTCAAATACGCGGATTTTTTCGTTGAAAATTTCAACGCCGTCACAGGGCTTTCCCTTCCTTTTTTGAACCTCGCCCTTCCCATCGGAATCAGCTTTTACACCTTTCAGATGCTCAGCTACACGGTAGACGTTTACCGAGGTGACGTACCCGCGCAGAAGAATCCCGTGGACCTCGGCGCATATATCGCCATGTTCCCTCAGCTCATTGCAGGTCCCATCGTGCGCTATGCAGACGTTGAAAAGCAGTTGAAGGAGCGCACCCAAAGCTTTGAGAACTTTGCCCTGGGCATGCGGCGCTTCACAGCAGGACTTGCCAAGAAGGTGCTCATTGCCAACGTTCTCGGAGAGCTGTGTGACAAGTTTTACGCCACCGAGCAGAATTCCGTTCTCTTCGTATGGCTTTATACCGTGGCTTACTGTCTCCACGTTTATTTTGACTTTTCCGGTTATTCGGATATGGCGATCGGTCTGGGAAGGATCTTCGGGTTTCGTTTTATCGAAAACTTCAATTATCCCTTCATTTCAAAGAGCGCAACGGAATTCTGGAGAAGATGGCATATGTCCCTGGGAACCTGGTTCCGTGATTACGTATACATCCCCATGGGCGGCAACCGCGTTCCCTTTCTCCGACACCTGTTCAATATTTTTACCGTTTGGTTTTTGACGGGCATCTGGCACGGCGCGGCTTGGAACTTCGTGATCTGGGGCTTATATTTTGCCGTCCTTCTGATTTTGGAAAAGCAGTTCATTCTGAAAATTCTCAATCGCTCCCGTGTGCTTTCACGCCTGTATCTGCTAGTAGCGGTAGGGATCAGCTTCGTCATTTTCGGAGCCGCAGACCTTCCCGAAGCAGGCACGCGGATCGGTGCGATGTTCGGGCTTGGTGGTCTTCCCCTTGTTTCCGAGGAATTTCTCTACCAGCTTACCAGCTTCGCACCCATCCTTTTGATCGGAATCGTGGGAGCCACGCCCCTGCCAAAGGCGCTTTTCTCCCGTTTTTCGGACAAGGCATTTGGCAAAAAAGCCCTCATGGTTCTGGAGCCTTTGGGGATCCTTCTGCTATTGACGGTTTGCACCGCGTATCTCGTAGACGGCTCCTTCAACCCCTTTTTGTATTTTCGTTTTTAAGGAGGCAAGTATGACGGATAAAATCAAATATATTGCCACGACCCTGATCTGCCTCCTGTTTTTCGGCGTTCTGTCTATATGGGCGATCCTCCGTCCCGCAGATGCTTTTTCCGATTCGGAGCGCAGAGCGCTGAAGCAATTTCCCGAATTCAGCGTTCAAACGGTTCTTTCGGGAAGCTTTATGCAAAATTTCGAAGGCTACACCTTGGATCAATTTCCTATGCGGGAGACCTTTCGCTCCCTCAAAGCGCAGATAGCGAAAAACGTCTTCTTGCGCAAGGACAACAACGAACTGTACGAAGCGGACGGATTCCTGTCAAAATTGGATTATCCCTTGGATGAAAAATCCGTAGACCGTGCCGCAGAGCGTTTCCGCTTCGTTTACGAAAAATATCTGGCGGACAAAAACGTAAATGCGTATATCGCAGTCATTCCCGACAAAAACGCCTTTCTTGCAAAGGACAACGGATACCCCGCTATGGATTACGATGCCCTTTACGAGCGCATCTACGGGAAGACGGAGTTTCTCAAGCCCATTGAGCTGCGGGGAACGGTAGGCGCGGAGGACTTTTACAAAACGGATACCCACCTGAGACAAGAAAAGCTTTTGCCCCTTGCTTCCGCGCTTCTGGAAGGAATGGGCGGCAAAGCGGATGCAAGCTACGAGACCGTAACGCTCCCCCATCCCTTCCGCGGCGTGTATCACGGGCAGTCCGCTCTGAATCCGAAGCCGGATACGCTCCGCTATCTGACCAACGAACCCTTGGAAAACTGCAAGGTGTTCGACCATCAGAACAATCGCGAGATCAAGGTCTACGATCTTGAAAAAGCGGAGGGGAAGGACCCCTACGAGCTTTTCCTTTCAGGACCCTTGTCCCTGGTGACCGTAGAGAATCCCGATGCCCAAACGGAAAAGGAGCTGATCCTCTTCCGCGATTCCTTCGGAAGTGCCGTCGCCCCCCTTCTCGCGGAGGATTACCGCAAGATCACCCTGGTGGATATTCGTTATCTCCACCCCATGCTTTTGGGAAGCTTCATTCAGTTTGATTCTCAGGACGTGCTGTTCCTATACAGCTCCGCCGTCCTGAACAACAGCGAAACCATCAAATAAAAAGTAAGCCTTGAAAGCATTTGGTTTTCAAGGCTTTTTTCTTATTCAAATATTTTTATCGTTTTTCGATAATTTTTTATTGACATTCGGAATTTTCTGTGCTATCTTAAGATCAGAAAAAGAAAAACAGGAGGACGTTATGCCGAAAATCTCAAAAAAATTATCCACCACTCTTTCCTTATTCCTCGCAGGATTCTTTTTTCTTTGCTGCATCGCGGGACTCTTCGTGCTTCCGCAACTGACCGAAATGCTCATCAATACCAAGGACAACGTCGGCAACCGAGAAAGCATCACGCAGCTGGGACGCACCCTCTCTCTGATTTGTGCTTACGGAGTCGTTTTGGATCTGATGCTGGCGGATCTCTTTCTTTTTCAGCTGCTTCTGCGCGTTCGGAAAGGAGAGGTATTCACCGACGGCGCAGTCGCAATGATCCGCGGGGTCTCCTGGTGCTGTATGGCTCTTTGCCTTCCCTTCGGGTATCTCGGAATTCATTTTCAATTGGCGTGGATCGTTTGTTTCCTCGCGCTTTTTCTCGGGCTGAGCTTGCGGGTATGTAAAAACGCTTTTGAAGAAGCCACTGCAATAAAGCAGGAAAACGATCTGACGGTATAAAGGGGAAAATATGATTATCATTCATCTGGACGTTATGATGGCAAAGCGGAAAATGTCACTGAACGAGCTTTCCGAAAAGGTCGGCATTACCCTCGCCAATCTATCCATTCTGAAAAACAACAAAGCAAAAGCCATCCGCTTTTCCACGCTGGAAGCAATATGCAAAGCGCTGGACTGCACGGTTGCCGATCTGATCGAGTACGTACCCGACGAGAGATAAGGAGGTAAACGATGAATACGGTTCAAACCATTCCCCCAACACAAAAGCCCGTCTACACCGCAGAAGATACGGCGTATGCTTGGCTCTGTCTTTTCTTTGCATTTTCGTATTGTCAGGCAACCCCCGTAAAAAGAAATCCGTTTGGCGCTTTTCTGCTGATTCTTGCAATCTATACCGCAGGCTTTGTCATTACAAGGCTGAAAAAGCGAAGGCTTTCTCCCGCATGCATCATCAGTGCCGTCTCCTCCGTTGTGATCGGCTCGGCATTGATTCTGACCGATACGGCGTTCCTAATGGGTCTGTCTATGGCATATTCTCTTGCAAGCTTCGGGTACTTTCTCTACGCTGCGTTTGACAATTGTATAGAAAAAGGCTTTTCCGACTACGTTTTCGTGGATTTCATCAAGATCCTGTTCTTTTTTCCATTCCGTTCCATCGTTTCCATTTTTTCTGCACTCTTTAATAAAACCACGCAAAAAGGCTCTATGATTCTGGTCAAGATCCTTGTCGGCTTGACCCTTGCCATCTTTCCCACCGTATTCGTTTTGTTACTCCTGTCCTACGACGACGGTTTCAAAAGTATTTTGCGCGATCTGTTCGATTTCAATTTCAGCGATCTTGCAAAGCTTCTCTCCTCCCTATGGTTTGCACTCCCCTTGGGAATGTACGGCTTCGGATTATACAACTCTGCCCGAATCAACGCGATGAAGGATCGCTTCACCGCAGAAAGCTGCAAAACAATGCTTCAAAAGATCCGGATCCTACCGGGACTTACTGCAATCGTTTCCGTTTTGCCCATCCTCTTTCTGTACGCGGTCTTCTTCGTATCTCAATGGAAATACTACGTTTCCGGATTTACCGGAGTCCTGCCGGAGCATTTCAGCTATGCAGAATATGCAAGACAAGGATTTTTCGAGCTTTGTGCGGTTTCGGTGCTCAATCTGCTCCTGATCGTTTCCATCATCTTCTTTATGAAGCGAAATCATAAGGGAAAGTCCCTTGCTTTAAAATTGATTGCTACAGCTTTCTGCCTTTGCACGTTGATCCTGATCTGTACCGCCATGGCAAAGCTGATCATGTACATCTCCATCTACGGCTTGACTCAGAAGCGCATTTACGCAATGTGGCTGATGCTTCTCATCGGCATTGTGTATTTGATCCTTGCACTGGGGCAATTCTTCTGCAAGATCAAGACGGTAGCGGCTTGTCTCAGCGTTGCGATCCTGATGTTTGCCTGCCTTGCAGTATGCAACGTAAACGCTTTATGTGCAAGCTATAACGTTGACCGGTACTTATCCGGTGATTTAAAATCGATCGATGCCGATGCAATGGAAGAGCTGGGGGATTCCGCCATTCCTTCTTTGGTTCGGCTGGCAAAGAACATAGACGATGAAAGGGACCCCGCTCTCAAGGTAGAGATCGACACGCTTTTAAATCGAAAAGCAGAGCGTTTCCGCGAAGAAGAATTTTCGCTTTTCTCCTTCTCCGTACCTTCAGCGCAGGCAAAGAACGCCTTGCACGATTACGTACCCTTTTCATAAACAGAGCAGGACAAAAAAAGGACGTCGGCTGACGTCCTTTTTTGTTATACAAAGGTTCTGTTTTTGCCTTTGTCTTGGGGAGCGATGCCCCAGGGATGGGCTTCGATACACTGGTCCCAGGTAGCTTTTTTCACGGTGATGGGGGTAGAAGCGATCTGCTCCACGGCTCCTTCACTTGCCACCCAGATCTGTGGCTCCTTCCAGCCCTCCACCGTGCAGTTTTCAAAGATGAGCTTATCGAAATTTGCGGCGACCAGGAGGGGAAACTCATCCACGCCTTCCTTGGCGCGGATGGTCACGTTTTTCAAGTGGCAGGTGACCTTTTCATTTTCATCTCCCCAAAGCATACCGGGGCGCAGGATCTCCCCCATCGTGCAATTTTCAAAGGTAATGGAGCGCAGAGAACGGTTACAGCACCAGCGATGCAAGCCGTCAAATTCCAAACGGAAGGCTTCTCTCGCCTGAGCAAAGTTGCAGTTTTTGATCACGATGTTTTCCGCCGGACGGCGCAGATCTGCTCTGTAATCACAGTAGTAAGCGAAATTGGCAATGGTTTCGTGACGGATCTTATCACCCTTTCCCGTGTTGGCGCCTTCCCTCTTTTCCTCATCGGTCAAATACAAGCGGAAGGGAAAACGCAGGGGTCTTTCCACGGAATTGCAATTCTCGATCAAAACGTTGTTGCCGCCTACCCGGAAGGCGTGACAAGCAGAATTGACGATACAGTTCCGCACGGTCATATCGTGAATGTCAAAGCCGGCAACGCAGTCGTCCCCGCACTGGAACTCACAGTCCTCCACCAAAACGTTGTCGCAGGTTCTGAAGTCTACTCCATCGTGACCTCCAAAGACGGCAATGCCGCGCACGGTAATATTTTTGCTTTGGAAAATTGCGTGGCACCAGTTTGCGCTATGCAAAAAGGTGTAGCCCTCCAAACGGATATTCTCACATCTCCAAAAGCTCATTCCGTGAGGACCGCGGAACTGCGCTTCTCCCTGAGGATCCATACAGTTACAGCCGTCAATATAAGAGCCTTTTTCTCCGATCACGGCAATATCGTGGGCGTCAAAGGCGCGGATCAGACCGTTGGACCAACGGCTGGTAGAGATCGCAGATTGGCACGTTTGCGGGGTATTCCCCACCTCCTCCCGCTCGATCGGCTCCAAGGGGTCCTCCAGGTAGCCGAAATAATCCTCGGGATCGCGGCTTCCCTTCAAAATGGCACCGCTTTCCAGGTAAAGCTCCACACCGCTGCGAAGGCGGATGCCGCCCGTCAAATACACCCCCGCAGGCACCAATACCCTGCCGCCGCCCGACAGGAAGCAATCATCAATGGCTTTTTGAATCTTTTCGGTTTGCGGTACGTCCGAATAATGGGCACCGTAGTCGGTAATATTAAAAATCTTCATCCGTTTTTCTCCTTGAAAAGAGGTTTTTACCATTCTAGCAACGGAAAAATGAAAAGTCAACTTTTTCGCAATAATTGCCCCGTTTCTTTCGATAATTGTGAAAACTGCCTCTTTTGCTTGCATCCTTTTGAAATCTGATATAGTATAAAATCAGCAAAAGAAAAAGGAGAAACCGTTATGGCAAAAATGATTCCCTTTCCTGCATATCACGATTTTGCACCCCTTGATATTTCCTATTTATTTGAGGATGAAAAGCCTGCAGGCAAGCACGGCTTTCTCACCGTTCAGGGAGAAAGATTTGTATTTGAAGACGGCACACCCGTCCGCTTCTGGGGCACCAATCTGAACAGCGGCGCATGCTTCCCCGAAAAGCCCTACGCCGAAAAGCTGGCAAAACGCCTTGCCGCATACGGATGTAACATCGTGCGTTTCCACCAGACGGATTCCGAATGGGCAACTCCCAGCATCTATCAGCTGAAAAAGGGGAAACGCCTTGCCAATACCTCCACCTACGATCCGGAATCCTTCGACCGTCTGGATTATCTGATCTCCTGCCTGAAAAAAGAGGGTATCTATATTTACCTGGATATGCTTACCTATCGCAAATTCAAGGAGGAGGACGGTGTCCGTAATGCGGTAGCCCTTTGCGACCGTGCCGCTCCCTACTGTATGTTCGACCGTAAGATCATCCAGCTGCAGAAGGAATACTGTAAGACTATGTGGGAGCACGTAAATCCCTACACGGGACTTGCCTATAAGGATGATCCCGCCTTCGTTCTTTCCGATGCGGTCAACGAGGTGGATCTCTTCGGCACTTTTCGCAAGCATATCGACGTAGAGCCTTACGCTTCGGAATTCCGCGAAATGTACCGCTCCTGGGTTCTGGAAAACGGAAAAGATACGGACGTAGACGGCACGGATCTCAACGACAATACCGACGAGACCTTGAACGAATTCAAGATCAAGGTTTGCCGCGATTATCACGACGAGATGTTCGGCTATATGCGCTCTCTGGGGGTTCGCATTCCCTTCACGGGAATCAACTTCTCCTGGAAATACGTACAGTGCAAGGCATCTCAGGTCAGCGGTGACTTCATGGATTCCCACCTGAACGTGCGCTTTATGAGCTGGAATCCCGGTGAAAAGTACTGCAGACACATTTCCCTTCACGAGCAGCCCGAATGGGGCGCAATGCGCAACGCCCGTATGCGTACCTTCAAAAAGCCCTTCTTCACCTCGGAATGGGACGTGACCTTTCCCAACGCTTACCGTGCGGAAAGCTCCATTATGCTTGCCGCCATCGGTATGCTGCAGAACTGGTCCGGTTACACCATTCATACCTACGCTTACACCAGCCTTCTGGAGCATATGAAGATCCTGGGCAAGGAGGTCAATTCCGACACCATCGGCAACGTAGGCTACCGTGAAGGGATCTTCTCCACCTGGAACGACCCTGCGAAATTCGGTATGTTCTACCACGCCTCCATCATTACCCGCAGAGAGGACGTTCGCCCCTCTGAGAAAAAGATCACCATTCGCGTAGACGATCTGAATGCAGACCGAAATCAGGCTCCCGGCGCCCTGACTCAGCCCTCTAAAAAAGCGTTCATTGCCGCCACCGAGCTGTGCCAGATCGGCACGGATTATTGGGGTGAGGCAGAGGATGCCATTCCCGATACCCAGCCTCTGGTGGATGTGGAAAAAGGTGAGGTTCGCTCCGACACGGGCGAGCTTTACCGTAGCTGGAAAAAGAAATACGGTACCGTGGACACCCCAAAATCCAAGGCGGTTTACGGAAGACTGAACCAGGTCGGTGAGATCGCCCTTTCGGGAATGAAGATCAACTGCAAAAACGATTACGCAGTCATTGCCGTCTCTTCCCTGAACAATAATCTGGACCTGAACAAAACCGATTCCATCCTGCTCACCGCCGTGGGGAAGGTTGAAAATACGGATATGAAACAGAGCCTTGCGCCCGAAGAGGTACAGAAAAACGACGGTCTTGCACCCTATATGCAAATGGACGATTTCGGCAAGCCTCCCATCCTTTGCGAGGTCATTGAAGCTGAGATCGAGCTGGAGACCGATCGGTCCAATATGGTGATCTGGGCAGTCAATGCGGAAGGCGTTTACGTGGGCAACGTTCCCACCACCTACGAGGATGGCAAGCTGAAATTCACCTTGGGCGATAAATTCCCTTCCATCTATTACCTTATCGAGGCAGAATAAGAGAAGAGATCCGCTACGAAAAACGGTTCTTTGGAGCGTTTTATGGATTGAACAATCCATTCTGAAAAGGAGCGATCGCAATGAAAAAAGCAAAGTTTTCAAAATACTTCAAAAAGAAGATCCTTCCCCTTTTGAAAGCAATTTTCCCCACTGCAATTCTGACCTTTATTTCCTACGCGTTTCTTTCCCAATTCATCGGTGCAGGAATGCTTGACGGATACTTTTCCCAATTTACGGCAAATCTGTTGGCATCCATCGTCTCCACCGTTTTTTACGCCCTTTGGTTTCACTGGTTTTACACGACTACCACCAATAAGATCTACGTTTTGAACGTTAAGACGGATTCCCCATTCCACTTTTTCAAGGAAAGCAAAGCCTTTTTCAAGGAGGAATGCATCCCCTTTTTGATGATTTACGGAGGCTTCACCGTACTTTTCGAAGGGATCGCCGCAGCAAGCATTCTGTCCGACTCCCGTATGCACTGGCTTTTTGCCTATGCGCACAGTGCCCTCTTTCCCCTGAGGATCGCGGATAACGAGCCGAACCTCTTTCTTGCTCCCCTCTTCAGCATCGCCGCTTTGATTTTGCTGATTACTCTCTTTGCAACGCTGAGCAGAAAAAGACTGCACAAAAAGCTTTCCAAGCAATAGCAACGATCCCGACTCCGCGAAGTCGGGATTTTTTTATAAAAAACTTGTCAATTTTTTATGGCTATGATACAATAGAATCAATAAAAAGTACAAGGAAGGTTTTGAATTGAAAAGAATTCTGCTATCAGCTTTGGCATTGGCTTTGATCTTTCCGTTAACCTCTGCCTTTGCTCTCTCCGCTTCTTTCCCGTGCATCTCTGATGACGGTACGCACCAATACACCGGCCCCTGCGACAGCACCTGTGATCTTTGCGGAGCGAAACGGGTCACCTTGGGACACATTTACGAGGACGAATGCGATCCCGATTGCAATTTCTGCGGGGAGCGGAGAACCGTCACGCATCAATATACAAGCGACTGCGACG
Organism: Eubacteriales bacterium; assembly: GCA_045544655.1. Classification (GTDB taxonomy): domain Bacteria; phylum Bacillota; class Clostridia; order Oscillospirales; family SIG627; genus RGIG5579. The sequence goes on from JAZPZL010000152.1 coordinate 20,777, forward strand.
AGCTTTGTAACCTTTGCCGGCGCAGAAGAGCCGTATCCCATACCTTCACCGATGATGCAGACCTTGATTGCGATGTGTGCGGCGGAAAAAGGCCGTCCTTCCTCGTAGGGGATCTGGATCGCAACGACAGTCTTGATCTGGATGATGCCATTTACGCATTGTACCACGTCAATTTTCCCGATGCTTACCCCGTGAGTCAATCCATTGACTTTGACGGAAATGAAAAGAATGATCTGAACGATGCGATCCATCTGCTTTATCACGTCAACTTCCCCCACAATTACCCCTTGAACAAAGGATTCTATTTGCATTGGCCCGTACCGGATGAGGATACCGGTACCGTTACAGGTTCCACCACACTAAACAATTTCTTTGTCGACATTGGCGTAGGCGGCTGGGCAAACATCGGAAAGATCCCCGCCCTTGCCACGGAAGACGGAAGTGTCGTTCGGAGCGGCTACTACTCCGATTGGGGAAATCTTGTGGTCATCGATCACGGCAACGGCTACCAGACCTATTACGCCCATCTGGACTCCGCCTCCGTTTCCGTCGGGCAGAAGGTTTATGCAGGGGACGAGGTAGGCAAGATCGGCGCAACGGGTAATACCTCTACCGTCAAGCTTCGCCTCATTCTTTATGCACCCGTCGGCTCAGGCGGCGCCTCCGTCCGCGTAGACCCCTTAAGCTACCTCAAACAACCGAAATAAAGAAAACGATCCCGACTCCGCGGAGTCGGGATTTTTTTCATTTTTCTGCACCGAAAAATCGTCCCCGACGAATCCGTCGGGGACGATCAACAAAAGCTTATGAATTTTCTAAGCGATTTCGATGCAGAACGAGGCGCTCAAGGAAAAACCGAAGGCGTTTACTGAGCGTAAACAACTGAAGGTTTTTCCCGCGAGGAACGAAGTTATGCGCGAAATCGAGACGAAAATGTTTCCTGCGCCGAAAAAATCGCCCCCGACGAGGCGCACAAGGGCAACTCGAGGGCGTTTACTAATCGTAAATAACCAAGAGTTGCTCCGACGTGCAACAAAGTCGGGGGTGATTTTTTCAAGTAGGAATTAATACATGCCGCCTGCGGCACCTGCTGCTGCAGCGGCTGCTGCGGCGGCTGCCTGAGCATCTTCCTTCTTATCGGTTACCAGAACCTCGGTGGTCAGAACCATGGAAGCCACGCTGGAAGCGTTGGCAAGAGCGGAGCGGGTCACCTTGGTAGGATCGATAATGCCTGCTTCGTACATATCCACGTACTCTTCGCTATAAGCGTTGAAGCCGTAAGCGATCTTACCGGAGGTAAGGATCTTGTCGATGATCACGCTACCCTCAAAGCCTGCGTTTACGGCGATCTGACGGGCGGGCTCCTCCAAGGCGCGGAGAACGATCTCTACACCGATCTTCTCTTCGCCCTGAGTGGTCTCGAGAAGAGCCTTTACGGCGCCTACGGTATTGAGAAGTGCTACACCGCCACCGGGAACGATACCCTCTTCCACTGCGGCGCGGGTTGCGTTGAGCGCGTCCTCAATGCGGAGCTTCTTATCCTTCATTTCAGCTTCGGTAGCAGCACCTGCCTTGATCACGGCTACACCGCCTGCCAGCTTTGCAAGTCTTTCCTGTAGCTTTTCGCGGTCGAAGTCGGAAGTGGTGGTCTCAATGCTCTGACGGATGGAAGCGATTCTGTCCTGAATTGCCTGGGTGTCACCTGCACCGCCAACGATGATGGTATTTTCCTTGGTGATCTTAACCTGCTTTGCACGGCCAAGCATATCCAGACCGGTCTCCTTCAGTTCCAGGCCGAGATCGGAGGATACGACGGTACCGCCGGTGAGAATGGCGATGTCCTGAAGCATATCCTTTCTTCTGTCACCGAAACCGGGAGCCTTAACGGCTGCGCAAGTAAAGGTGCCGCGGAGCTTGTTTACAAGCAGGGTGGAAAGTGCTTCGCCCTCTACGTCCTCAGCAATGATGACCAGCTTCTTGCCGGACTGCATTACCTGCTCGAGGAGGGGGAGAATGTCCTGAATGTTGGAGATCTTCTTATCGGTGATGAGAAGGATGGCGTCGTCAAAAACAGCCTCCATCTTATCGGTATCGGTTACCATATAGGGAGAGAGGTATCCACGGTCAAACTGCATACCCTCTACAACCTCACAGTAGGTCTCTGCGGACTTGCTCTCCTCAACGGTGATAACGCCGTCTGCGGAAACCTTATCCATTGCGTCTGCGATCAGAGTACCGATCACCTCGTCACCGCCGGAAATGGTACCAACGCGAACGATGTCCTCCTTGCCGGAAACGGGCTTGGAATTCTTCTTCAATTCTGCAATTGCGGCTTCAACTGCCTTTGCAATACCCTTCTTCAGGATCATGGGATTTGCACCTGCGGTCACGTTCTTCATACCCTCGTGAACGAAGGCCTGAGCCAGAACGGTAGCGGTGGTGGTACCGTCACCTGCGGCGTCGTTGGTCTTAACGGCAACCTGACGGATGAGCTGAGCTCCCATATTTTCAAAAGGATCGGGAAGCTCGATCTCCTTGGCGATGGTAACACCGTCGTTGGTGATCAGGGGAGCGCCGAATTTCTTATCGAGAACTACGTTTCTGCCCTTGGGACCGATGGTAGCCTTCACAGCGTTTGCAAGCTGGTCGATACCGGCCATCAATTTGTTTCTTGCTTCAATGCCGTAGATCATATCTTTTGCCATAATAAGTTCCTCCTTAGTCTACAATGGCGAGAATATCGCCCATTCTAACGATTACGTATTCCTGACCCTGGTACTTTACCTCGGTACCTGCGTACTTGGACATAATAACCTTGTCGCCTACGGAAACGGTCATTTCGATCTTATTGCCGTCAACCACACCGCCGGGACCTACTGCCACGACTTCGGCAACCTCGGGCTTCTCCTTGGCAGCACCTGCCAGAATAATGCCGGAAGCGGTGGTTTCCTGCGCTTCTACCATTTTGAGAACGACTCTGTCATTAAGGGGTTTCAACATCTTCTTCATTCCTCCTGATGTAATTTACTTTTATTGAATTAGCACTCTCGGTGTTCAAGTGCTAATCTCTTTGATATTATTATAGCCTACCACTTGGAAAATTCAAGCAATTACCGCTATTGTTAACATTTTTTTCACATATTTACAACGTGATGGTATCGTTTTCCTTGCGCTCCAAAAGTCCCGAGCGGAGAATGGCGCCGAAGATCTTCGCCTTGATATCGGGATTCTCTCTTGCCAGAGTTTTCACCAGTCCCTTCACGTCCTCGCGGGAGGTATGCTTGTCGGCAGGACAGCCGGAGGGACAGACGGGCATGGGATTTTTATTGGCAAAGTACACCAATTCCTTTTCCTGTGCATACAGAAAGGGACGGATCACGGTGATCCCCGTTTTGGTCAATTCCGTAACGGGCAGAAAGGTATCAATGCGTCCCGCGTAAAAAAGATTCAGCAAAAAGGTGTCGATCAGATCATCCTTATGATGGGCAAGGGCGAGAAGATCGCATCCCAGCTCCTTGGCACTGTCACACAGAATCCCCCGCTTCATTTTTGCACAGAGGGCGCAGGGATTCTTTTCCTTCCGAACGTCAAAAATGATCTTCCCGATCTCGGTCTTCACCACCCGATATTCTACTCCAAGCTCCCGAAGATACACAGCAATGGGAGTATAATCTGCACCTTCAAAGCCAAGATCCACGGTAATCGCCTTGACCTCAAAGTGGGAAGGGTGGAATTTGGAAAGATGGGCAAGAGCGGTTACCAAAGCAAGGGAATCCTTACCTCCGGAAACACCGACGGCAACCTTTGCCCCCTCGGGGATCATTTTGAAATCGTCAATCCCCTTGCGGGTGATGGACATCAGCTTCTGTATGGTCATCCTTCTCCCTTCCTTCCTCTAAAACAGGCTCCGTCACTTCGGGATCCGTACGGATCGGCGCGGGCTTTTCGGGAAAAAGCTTATGCCCCTTCCGTTCCCAGATCACAAGTCCGATCCAGAGAAGGATCGCCACCAGAGAGATCCATCTACCCTTGGCATAGCCTAAGGGTGAGTAAGAGAATTCCACGGTATGCTCTCCCTCGGGAACGTAAATTCCCACGAAGGCATCGGAAAAGGGCTTGATCTCGCAAGGCTCACCGTCCAGAAGAACTTGCCAGCTGTGGGCAGGCTCCATGGGAATGGAGGTGTAGAGATAGCCGTCCTTTTGGGCGTTCACCTTTCCCTTTACGTAGGTCTCCTCAAACACCTCGATCTCCATTTTTTCGTCCTTCAGGCGGGCAAGACCTTCCTGCCAAAGCTCCTCATTCAAGGTGCAAACGTAAAAGACGGCGCGGTCCTTCAGCTCCGATTCAAGCTCCTTATCTATAAACGCACGAAGATTGAAGGTTTCATTTTCGGAGAAATTACCTGCGGAGAAGAACATCGGGTACTCGTCAAACTGGTGCCAGGCGTTATTTATCTGCAGGTAGGTGGCTTTCGGAACGTCTGCAAAAATATAGACCGTCCCCGCATCGGGTACCTTGACCGTAAGGTTCAGCATACGGCTGCTTTCTCCCTCGGGAAGAGGCGGCGCGTGATATTCGTAGTAGCCCAGACCCAATTCCTCCGCAGTCAGATTCAGGTGCATTCCCTGCTCTGTAGGAACGACTGTAAAGAGATCTCCCTCCAGTCCCGTCATCGCACGGAAAAGCTCATTCTGACGCTCATAGGGAAGCTGTGCCATATCAAAGGAAAAGTCTCCGCCTTCCTCCTCGATCATAAAGCCAAGACCTGCAAAGCCTTCGTTTTCATACAAAGCCGCAGTCTGATCGTTGCCTGAGGGAACGATGCATTTCAGATCGGTATCGGTGAGCATTCCGCTCTTATGGATCAGGTATTTGATCCCCAGAGCGGTATTGGAAAGAGGCGTTCCGTGTACGTAAACGAAGCGGTTGCTTCCCGGGTCAGCAGGCATTCCAAGTCCCTGCAGGAAAGCGGATACGCGGCAGTTTGCGGAAGAGGCAAACTGAGAAATACCGTTATAATCATAAAAGCAGGAATCGTTAAGGCTTCTCCATTCGGTGGTCTCCAAGCGATAGAAATCCTTGGAAAACTCTTCCCTGCCCTCTACAAGCTCAGCAAGCTCCCGAACCTCTTCGCCGGTTTCCAGATCGAAATAGCCGGAATAGCTGCTGGTACCCACCGCTTTCGTTCCGATCCAGGCAGACGCCGCGGTCTCCACCAGAAGCACTGCGCATACTGCCAGCGCCAAATATCTGCGGGGCAGCATTTTCATCCCGTACAAAACGGAAATGAGGATCCCGATGACGAAAACCGCAACGCTTGCCACAATGGCAAAGGTACCGTAATAGTCAAAGGCGCAAAACGTGGCAAGTCCCGCAAAGAGAAACATACCGATGGCGTCAATATAATCAAGCTCCTCCATCCCCAGCTTATAATAGCGGTACGCCATCACCACCACCGCAAAAGCAAACAGATATGCAAATCTGTACGGGATCATATTGGTAAAATGCATTCCGTGCCAAAAATAATTCAGTACGCTGAAATTCATGGAAAACAGCAAGAACACAAGCAATAAAAACGCGCAGATCTTCTCCTTGAAATCGATCCTCTTTGCCCAAAGATAGGCAAAAGCAAACAGGGAGAGGATCGCCGCCGTTGCAAGATTGGGAAGTCCGTCCATTACCGCAGGCTCGTGGAAGGAGATCAAAGGGGCAATAAGATCGCGGATGGATTCATAGAAGGACACGTAAAGGCTGGGACTGCCATTGGTGGAGGCAGTATTCAAAAGACCGAAGAATGCGGGAAGCAGAAGCACCGCAGATGCCGCCGCACCCCAAATACTTGCCAAGGCAAAACGAAAGCCTTTTTTGAGAAAATCCACGAACCGCACCTTATCGACCACGCATAGGATGAAAAAGACCAGCACCGTGAAAATGCAACTCATATATGCAATATAGTAATTGGAAAAAAGACTCAGCGCAAGGGTGAAGATATAAAGGCTGCTTTTTCCTTCGCGGAACAGCTTCAAGGTAGCAAGGCAAAGGAGG
>JAZPZL010000153.1:0-5740 GCA_045544655.1 Eubacteriales bacterium
ACCGCATTGAAAAATACGTTGACCAGCACCGAGATAAGATTGGAAAGTACGGGCAATCGCACCTGCTCTGTGGAACGAAGTACGGTGCAAAAGCCAAGATTGATCGCGATTCCTACGTAGGAAAAGGCTGCAATGCGCAAATATTTAGCGCCTTGTGCAATGATCAGCTCCGAATTGGTATAAAATCCGAGTACGACCTGGGGAAAAATCGAGATCAAAACGGCAGCCAATAAAGAAACCGCAGAGCAACAAACCATTACGAGTCCGTAGGTGCGCCGAATCCCTTCCGGGTCTTTTTTGCCCCAGTATTGAGCCACGAAAATGGTTCCCCCTGAGGTGATTCCGAAAAGAAAAACGTTGACCAGCTGAGCAATCTGTGCAGATACGCCCACCGCGCCGACGGCAATATCTCCCAGCCTGCCGATCATCAGATTGTCTATTATGGCAAGGGAACTGGAAAGAAGATTTTGTAAAGCAATGGGAAGGGCGAGAGCAAGGACCAAATGCCAGAATTCCGTGTCTCTCAGCATTTTTTTGATAAACATATAGCCTCGAAAGAGAGCGGAGCAGATCAACTGCTCCGCCGTTTTTTTATAAAAATCGAAATGAACCTGAAATAAAGGTGGTACCGTCTTGGGAAACGCAAAGGATGCCGCCGTCGGAAAAGGCGTCGCGTTTGGTATTTTCATCCGTCCACAGATCGCATTTTCCTTTGATCACGGAGGTGACGAAGGGAATATGACCTGCCAAAACGGCAAGCTCACCTTCGGTCCCGCGAACGGTGAATTGTACCACGTCTCCCTCAAATTTATTTCCGTCGGGGGAGGACACAGTCAGGCGGAAAGGGGTCATTGCGCCACCTTCTTTGCCTTTTCAACCGCCTCGTCAATGGTCCCCACGAAGAGGAACGCGGATTCAGGCAGATCGTCGTGTTTTCCCTCAATGATCTCCTTAAAGCCTCTTACGGTTTCCGCAGTGGAAACGTAGGTTCCGGGAATGCCGGTGAATTTTTCCGATACGTCAAAGGGCTGAGAAAGGAAGCGCTGTACCTTTCTGGCGCGTCCTACCAAAAGCTTGTCCTCGTCGGAAAGCTCATCCATACCCATAATGGCGATGATATCCATCAGCTCGTTATAGCGTTGCAGAATTCTTTGCACTTCTTTGGCTACGGCGTAATGCTCTTCGCCAACCACATCGGGGGAGAGGATACGGCTGGAGGATTCCAAGGGATCCACTGCGGGATAAATACCCTGGGAAGCGATGCTTCTGGAAAGCACCGTAGTAGCATCCAGATGCGCAAAGGTGGTTGCGGGTGCAGGGTCGGTCAAGTCGTCCGCAGGCACGTATACCGCCTGGATCGAGGTGATGGAGCCCTTCTTGGTAGAAGTGATCCGTTCTTGCAAAGCACCCATTTCCGTGGCAAGCGTGGGCTGATAGCCCACCGCTGAGGGCATTCTGCCCAGGAGCGCGGATACCTCACTGCCCGCCTGAGTGAAACGGAAAATATTATCAATAAAGAGAAGCACGTCCTGTCCCTGACTGTCACGGAAATATTCCGCCATGGTCAAACCGGAAAGGGCAACGCGCATTCTCGCTCCGGGAGGCTCGTTCATCTGTCCGTAAACCAAAGCGGTATTGTTGATAACGCCGCTTTGCTTCATTTCATTGTACAGATCGTTTCCTTCTCTGGTTCGTTCACCGACACCGGAGAATACGGAAATACCGCCGTGTTCCTTGGCGATGTTGTTGATCAATTCCATGATCAGTACGGTCTTACCAACGCCCGCACCGCCGAACAGACCGATCTTGCCGCCCTTGGAATAGGGGCAGATCAGGTCAATGACCTTGATACCTGTTTCAAAGATCTCAGTACCCGTGGTCAGATCCTCGAATTTGGGTGCAGGTCTGTGAATACTCCATTTTTCTTCGGTTTCGGGAGTGGGAACGTTATCTACCGCATCACCGAGTACGTTGAAGATGCGTCCTAAGGTTTCTTTACCTACCGGCACGCGAATGGGGGAGCCGGTGTTGATCGCCTCTGCGCCTCTTTGGAGACCGTCGGTAGATGCCATTGCGATACAACGGGCAACGTTGTCACCGATGTGCTGGGCAACCTCGACCGTTAAAACGCGGCCTTCCATTTGAATGGTCAGAGCATTCAAGATCTCGGGAAGAGCGCCTTCCTGAAATTTTACGTCTACAACAGGTCCCATGACCTGTATTACTTTTCCGCTTGTATTGTTGTTCGTCACTTCAAGTCACCTCCGCTTCCGGCAACGATTTCTGTGATTTCTTGGGTAATTGCGCCTTGTCTTGCGCGGTTGTATTCCAGACTGAGCTTATCGATCATTGCGGTAGCATTCTTCTCCGCAGAATCCATTGCGTTTCTTCTTGCTGCTACCTCACTGGCAAAGCTTTCTCTTACGAGAGAGCAAATGACTCCGCCTACGTATTCCTTTACTGCGTTCTGCAAAACCGTTATACAATCCGGTTCGAATACCACCGATGCGTCGGAATTGTCTTCATTTGCTTGTAAGGGGAGAAGCCACTTGACCTTTACCTCTGCCTGCATCACGGAAACATATTCGCTGTATACGACACCCAGACGGTCGTAGCTTCCTTCGTAAAACTCTCTGCAAAGCGTTTCGGCAAGGCTGTAAGCCTGCTCAAAGGAATAATGCTCCGAGGAGATCGGTTCTGCACCGAAACGGTCGCAGGCTCTTTTGCCGATGGGGATTATCTCTGCATCGGGAAATTCTCTGCAAAAGCGAAAAACGTTGGCGTTGTATCCACCTGCAAGTCCACGGTCACCCGCAATGACGATCAGTCGCGTTTTTCCGCCTTCCCGCTTTGCCATATAAGGACTGTTTTTCACGTCCGTATCCCGGCATAAAAGGGAGACGGTCTTTTCAATGGCACGGGCGTACTGACGCGCATTTTGCATTCCCGCATTGGCTTTGCGGATCTTGGATCCGGCAACCAAGCCCATCGCATTGGTCAATTGCAGAGTGGAATTGACGCTTTTGATCCGCTGGCGCAGGATTTTCGTATTTCCTGCCATAGGATCAAACCTTCATTTCCCCAAGAATGGCTTTCAGATCCTCAATCTCGGCATCCTCAAAGAGACCGCTTTCAATTCTTTCCAGCCAATCCTTGTGTCTGTTTTCCAAAAGGGAGTAGAGATTCTTCTCGTATTCCTTTACGTCTTTTACTTCCACCTTATCAAGATAGCCCTTGGTCACCGCATAAACGATGGCAACCTGGCAGCCTACGCGCAGAGGCGTATTCCGATCCTGCTTGAGGACCTCAACGATTCTTTCGCCTAGGGCAAGACGGGCCTTCGTGTCCGCGTCAAGATCACTTCCGAATTGGGCAAACGCCTGCAATTCACGGTACTGGGAATACAGAAGCTTCAATTCGCCGGAAACCTTTTTCATACCCTTCAACTGAGCGGAACCGCCCACTCGGCTGACGGAAATACCGGGGTTGATGGCGGGCATAATACCGGAGTGGAACAATTCCGTTTCCAAAAAGATCTGCCCGTCCGTAATGGAGATTACGTTGGTGGGGATATAAGCGGAAACGTCGCCTGCCTGAGTTTCGATCAAGGGCAGGGCGGTGATCGAACCGCCGCCGTAGGCTTCATCCACACAAGCGGCTCGTTCAAGGAGTCGGGAGTGGAGATAGAAAACGTCACCGGGATATGCTTCTCTGCCCGGAGGTCTGCGGATCAAAAGGGAAAGAGCACGGTAAGCAACTGCGTGCTTGCTCAGATCGTCGTATACGATAAGAACGTCCTTGCCCTGCTCACGGAAATACTCTGCCATCGCGCATCCGCTGTAAGGCGCGATGTACTGCAGGGGAGCGCTTTCCGAAGCAGAAGCGGCAACGATAATGGTATAATCCATTGCGCCGTTTTTGGCAAGCTGAGAGGCAATTTGTGCCACGGTCGTGCTTTTCTGTCCGATGGCAACGTAAATGCAAAGCACACCCGTTCCTTTTTGGTTGATGATGGTATCAACGGCAATTTCCGATTTACCCGTCTGTCTGTCACCGATGATCAGCTCTCGCTGACCTCTTCCGATGGGGATCATACTGTCAATGGCTTTGATACCGGTCTGCAAGGGAACGCAAACGCTTTTCCGTTCGATGATACCGGGTGCCTCCGATTCAATGGGGCGGGTCTCAGTGCATTCTGCCGCACCCTTACCGTCAATGGGCTCACCGAGAGCGTTCACGATTCTGCCCAAAAGATTCTCACCTACGGGAACGTTCAATACCTTTCCCGTTCTGCGAACCTGGGTACCCTCGCGAATATCGTTGTTATTGGAGAGAATGGCAACGGAGACCGTTTCCTCCTCCAGATTTTGTGCAACGCCAAAGGAGCCTCCCTCAAATTCCAGAAGCTCGTTTGCCATACAGTTTCGAATACCGAAAACCCGTGCAATTCCGTCACCTACCAAGATGACCTTGCCCGTTTCCGTCATTTGCGTTTTTTCTTCGTAATGCTGAATCTGCGCTTTGATAATGCTGCTGATTTCTTCGGTGCGATTCATCCTTTGATCACTCCCTTCAAGGCGCCGATCTTAGCGGATAAGCTTCCGTCCAGAACGGCATCTTCGATCTGCACGCGGATCCCTCCGATGAGAGAAGGATCCTCGCGATATGTGATTTCGGGAATTTTACCCGTAATTTTGCCAATCTTTTCTTCCAGCTTGGTCTTCTGCTCCTCAGTCAAAGGAGAAGCGAAGCGTACCTCCACGGGAACGTGCTTCTTCCACTCTTTTTCCAAAAGGAAAAAATCGGAAACGGAGCTTTGAAGTCCGAGGATCTGCCCCTTCTCGCAAAGAAGCTTGAGAAAATACAGGACTTCCTTTACCTCAAGATGCCCCCAGGCTTTGTCAATGAGAGAAAGCCTCTCTTCAAGAGAAAGTGCAGGGGAATGGATGAGATCGAGCCAATCGGGATGGCGGGAAACAATGCCAAGCACTTCAGCCAGACATTTTCCGTAGTCATCGATCCGATCCTGCTCTTTTGCTAAGCTGAAAAGGGAAAGGGCGTAATCACTGCTGATCTTCATTGTTTTCCCCTATTCCGTTGATAAAATCATCAATGAGAGATTGATGGTCTTCCGCGGAGATCTCCCGTTTGAGGATCTTCTCGGAAAGAAGGGTAGAGACCTCTACAATCTCGTCTTTGATGGTGCTTTCGGCTTTTTTCAATTCCAGAGCTGCATTTTCCTCAGCTCTTTGTAAAATGCGATCCGCCTCGGATTTTGCTTCGGTGAGAATATCCTTCTCCCGATCCTTTGCGGTCTGAACGGCGGAATGAATGATCTCATCCGCTTCTTCTTTTGCGCCGGAAAGCTTTTCTTCATACTCCTTTTTGTGTAAAAGAGCAGTCTGCTCCGCTTCTTTGGCGCGTTTATAGCTTCCGTCGATCTTTTCCTTGCGGGAATCCAGCATTTTTTTCACCGGTCCATACAAAAACTTCTTAACGATCCAGAAAAGAAGCAGAAGATTTGCCAGAGAAATAAGGATATTCCAAAGATTGACGGAGATTACGTCAAGATTTTGCATATTAAATTCCCGGTTTGATTACAGAGATTTTACGGCGTCTACCAAAAGATTGACCAGAATACGGGGGGCTACGAAGATCAAAAGAATGGAAATAACCAGAGCGTAGATACCCGTGGTCTCTGCGATGGCACAACCCATGATCATGGTAGAAGTGACAGAGC
>JAZPZL010000154.1:0-4157 GCA_045544655.1 Eubacteriales bacterium
CGTTGCAACGGCATTTTTTTACGCTTCGTTTTGGTCGGGCTGCTTTTTTTGTCTGCGCAGGATCAATTTGGGTTCTGCACCTTCGGCTACGACGCCTTTTGTGATCACCACTTTTTTCACGTCCCGACGGTCGGGGATCTCAAACATGATCTTTTGCAGGAAGCTTTCCATAATGGCGCGAAGTCCACGGGCACCCGTATTCTGCTCTTTTGCCATTCTTGCTACTTCCAGACAGGCTTCGTCCTCGAATTCCAGCTCGATCTCATCAAAGCGGAACAGCTTTTGATATTGACGGATCAAAGCGTTTTTCGGCTCTGTGAGAATGCGGACCAAGCCGGCTTCATCCAATGCATCCAAGGGAACGATGACGGGAATACGGCCAACCAGCTCCGGAATGATACCGAATTTGATCAGATCGTGAGGTACCACGTCCTTCAGGGTGGCGTCCTTTTTCTTTTCCTCGTTTTTGTCCCGGAAGCCGATGGCTTGCTTGCCTTGGCGACGCTTGATGATCTCTTCCATTCCGTCAAAGGCACCGCCGCAAATAAAGAGAATGTTGCGGGTGTCGATTTTGATAAACTCCTGATTGGGGTGCTTTCTTCCACCCTGGGGAGGTACGTTTGCAACCGTTCCCTCCAGGATCTTGAGCAGAGCCTGCTGAACGCCTTCGCCGGATACGTCACGGGTAATGGAGCGGTTTTCGCTCTTTCTTGCGATCTTATCGATTTCGTCGATATAAATGATACCCTTTTGTGCCTTTTCCACGTCGAAGTCTGCCGCTTGGATCAAACGGAGAAGAATGTTTTCTACGTCTTCACCCACGTAGCCTGCCTCCGTCAGGGTGGTAGCGTCGGCAATGGCAAAGGGAACCTGCAGGGTCTTTGCCAGGGTCTGAGCCAGATACGTTTTGCCGCAACCGGTGGCACCGATGAGCAAAACGTTGCTTTTCTGGATCTCAACGCCGTCGTCGTCTTTTTGCATCAAGCGCTTGTAGTGATTGTACACTGCAACGGAAAGGGCTTTCTTCGCCTCGTCCTGACCGACTACGTATTCATCCAGCTTTGATTTGATCTCAGTGGGGTGGGGAAGATAATCCAGATTGAATTCTTTATCGTCCTTTTTGTCGCTTTTCTGTTCCCCCAAATACTCTTCCACCAATTCATAGCAAAGCGTGGCACAGGCATCGCAGATGTAGATGCCCTTGGGACCGGGAATCAGAAGACCCGCTTGCTCCTGGGTTCTGGAGCAAAAAGAACAAGTCGGTGCATTTTTTTGATTTGCCATATAAACTCCGTGATTTGATATTCATAAAATAAAGTCGGGCAAGCCAAAACTTACCCGACTATGTGCCTTTTTTGGCGAAAGCACTTATTATGCTCTCTTTTCGATGACCTTATCGATCAATCCGTATTCCAGTGCCGCCTGAGCGGTGAGGAAGTTGTCACGGTCGGTATCCTTCTCGATCTGAGCCAGATCCTTGCCCGTGTTAGCAGCCAAGATCTTGTTCAGCGTATCACGCGTTCTGATGATATGATCGGAATGGATCTTGATATCACTCGCCTGACCGCTCATACCGCCTAAGGGCTGATGGATCATAATTTCGCTATGGGGAAGAGCGATGCGCTTGCCCTTTGCTCCCGAAGAAAGGAGAAAGGCGCCCATGCTTGCCGCCATACCGATGCAGATGGTGGATACGTCGCATTTGATATAATTCATCGTGTCGTAGATCGCCATTCCGGCGGATACGGAGCCACCGGGAGAATTGATATACAGATGAATATCTTTTTCGGGATCCTGTGCTTCCAGATAAAGAAGCTGTGCAACGACCAGACTTGCGGTAGCGTCGTTTACCTCGTCACAGAGAAAAACGACCCTGTCCTCCAAAAGTCTGGAATAAATGTCGTAACTTCTTTCGGAATGACTGGTCTGTTCGACTACCATTGGTACCAGTGCCATACGTCAAAACCTCCCGTTGGATAAAATTTTACTCTTTGTCTGCCTTCTTTGCAGGAGCTTTCTTTGCGGGTGCCTTCTTTGCAGGAGCCTTTTCAGCACTTTCAGCCTTCTTTGCGGGGGCTTTCTTTGCTGCGGGCTTCTGCTCGGCTTCTTCCTTGGGCTCGTCCTTCTTTGCAGGAGCCTTCTTCGCGGGGGCTTTCTTTGCGGGAGCCTTTTCCTCGATGACGGCTTCAGCCTTGATGAGCTCTACTGCCTTGCGTGCGGAAACGTCCTTCTTGATAACCTCTTCGGGGATGAATTCCTTTGCCTTTTCCACTTCGATCTTGTAAGCTTCGGCAATTCTTGCGTACTCTGCTTCGATCTCCTCTGCGGTCAGCTCAAACTTTTCTGCCTTTGCAATTGCTTCCAAAGCCAGCGTAGCCTTTACCTGACGCTCAGCCTGAGGGCGGAACTCTTCCATCATCTTTTCGCGGGTCATACCGGTGTACTGGAGATACATTTCCATGGAAAGACCCTGCTGCATCAAGCGGTTGCTGTAATCCTGGAACATATTCTCAGCTTCGTTATCGAACATGCAAGCGGGGATCTCGCCCTCGATGTTTTCGATGATCGCGGTCAAAAGCTGCTCTTCTACTGCGTGATCAGCTTCTTCTGCGTTCTTCTTTTCTATTGTAGCCTTGATATCCTTTTTATATTCAGCCAGGGTATCAAATTCGGAAACGTCTTTTGCAAATTCGTCGTCAAGCTCGGGAAGCTCTACGGTCTCGATGCCGTTCAGAGTTACCTTGAATACAGCCTCCTTGCCCTTCAGCTCCTCTGCGTGGTAATCCTCGGGGAAGGTAACGGTTACGTCAAAGCTCTCGCCGATCTTGTGACCTACGATCTGCTCCTCAAAGCCGGGGATGAACTGACCGCTGCCGAGCTTCAGCTTGTGTGCCTCGCCCTTGCCGCCTTCAAACGCCTTGTCGCCTACGAAGCCTTCGTAATCGATGATGGCGGTATCTTCCATTGCGGCAGCTCTGTCGGTGATCTCGATGGTTCTGGAATTTCTCTGACGAACTCTTTCCAATTCTGCATCCACGTCAGCCTTGGAAGTCTTCTTCAGATTCTTTTCGGCTTTGATGCCCTTGTAATTCTTTACGGTAATCTCGGGCTTGGTATAATACTTCGCGGTCAAAGCAACGCCGTTCTCATCAATTTCGCCAAGCTCCAGCTCGGGCTGGCTGACAACGTCGATCTTTGCTTCCTTTACTGCTTCCTCCAATACGCCGGGGAGAAGCTCGTTCAGAGCATCTTCGTAGAAAATGCCCTTGCCGTACATTTTCTCAACAATGGCGCGGGGAGCCTTGCCCTTGCGGAAACCGGGTACGGAAATCTTGCTTGCCTGCTTCTTGAAGACCTTGTTCACCTGTGCTTCAAAATCAGCCTTGGGGATCTGGATCTCCAGAATGGATTGATTGGTTTCGCCTTGTTTTACGCTCTTCAAAATCATTTTTCTCAACTCCTGAAGTCTTTTGTTGTAGATAAAATCTATCTGTATAATTATATACACGAGATAGTTTTTTGTCAAGACACCCGCCGTAAAAAAGGCTATTTGCTAAAACTTTGTCGTTTTTTTTCTTTCATTTGTGCAAAAAAGACAAAAGATATCGCTTTTTTTGTTGCGAAAAAGCTTCCGCGGTGGTATAATTATGTGGTATAATAATAGTGAAAAAACGTTTCCGGAGGTGTAAGGTGACAAACAAAGAAATACTGGCACGGGTGGATCACACCCTGCTTTCTCAAAGTGCAACCCGGGAGGAGATCCGCGCCCTTTGTGATGACGCCCTTCGTTTCCAAACGGCTTCCGTGTGCATTCCTCCCTCCTATGTAGCCTTTGCTTCCGAATATTTGCAGGGCAGGATCAAGGTGTGTACCGTCATCGGCTTTCCTAACGGATACAACACCGCCGAGGTAAAGGCATTCGAGGCGGCGCGAGCTGTGGAGGAGGGCGCGGATGAGATCGATATGGTGATCAACGTGGGACTTCTCAAGGATGGCAGGACGGAGGAGGTAGCTGCAGAGATCGCTCTCGTTCGGGAAGCGACCCGAGGGAAGATTCTCAAGGTCATCGTTGAGACCTGTCTTTTAACCGAGGCGGAGAAGATCACGATGTGCCGTATCGTAGGAGAGGCGGGGGCGGATTATATCAAGACCAGCAC
>JAZPZL010000155.1:0-4808 GCA_045544655.1 Eubacteriales bacterium
GCCTCCCCTACGAATAATACCGCAACCACTCAAATCCCGCCTTGTCACCGCACGGTAAAAAAATCAACGGTTCCGTAGGGGCTGGCGCCTCGACAGCCCGCTTTCAACCAACCACAACCCACAGAAGCCCACCTTTGTCCCCGCAAAATTAAGATCCTTCGACTCCGCTTACGCTTCGCTCAGGATGCGGAAGTCGAGAAAAAGAGATGTTATCTCTTTTTCGATGGTTTTCGACCGCCGATACCCGGTTGTACCAAGACGAATGTCGCAGGCAGAACCTTGGTATCAAGGAGCCAAAAAAAGACGGGCGCGGATCGTTCGCCCAAAGTCCCGCACCCCTCGGTTCGCGTCATCCCGAGTCTGCCGAGGGATCTCACCATCACACTCCCCGTAATCCCACTTTGTCACCGCGAAATCGCGGCTATATTTGCCTTCTCCAGTGGGAGAAGGGGCGAAAGCCGAGAAAAAGCCATAGTATGGCTTTTTTGATGTGCTTTTGACAGCCGACACTTGGTTTTTAACGACCGAATGGGAGGCGGAAAACCGTAGTGTCAATGCGGAACCGCGCGCGGTGGATGAGGTGTATAGGGGCGATTCGTGCGCCCACCCTCAATCACACACGTGTAAAATGATAAATTGATATTTTTTCAGGGAAAGTTTTTGCCCCGCTTTTTTCAAAAAGCGGAGGATCGACGTTGCAGCCGTTTTCACAAAGCAAAAAAAAGAGACCCGAAAAAAATTCGGATCTCTCTCTTGTTTTAAATACTTAGATTTCTGCGAAGTACTTAATGGTACGAACCATCTGGCTGGTGTAGGAGTTCTCGTTGTCATACCAAGCAACAACCTGTACCTGATAGGTCTCGTCGTCGATCTTAGCAACCATGGTCTGGGTAGCGTCGAAGATGGAACCTGCGGTAGCGCCTACGATATCGGAAGATACGATCTCGTCGGTGTTGTACTCGAAGGACTCGGTAGCAGCAGCCTTCATAGCAGCGTTGATACCCTCAACGGTGATATCCTTGCCCTTAACAACTGCGATGAGGATGGTGGTGGAACCGGTGGGGGTGGGGATTCTCTGAGCTGCGCCGATGAGCTTGCCGTTCAGCTCGGGAATAACCAGACCGATTGCCTTAGCAGCACCGGTAGAGTTGGGAACGATGTTTACAGCGCCGGCACGAGCTCTGCGGAGGTCACCCTTTCTGTGGGGACCGTCGAGGATCATCTGGTCACCGGTGTAAGCGTGAACGGTGGTCATGATACCGCTCTGGATGGGAGCGTAATCGTTGAGAGCCTTTGCCATGGGAGCCAGGCAGTTGGTGGTGCAGGAAGCAGCGGAAATAACGGTGTCTTCCTTGGTGAGGATGTTGTGGTTTACGTTGAATACAACGGTGGGAAGATCGTTGCCTGCGGGAGCAGAGATAACAACCTTCTTAGCGCCTGCGGTGATGTGAGCAGAAGCCTTTTCCTTAGAGGTGTAGAAACCGGTGCACTCCAGAACTACGTCAACGCCGAGCTCGCCCCAGGGGAGGTTTGCAGCGTCCTTCTCACAGTAGATGGTGATTTCCTTACCGTCTACGATGATGGAGTTCTCGGTAGCTTCAACAGTCTTGTTGTAGCGACCCTGAGCAGAGTCATACTTCAGAAGATGAGCGAGCATCTTGGGATCGGTCAGATCGTTGATGGCAACTACTTCGTAGCCTTCAGCAGCGAACATCTGACGGAATGCGAGACGGCCGATACGACCGAAACCGTTAATGGCAACTTTTACAGACATGGTGGTTTCTCCTTTATGTGTAGTTTATTTTTTTACCATTCGTTAGTATAGAACATTTTTCCAAAAATTACAAGAGGAAACTGCAAAGTTTTTATTTTTGTAACATTTTGAAAAAGCGGCGTGCATTATCCCTTGTGATCTGCACCATTTCCTCGGTGCTTACCCCGTGAAGCTGAGCAAGCTTGGCGCAGGTGGCGTAGGCGTAGCAGGACTTATTCCGCTTGCCCCGATAAGGCACGGGGGCAAGGTAAGGCGCGTCCGTCTCCACCAAAAGCCGATCCAAGGGAACCGCCTTCGCCGCTTCGGGAACGATGGCGGCGTTCTTGAAGGTCACCGTACCGGAAAAGGAGATGAACCATCCCATTTTCACGTACTGGCACGCCATTTCCGGTGAGCAGGAGAAGGAATGCATCACGCCCTGCACGTCGGGAAATTCCCGAATGATATCGAACACGTCCCCGTGGGCGTCGCGGTCGTGGATGCAAACGGGGTAGCCCGTTTCCCGGGAAAGCTCCATCAGGCGGCGGAACACGTCCTTCTGCACCTGACGGGAGCAGTTTTCGTATTTATAATCCAAACCGATCTCCCCAATGGCGACTACCTTGGGGTGCTTCAGCATTTCCTTCAGCTCCCCGATGGAATTTTCGTCAAAGGTATGCGCGTCCTGAGGATGGATCCCCACGGCAGCGTAAAACATCGGGTATTTTTCCGCCAGCTCGATGCAAAGGCGGCTGGTGGGGACGTCACACCCGATATTCACCACGGTCTCTACCCCGCAAGGGCAGATCTCGCTTTTAGAGGAGATCAGCTCCACTACCTCGTCCAGATCCCCTGCAAAGCGGGGATCGTCGTAGTGGGCGTGACTGTCGAACAGACCCATCTCAGCCGATGCTTGCGCCTGCGGGCGTATCCTCGGGCAGGTGGATCAGGCAGACCTTGCCCTCCGCCTCGGTGGAAAGGAGCATACCGTGGGATTCCAGACCCATCATCTTACGGGGCAAAAGGTTCTTTACCAGAACCAGCTTTTTGCCCACCAGCTCCTCGGGCTTATGGAATTTGGCAACGCCGGAAAGCACTTGTCTTTCCTCGGTGCCGATATCCAAACGGAATTTCAAAAGCTTTTCGCTCTTGGGTACGTTTTCACATTCCAAAACCCGGGCGCACACCAGCTCGATCTTGCAGAAATCGTCAAAGGTGCAGGGCTCCTTGGGTCCTTCCGCTGCCGCAGCTGCCTTTCTTGCCGCTTCCTTTGCCGCCTCCTTGGCGGCCTTCTGCGCCGCCTTTGCCTTTTCGGTCAGCTCCTTGATGAGAGCGTCTGCATCCAGTCTTGCAAAGAGAGGCTCACAGGCGGAAACTGCAAAAGCTTCGAGTACACCGAAGGGCGCAGTCACGGTATCAAAATCGGAAACCGGGTCACAGCAAACCGCCTTCGCGATCTTTTCCGCAGTGGCGGGCATAAAGGGAGTCAGCATCACACCGATGCGGCGGATCGCCTCCAGAAGGTTGTAGAGAACGCCCTCCAGGCGCGCCTTCTGCCCTTCGTCCTTGGCAAGCGCCCAGGGCATAGTCTCGTCAATGTATTTATTGCAACGCTTGGCAAAGTCCATTACGGCGTTGATGCTGTCACCGATGTGGAGATTGTCAAAGCCTTCGTTCAGAGCGGCGAACGCCTTCTGCTGGCAGGCGATGAGGTCTGCATCGAATTCATTGTCAAAGCTTGCGGGGCGGCTCACCTTGCCGTCAAAGTATTTGACTGCCATTGCCACACTGCGGCTGACCAGATTGCCCAGCGTGTTGGCAAGGTCTGCGTTGAACTTGGCGATCATGGACTCGTAGGTGATACTGCCGTCCTGGGCAAAGGGGATCTCGGACAGGAGGTAGTAGCGCACGGCATCCACACCGAAGATCTCCGCCATTTCGTCGGAATAGACCACGTTGCCCTTGGATTTGCTCATTTTATCCTCGCCGAACAGCACCCAGGGGTGACCCAGAACTCTCTTGGGCAGAGGAAGATCCAGTGCCATCAGCAGAATGGGCCAGTAGATGGTATGGAAACGAACGATATCCTTACCGATCACGTGGAGATCTGCGGGCCAGTACTTTGCAAAATTCTCACCGCTTCCGTCGGGATTGTAGCCCAGAGCGGTAATGTAGTTGGAAAGAGCGTCGATCCACACGTAAATGACGTGTCTGGGATCGTCCTTTACCTTTACGCCCCAGGAGAAGGTGGAGCGGGAAACGCACAGATCCGCAAGACCGGGCTTGATAAAGTTATTGATCATCTCCGCCTTACGGGAAAGGGGAGCGAAGAATTCGGGATTCTCCTCGTAATACTGAACCAATCTGTCCGCATACTTGGAAAGGCGCAGGAAGTACGCCTCCTCCTTGGCATCCACGCAGGGTCTGCCGCAGTCGGGACAGAGTCCGCCCTCCTTCAGCTGGGAAGCGGTAAAGAAGGATTCGCAGGGCACGCAATACTTGCCCTCGTATTCGCCCTTGTAAATATCGCCCTTTTCCAGAAGCTTCTGGAAGATCTTTTCCACCGCGTCCTCGTGGTCGGCATCGGTGGTGCGGATGAAGCGGTCGTAGGAAATATTCATACCGTCCCAGACCTCTTTGATCTGAGCGGCTACCTTATCAACGTAAGCCTTGGGCCCGATCCCTTCCGCCTTGGCAAGCTCCTCGATCTTCTGACCGTGCTCGTCGGAGCCGGTGAGGTAATACACGTCAAAGCCCATCATTCGCTTATATCTTGCGATGGCATCGGCAAGAACGGGATCGTACACGTTGCCGATGTGGGGCTTACGGGAGGTGTAAGCAATGGCGGTGGTAATATAATACTTTTGTTTTTCCATAAAAGGGTCCTCAGCTTTCCGAAAAGTGACGAATGAGCCACTTTTCTCATTTTATTACAGTCTATTATACACACTTTTTCGCGGATTTCAAGGCTTTGCAGGGGGACTTTTGAAAAAGTCTCCCCTGGCCCGCGTTGACACCGGGATTCTTCCATCGCCATTCGGCTCGGAACAATCGG